>JANRCO010000044.1:0-13087 GCA_030726975.1 Ilumatobacteraceae bacterium | reverse complement strand
GTAGGGCTCGTCTTTGTCACCATTGGTCTCAACATCGGCGTATTCGATGACGACATTCATGCCGCACTCGTGCTCGTTGTACTTATTACGACGGTCATTACTCCTGCCCTACTTCGTTGGCGCTTGAATCAGGGGGAAGCCTCAGAGATTGACCTCGACATTTCTGCCGAGAGCGAGCCCGCCGATGGCTGGCTGGTGACCAAAGATGGGGTCATCGCTCTCGCGGCAACTCCACCCACCTCAGCGAGTCCATTGGTGTTGTTACAAGCTGCGGCGATGGCCACCGACAACAAGCCAGGCGATGAGTTCTTGGAATGGGTTGCCGAGCGCCGCAACCGCGACCTGCTGTGGAACCGTGAAGCCACCACACATTTGTTGCAGTTGCTTCGTGTTGGTTCACCTCGTTCGTGGAGACTTATTGAAATCTCAGGTCTCTTCGAACGCACACTTACTGAACTTGCCGAAGCAATTCACCGTCGCACCAGTGATGTTTATGAACTCGACCCGACCCACTCATTACGTTTCCCTACGGTTGAAGCACTACGCGACGTCACTGCTGTGGCAAGTTCACAAAGCGACTCACTACTTCTTGCAGCATTTCTGGCCGACATCAACGATGGCTCAATGCCCGTGAATCTCATCTTGCAGAAACTCGACCTCGATATCTTATTTGCCAAGGAAGTAGAAGATCTCTTGAATGGCGCAGCATTACTCCGTGCCGGCGTCGAGCGCGAACCTCACCGTTCAAATGAACGTCTCATTCGCGATATAGCTCACGGTTTAAAACGCCCAGGCATTGTGGAGCGCAGTCGACTACTTGCCGATGCCCAAGGAGGTCTTGAGCCCTGGCAACACGCAGCGATGATCGACATCACTACCGGAGTTCAAGGCGTCCTCGCAATGCCCGAGTTATTGAGTGGCGAAAACGATTCGCTGGCCGATCTGCGTCGCCGCCAAACAAGCGAACTCACCAACGATGAAGCCCTGCTCGACCGCATTGTTCATGCACCCACTACTTATGTTTTGGCACACGAACCAGCAGAACTCCTTGAGCACGCTCGCCTCATTGAGCCTGCACCACATGGTCGAAAAGTGCGGGTCACTGTAGAGCCAACACACACCCCACACCAGTACATACTCAATACCGCATGTCGCAACCGACGCGGTTTGCTCTCGCGCCTCTCTGGCGTGCTCGCCGACGAAGGAATTTCCGTTGTATCTGCAAGTTTGGCGACGTGGCCCGACAACTCGGTGCTCGACACCTTTGTTGTTGAGTCACCGCACCCGCCCGACCCAGTTCATCTTTCACGGTTGTTCTCACAGTCATTGAAAGGACGCTTGCGCCCGCGGAAATTGGCACTTGCCGCACCCCAAGTGGCGCTCGACAATTCCATTCACCCATGGCATTCAGTCCTGCGCGTCAGCGGACCCGACCAAATCGGCCTTTTGTCTGCAATTAGTTACGCACTCAGCAATGCCGGTGTGCAAGTGCATCATGCAGTTGTGCAAACGAAAGATGGATTCGCTGACGACGAATTCGAAATTTCAGACCGTGTGGGTCACAAAATTGGTGACGATCGTGCCGATGCGGTGCGAAAAGTACTTCAACGCCTGAAGTAACACACCGTTAACACAACAACAAATACGCCATGTTCCTGAAACATTGGGGCGACAGTTGTGAAATCTGCGCCCCGTATGTTCTTTCCAAGAAGTGACCCACTTATGAGAAAGGAACGCAGTGAAACTCATCACCGCAATCGTGAAGCCATTCAAGCTTGACGACGTGAAAGACGCACTGAAGGCAATCGGCATCCAAGGGATGACCGTGTCTGAAGTACGTGGCTTTGGTCGTCAGGGAGGACACAGCGAAACTTATCGCGGTGCCGAATACACCATCGAGTTCGTACCCAAGGTACGCCTTGAGCTCGTCATTGAAGACAACGACGTCGACAATGTGATTTCTGCAATACGCACTGCAGCTAACACTGGAAAAATTGGAGATGGAAAGGTATGGATCACAAGTGTTGAACGACTCATTCGCATTCGAACCGGAGAAGAGGGCCGCGATGCGATCTAAATCAAAATCACTTCTTACCAAAGTAATCAGCGGGTCTCTTTTGGCTTCTGTCGTTGCTGTTGCAGCATCTACAGCAGTTTCCGCAGCAGAGGAGGGGCCAACTGCATCTGATGTTCAAGCGGTTCTCGACAATGTCTGGATTCTCATCGCAGCTGTTCTTGTTATCTTCATGCAGGCAGGTTTTGCCCTTGTTGAAGCAGGACTCACTCGAGGAAAAAACGTCGCTAATATTTTCATGAAGAATCTCATGGATTTTTCTGTGGGAGCAATCTTGTTCTTTGCCGTGGGTTATGCCATTGCATTCGGAGGGGACTTCACCGGAATCGGAGGGTTCTTCGGAGGCGACGGATGGTTTCTTGCAGGTGACGGAGTATTCACATACGGAAACTTAGATAAGTTCACCTTCTTCACATTCCAAGTAGCTTTCGCCGCAACAGCAGCCACCATTGTGTCTGGCGCGATGGCGGAGAGAACAAAATTCAAGAGTTACGTTCTCTTCAGTGCAGTGATTTCAGCGGTGATCTACCCCATCGTTGTTCGTTGGCAGTGGGGCGGCGGATGGCTCTTCCAACTCGACACTCCATTTCACGACTTTGCTGGATCCGCTCTTGTTCACATGACCGGTGGCGTTGCAGCGGCAGTTGGAGCGAAAATCCTCGGTCCACGTATCGGCAAATACGACAGCAATGGCAAACCGCGAGCTATTCCTGGCCATTCCATTCCATTTGCCATTTTCGGATGCTTCATCCTTTTGGTGGGCTGGTACGGCTTTAACCCAGGTTCTTGGCTGGGCGCAGACCCAGTCATTGGCAAAATTGCCGTCAACACCACCTTGGCCGCCGCCGCCGGCGCTCTCGTAGCGATGTTTGTCACTTGGAAGCGCTCAGGCAAGCCCGACGTAGCAATGACTGGCAACGGCCTGTTAGCCGGCTTGGTTGGTGTGACTGCTGGTTGTTGGGCCGTCAATGGGCTCGGTGCAATTGTGATTGGCGCACTTGCCGGAGTCATCGTGGTGTTTTCGGTCATTTTCTTCGACCGAATCCGCATTGATGACCCAGTAGGTGCAGTCAGCGTGCATGGTGTGTGTGGCGCTTTTGGAACATTAGCCGTTGGACTTTTCTCGGCGACCGAAGTCGATGGCGTCGTCAAGAAAGGATTGTTCTATGGCGGAGGTGCCGACCAGTTAGTGAGCCAACTCATTGGTGTCGTGTCCATTGCGGCATTCGTCCTCATCGCCACAACCATTTTGTTCAGTGTCTTGAAAGCAACGGTCGGTTTGCGAGTAAGCGAACAAGAAGAACGTGAAGGTCTCGACACCCATGAACATGGCGTTCCTGGGTACACCCACGATTAGAAACACGAAAGAGGCGCCGTTGCACTTGCAGCGGCGCCTCTTTTCTTTTCTATGTAACGTCCTTTCACAAGTACGAAACACTGCCGAAACAGTTCCTGAATAGTTTTGACGACTATGACGATTGACAGCGGTGCAACAGCTTGGGTTCTTGTTTCAGCAGCATTGGTGCTCTTTATGACACCTGGTCTTGCTTTTTTCTACGGAGGCATGGTTCGATCAAAGAACGTGCTCGGCATGCTCATGCAAAACATTTTTGCGATGGGCCTCATCAGCATCTTGTGGGCAACTGTTGGCTTTAGCCTCGCCTTTGGTGGTAGCGGAAAATATTTTGGCAACTTCGATTTCATGTTCTTAAAAGATGTCGCCAACATCCCGAACCTTCCCGGCTATGTCGATGACTTCGCACTCATCATTCCGCCACTCGCTTTTGTTGTGTATCAAATGATGTTCGCCATCATCACACCAGCGCTGATTACTGGAGCAACTGCCGACCGCATGAAGTTCAGCGCCTATTGCATTCTCATTGGCGTATGGGCAGTGGTGGTGTACCCCACCGTTGCGCACTGGGTGTTTAGCCCTAACGGTTGGTTGTTCCAAGAAGGCGCACTCGACTTTGCAGGTGGAGCAGTTGTGCATATCAACGCAGGTGCAGCAGCACTTGCAGTCATTTTAGTTCTTGGCAAGCGCCGTGGTTGGCCTCGTGAAGCAATGCCACCACACAACTTGCCCTACACCATTTTAGGAACAGGCATTTTGTGGTTCGGCTGGTTTGGTTTCAATGCAGGCTCAGCTCTTGGAGCAAATGGTCTTGCCGCACAGGCCCTCATCAACACACAACTTGCAGCAGCAAGCGGCATGATTGCATGGCTCATCATTGAAAAGATCAAAGCAGGACACGCAACCACGCTGGGTGCTGCTTCTGGAGCAGTTGCTGGCCTCGTTGCCATCACTCCATGCGCGGGCTTTGTTGGCGGCATGGCGCCGATTGCTATTGGTGCCATCACCGGCTTTGTTTGCTACTTGTGCCTCACCCTCAAAACCAAGTTTGGTTTTGACGACAGCCTCGACGTCATTGCCGTGCACCTCGTTGGTGGCCTTGCCGGTGCGCTGCTTCTTGGTCTTTTTGCCGACACGGCAATTAACGGCCTCGGAGCCGACGGTCTCTTCTTCGGTGGTGGAGCCAGCCTCCTCGGCAAGCAAGCCCTTGCCTCTGTGGCAACCTTCGCCTTTTCTTTCGTCGTCACCTACGTGGTGGCAAAAATTCTCAACGCCACCATCGGAATCCGTGTCTCACCTGAAAATGAGCTCGTCGGGCTCGACCAGAGTCAGCATGCAGAGACCGCCTATCAGGCGTAGGATTACGACATGAAGCTCATCACTGCGATTGTCAAACCCTTCAAACTTGATGATGTCAAAGAAGCCCTGAAAGGGGCAGGCGTCCAAGGAATCACCGTGAGCGAAGTGCGAGGTTTTGGTCGCCAAGGTGGCCATACCGAGACCTATCGCGGGGCCGAATACAACATCGATTTTGTGCCAAAAGTGCGTCTCGAGATGGTTGTTCACGATGATGACGTGGAAAAAACCATTGCAGCCCTGCGTGGAGCTGCCTCCACTGGCAAAATTGGCGATGGAAAAATCTGGGTCACCAATGCCGAGCGAATCATCCGTATTCGCACAGGAGAAGAAGGTAGCGACGCTCTGTAGGTAGTGTCGTAGTCATGACTACGACCGAATCTGCACCTGCAAGCACTACCCGCTGGACTGCCCAGTGGAAAGAACTCTACGAAGAGGTCATTACCACTGGCCTATGTACAGGATGTGCAGGTTGTGTTGTTACGTGCCCACACGATGTCATTGGGTACGAGCATGAGGAAGGCAAGTACAAGCCTTTCCATATTGAAGAAGAACTTGGCCTCGACAATTGCATTCACGGCGAAAAAGGTTGCACCACTTGCACACGTGCGTGCCCACGCTTTCGCCAATGGGAACCTGCCGCCGACATGCACCTCTTTGGTCGCGTGCGCGAGCCAAATGAAATGGCCGGCATCTGGCGTCAACTTCTTCTCACGCGTGCTTCGGATAAAACACAACACGACCGTGGTCAAGACGGCGGCTTTGTTACTGCCATGCTCACGTGGCTCTTGAAGAACGACTACATCGAAGGCGCAATGGTCAGCGGTGTTGAACCAGACGACGCCTGGAAAGCCAAACCCGTTCTTGTGCGTACCCCCGATGAAGTGCTTGCTACTGCTGGTAGCCGATACACCTACTGCGCAAACCCACTTGCATTAAAAGAGGCAAAAGAACTTGGGCTCACAAAACTTGCTCTTGTGGGAATGGGTTGCCAAACCTCTTCTCCCCCGGTGATGTGGGATCGCAAAGCAGGAAAAGTAGGCAAGCCCTTCGTTTTCAACATTGGTCTTTTGTGCTCAAAAACATTTGACGACGCAATTTTCCCTGAACTTTTCGAAGCGAAGTATGGCCTTAAAAAAGCCGACATGGTGAAGATGAACATCAAAGGTGCATTCCAAATCTGGATGAAAGATGGTTCATTCCACGAAATCAACTTGAAGGAATGCCATCAGTGGACACGCGAGGGTTGCAAGAACTGCCCCGACTTTGCCGCTGAGCACTCCGACATCGCCACCGGTGGAATTGGCAAAGACAACGACTGGACGCTCACCATCGTGCGCACCGAGCTTGGCGAAGAAGTCATCACCCGCATGATTGCCGATGGCGTCATTGAAGCCCGGCCCGCACAAGAAGACGAAGTGGCCATGAAACTGCTGCGTACGCTTTCTATTGTGAGCCGTCGTCGCTGGCCACAATGGGCCGATGGCGCCCCTGCAGTGGGTGTACCTGAACCTAAGAAGAAGGTTGACGGAGCGGCCCCTGCGGCGCACTAGTTTGTGGTGATGCCACTGCATCCTCAGTCACAATTCATCATCAACTTCATCGACTCGTTGGGCGATAAACCCTTCGAAGAAGACACGCCTCAAAACGCACGCGATATTCGTAATGCGCGCACTACACCGTCGGCCCTGCCCATCTTTGAAACCAAAGACATCGATGCTGGTGGCGTACCTGCGCGCTTGTACAAGCCGAACAACAACACCAACCTTCCTTTACTCGTGTACTACCACGGTGGTGGTTGGGTGCTCGGCAATGTCGACTCACACGACGGCGTCTGTCGTGCACTTGCCATGCAAAGTGAATGTGCAGTGCTCTCGGTGGAATACCGGCTCGCTCCAGAGTTTCCCTTTCCTATTCCTCTCACCGACAGCGTCACAGCCACACGCTGGGCCTACGACAACGCAGCATCCATCGGATGCGATGCAACGCGCATTGCAGTAGGTGGCGACTCTGCTGGCGGCAACTTCGCCGCCATCATTGCCAACATGCAGGTCATTCCATGCGTGTACCAGTTGCTCATTTATCCCGTCACCGATTGTCGCCTTGGCCACCCGAGCCACCAGGAAAACAAAGACGGCCCATTCCTCACACATGCCGGCATGAAGTGGTTTGTCGAGCACTACCTCAGTGGCAACCAGGGCACCATCACCGATCCACGTGTTTCACCGTTGCTCGACACCGATGAAGTGCTGGCCGCTGCTCCGCCCGCATTTGTTATTACCGCTGAATTCGACCCCTTGCGTGATGAAGGCGAGGCATACGCCAAACGTCTTTCCGCACTGGGTGTTGCTGTGTCGCATGTGCGGTGGTCGAGCCAGTTTCATGGCTTTGTTTCACTTGCCGATTTCCTCGACGACGGAAAAGCTGCGCTTGCGGCATCGTCCGCGGCGCTACGCAGTGCGTTTACTCCTGTGCTCCAATAACGCATAGCTCGCGCGCACGCTCAAAAATATTGTCAAACATTGGCTCGGTGAGTTTGCCAGTAAATGTATTTTGTTGGCTGGGGTGAAACGAACAGAGCAAGGTCCACTTGCCGTGTTGCACTTCAACACCATGTCCAAATTTTGGGCGCGGACGAATGTACAAAAACTCTGTTGCTGCCTGATATGCAAAAGCACCAAGACACACCAACACATGTGCGTTATCTAATGCTGCAAACTCACGTTCTAAAAATGGCCTGCAAGTGACGCGTTCATCGGGGGTCGGAGCATTTGCTGGCGGCGCACATTTCACTGCAGCAGTAACCCAGGCATTACTGAGTTGCAAACCATCATCAACATGCTGCGACGTGGGTTGATTTGCAAAACCTGCCTTATGCATCGCGCGGTACAGCCAGTCGCCACTTTTATCGCCTGTAAACACGCGGCCTGTTCTGTTTGCACCGTGCGCTGCGGGGGCGAGGCCAAGTACCAGAAGTTGCGCCTGTGCGTCGCCAAAGCCCGGTACTCCACGACCCCAATACGTATCGTCGCGAAACATGGCTCGTTTTTCGCGGGCAATGTCTTCGCGCCATTCAACAAGCCGCGGGCAGGCACGACACGATGCAACATCACGGCACACAGCATCGAGTGGCGAGAGTTTTCGGGCGCCCATATGTACACAGTAGAGGCAGAACCGATAAGTTCGCAGGTGCTATGGCGTCAAAAAAAGCTACCCCTCATCACAAACCCACCACTTTGCTCCTCGTGCGCCACGGACAAACTCCCACCACTGGGCAATCACTTCCTGGCCGCGCTCCAGGCTTACACCTCAGCGAGACCGGCCTCAAGCAAGCTGCTGAAGTTGCCGAGCGCCTCGCTTCTTTTCCCAAAATTGATGCCATCTATTCCTCGCCACTTGAGCGCACACGCGAAACTGCAGCACCACTTGCCAAACAACGCAAGCAAAAAGTCATCATCGACAAAGGCCTTATTGAGTGTGACTTTGGCAAATGGACCGGCGGGAAATTGAGCGACCTCATGAAACTTCCTGAATGGAAAACCGTGCAAGGCGCGCCAAGTACGTTTCGTTTTCCCAACGGTGAAAGTTTTACCGAAATGCAAGTACGCATTTCTACCGCGCTCGACAACATTCGCTTGCGCCATCCTGGTGGCGTTGTGGTGTGCTTTTCTCATGCCGACCCCATTAAGGCAGCCCTCGCTCACGCCATGGGCACACACCTCGATCTCTTTCAACGCATCGTGGTGAGTACTTGCTCCATCAGCGCACTGGCTTACGGCGGCGGAGCGCCCATCGTGCTCACAGTGAACTCCACTGGTGGTTCTCTTTCAGAGTTGGCCCCGTCATGACCACCTATCGCGACTTCGATGCACCCGATGCATTCACTACCACCGCCGTTGGTCGCCCTGGTGAACGTATCTTTCTCATTCAAGTGCGCGGCGAAGGCGAAACCATCACCGTGAAATGCGAGAAGTCTCAAGTTGCAGCAATTGCCCATTACGTACGCGAACTTCTTGCCGACCTTCCCGACAGCAAAGACGCTCCACTTCCTGAGGCACTCAGTGTTTCGCCCAACCCCGATGTTGCATTTGTTGTAGGGCCCATTGGTGTTGCTTACGACCGCGAACTCGACCGCATCGTCATTCACCTCGATGAAATGGTTGATCTCGACGAAGAAGGCGAACCACTTGACGATGTTGTGGCAAGTCGCATTCGTGGCTTTCTCACCCGTGCCCAAGCACTCGCCTTTTGCGATCACGCCGACGACGTTGTTGGCGCAGGGCGACCCAATTGTCGCTGGTGCGGGCTACCAATGAACATCGACGGGCATCCGTGCCCACGAATGAACTAGCTCTTTTTATGTCAGCAACTTCACGCGTTGCACACAGCGACCCGCTCAGCGTTCTTCACAATGGCCAAATGGAAATTGTTGGTCGCATGCCTTACAGCAGCAATGCAACATTTCTGGTGAAGATATTTGTTGATGAAGTTGAACAATGCCAAGCCATTTACAAGCCACTCAAAGGCGAGCAACCCCTATGGGATTTCGAGCCTGGCTTGTTTCGTCGCGAAGTTGCCGCTTATGAACTCTCTGAAGCACTCGGTTTCGACCTCGTTCCACCCACAGTGGTGCGTGATGGTCCTTTTGGTGAGGGCTCAGTGCAATGGTTCATTGAAGCTAACCCCGAACTGCACTACTTCACTTTTATTGAAGACCACCCAGAAACACACGACCAATTACGGCTCATGGCAATATTCGACATTGTGGCCAACAACACCGACCGCAAAGGCGGGCACGTGTTGCTCGACAGCAATGGCCACATTTGGGGCATCGACCATGGTGTGTGTTTTTCAGGTGACTTCAAATTGCGCACCGTCATTTGGGATTTCGCTACTGAAAAACTCTCCGCGGATCACCTCTCTGCTTTAGAAGTGATTTCTCAACAAGTCCCCTTACGCGTAGCGACTCTTTTAAACGCAGAAGAAGTTGATGCGCTCAAAGAACGCGTCGAGTGGCTGCTTGAAAATAAAGTTTTACCCTACGACCCATCGGGAAGACGCGTTCCGTGGCCTCTTCTGTGACAATCTGCAGTAATGAGTCAATACCTCGATGCGCTTGTCGACCGAGCCGATCTCGATGAAATTATTCGTGAGATCGATGCGCTATGCGCCAAGCGCGAATGGAATGAACTTGCTGCACTGCGCAACAAGTGTGCCGCAGCAGTAAAAACCGGACGCCAAGTATGGCCGGCAGCCACATTGGCCAACTACCGTCTCGCTCTACATGCCGACGCCAAAAATGCTGCGGAGTCTTTGCAACATCCCACCAGCACATTCAGTATGGGCCCTCTCACTGAGGTGATCGCCCAAAGCCACACGTGGAATGAAGTCGAGAAGTACATCACCGACCCACCCATGCGTGGCTTTGTTGCATACGAACGCGCCATTCGCGGCGACACCGTGGAAAACGATGCAAGCCTGCAAGCAATTTTAGAAATTCCTCTTGCCCTTGGCACGTGGGAGCCGTCGTATGAAGTGCCGTTTTATTCCGATAACGGCGTTGAAGCACCTACTCCGCTTCTCACCGCAGTCCCTTTCAACAAAGTGAAATGCAATACCGCGGCACAACGAGACGATGACCCCGACATTGAACAAGCAGTGCGTGGCGTGGTGGAAGCATGGACATCGCAATCAAATGGCCGCGTCTCATTTGCAGCAGTGTCTGGCGGCATTGCATCGGCACTTGGAGCACTGGGGCTGAACGAGGCACACGTGTCGCCACTAGAACCAACACAGGTGATGTCTTTGGTTGCTTGGGCCGGAGCATCGGGTGGTGCACATGGCCGCAGGCGTGGCATGGCACAAGGTCGCTTCAGTGCGTGGTGGCTTGCAACCGCGTTTGCCGATGCGCTCGACGAGTGGCCGCTACGACCCAACACGCTTCTTGCCGAGATGGAAGAACTGCAATGGTTTACCTGGCGCGAAGAAGATCCACTTCACGGATGGCAATTGCAACTTGCCGTGGAAGATCCATTTAACGATATGTCGTGGGCATTTTCTGCCCGCGACATATCGTCATGAATTAACGACCCTTCAAAGCCTCAATGAGCTTTGGCAGTACTTTGTGCACGTCGCCAACAATGCCGAGGTCGGCAATGCCAAAGATGGGTGCTTCTTTGTCTTTGTTGATGGCGATGATGTTTTTTGCACCCTTCATGCCCACCATGTGCTGAGTTGCACCTGAAATACCAGCAGCAATATAAACACTTGGCTTCACTACCTTGCCGGTTTGGCCCACTTGGTACGAGTAAGGAACCCATCCTGCGTCGACAATTGCGCGCGATGCACCCGGTGCACCCTTCAGCAACTTGGCGAGTTCTTCAACCATTGCGTACTTGTCGGCTTCACCAAGACCACGACCACCAGAAACAACAATGCTTGCTTCATCGAGTTTTGGACCAGTGGTTTCTTCAACGTGTACTGCAGTTACTTTTGCGCCACCTGTTGCACCGAGGTCGGGAACATTTGCAGCAGCAATAGCAGCAGGAGCACCGCCCGATGCTTCAGCAGCAAAACTCTTCGGACGGAACGCAACAAGGTATGGACCTTCACCTGTGAAGGTGGTGGTGACCAAAGTGTTGCCGCCGAAAATAGGTGTGGTTGCATTCACTGCATCGCCATCAACAGCAACGTCGATGGAGTTGGTGAGAACCGACTTATTGAGCTTCACCGACAAACGTGACAACACGTCACGACCTTCATAATTTTGTGGGAACAAAATGAGGTCGGGCTTGTCGCCGCTATCGATGATTGCTTTCATTGCACCAGACACAGCAACACCAGGAAGTTTTCCTGCAAGATCGCCAGTGGCATACACCTTTGTTGCGCCATACTCACCGAGTTGTGCAGCAACACCAGAAGCATCGCCACCCAAAACTGCAGTGACATTTGATGAAAGCGAACGGGCCTTGGTGAGGAGCTCGAGAGTTCCTGTAGTTGCGGCACCATTTGTTACTTGGGCGAAAACCCACACACTGTTAATAGCCATGATTTTTTCCTCAGATCACTTTCAAATTTTCTAGGAACGCAACGATCTTGCCAAACGACTCTCCGTCGTCTTCTACGATTTCGCCTGCTTGACGAGCTTCTGCTTGAGCAACAAGCGTGACTTTTTGCCCTGCACCTGCCCAACCCGCTGGCGTCACGCCAAGGTCGCTTGCAGACACTTCTTCTACTGGCTTGCTCTTTGCAGCCATGATGCCTTTGAAGCTGGGGTAACGCGGCTCAACCACACCAGCGGTGACGCTGATGAGTGCAGGCAGTGCGCATTCCACTTCGTCGTATCCTTCTTCAGTTTGACGGTCGGCTTTCAATACACCGCCATCAATTTTTACTTTCTTTGCGAAAGTCACCGAAGGAAGTCCGAGAACTTCAGCCATTTGTTCGGGAACAGTTCCGGTGTAACCATCGGAAGATTCTGTTGCAGCAATGATGAGATCTGCTCCGCCTAAGCGTTGTGCAGCTGCTGCAAGAATTTTTGCAGTGGTGAGTGCATCGCTACCTTGCAGTGCTGGGTCGGAAACTAACACTCCTTTTGCAGCTCCCATGGCAAGCGCGGTGCGCATGCCAGCAGTTTCACCATTAGGAGCCATCGAGATGATGCTCACTTCTCCACCACCGGCAGCATCGACAAGTTGCAATGCCATTTCTACGCCGTATGCGTCGGAGTCATCGAGGATAAGTTTGCCGTCTCGCTTCAGGGTGTTTGTTGCGCCGTCTAAGGCACCTGGCAAGGCGGGGTCGGGGATCTGCTTCACACAGACGATCACGTTCATGACTTCTATTGTTACCGCTTGGTTCCGATTCTGCCTAACTGGCGTCACAAACTGATACCGTTTCCTCGTTGTGCGTGTTCTTCTTGTAGTTAACTCCTTTGCGTCATCGGTCACAGCCCGCAATACGGTCGTGGTCCATCAGCACCTTGCCCGCCACCACACGGTGCAGGTGGTGGAAACCAATCGCCGCGGGCATGCCACACGCTTTGCCGAAGACGCTGCCCGCCGCGGGCTCGATTGCGTGGTCTCCTTTGGAGGCGACGGCACACTCAACGAGGTTGCCACAGGCATTGCAGGGTCAGATACAGCCTTAGGAGTCCTTCCAGGGGGCTCTACCAACGTGTTTGCCCGCACCATTGGCATGTCGAATGACCCCACCGAGGCCGTGAAGCAGCTTGCCCTGGCACTCGACACCGAGCGCATAGCGCCAATCGGCCTGGGCACGGTCAAAGGTCGGTACTTTTGAGT
>JANRCO010000043.1 GCA_030726975.1 Ilumatobacteraceae bacterium | reverse complement strand
GCGGACGGGGTCAACATGTTGACGAGCCCGAGAACCACTCCCACGGCCCCGATGAGCCATGCCAATTGAGAAAAGCTTTTGCGCACTGGCTTTTCAGGCTACACATGACCCGAATTGCAGGGGTGGATCAACTACGGTGTTCATAGGCGGAGTGCCTCTTTTTTGGAGTACCTCTTCGTATGTATGTCACCCGCCACTCTCACGTTGTAGACCACAACCTGCAAGATTCTCTGTGGAACCTCTATGTGCGCGCCTATTTGCCTGAGGCCGAGTTGACTGCGACCCACGAGATGCTTGACCGACTTGAATTTAACGACCAAATAACCCTGCACAGCAATCGTGCCTGGGTGGTCTGGGATGACGGTGTGCCCGTTGCGATGACGCTGATTGCTACTGATGTACGGGCAACTCGTTGGTTGTCAGAGTTGTATTTTGCCAAGCACTACCCCGAGCGTTTCCGCAAAGGCCAGGTGCACTATGTGGTGTGGGCAGTGGTTGACCCTGATTATGTGGCAAAGGGCGCAGTAATCCATTTAGGGAAGCATGCGCTCGCGGTGGAGGCAGCAGAAGGGGCTTTGCTGGTGTTTGACACCCCTGAAAGCAACCAACCTCAAGACACTGGGGGAGCAGCAGAACTCATGGTGCGTTTGGCACGAATGGTCTCAGAGGCAGACCTCATCCCCATTACCACCCAGCGTTATTACGCCATTGACTTTATTCGCCCGCGCGAGCCAGCCGATTCTGTTGGGTCTGAAACTGGTTCCGATACCGAAACGACCATGCTGACCTCCTAGTCAATGCGCTACGTTTCATATAGATGAGTACTTCCTCTCCCACAGTCGATGTGGTCATTCCTCACTCGCACATGATGGCCGATCTCCTAGGGATGCGCGACGAGCATTTACGCCGCATTGAAGATGCCTTCCCATCTACAAAAATTTCTGTGCGCGGCAATGTGGTGTCGTTGGCTGGTGCCGACTCGGCGAAGGCTGGGCGCCTCTTTGAAGAGCTCGTCATGTTGTTGCAAAAAGGTGAGGCATTCGATTCATTAGTCATCGATCGATCCATCGACATGGTGCGCAATAATCAACGCCCAAGTGATGTGCTCACCGATGAAGTGATGCGAGCCGGGCGTGGTCGAGCGGTGAAACCAAAAACAGCAGGCCAGAAACGCTACGTTGATGCAATTCGTGAAAACGTCATTACCTTTGGCGTGGGGCCAGCAGGAACAGGGAAAAGTTGGCTTGCAGTGGCTATGGCGGTTCAGGCGCTTCAAGCCAAACAAGTGCAGCGCATCATTCTCACGCGCCCCGCAGTGGAAGCAGGCGAGAGGCTTGGCTTTTTGCCCGGTGACCTGATGGCAAAAATCGACCCATATTTGCGCCCTCTGTACGATGCTTTGTACGACATGGTCGACCATGAAGGCGCCCAGAAACTCATTGAACGTCAAACCATTGAGGTTGCTCCTTTGGCATTTATGCGTGGACGTACGCTCAATAACTCGTTCATCATTCTCGACGAAGCCCAAAATACGACTCCCGAACAAATGAAGATGTTTCTCACAAGAATTGGTTTCAACTCAAAGGTTGTGGTGACCGGCGATATCACTCAAATTGATGTGCAAAATGGCAAAAGTGGACTCGTTGGCTTGGAGAAGATTCTGACGGGTATTGAAGGCTTGGAATTCGTGCATTTGTCGAAATCAGATGTCGTACGCCATCGCATCGTTGCCGATATTGTGTCTGCATATGAAGAAAGACAGCGCTGAACCCTGAATGGTTGACTTTTTAGGAAGGTTTAAGAAGCCAAAGCGAGTGGGAGGCGACGGTGAACTCACCGTTTTCTGTGCGTCAGAACAAGACGGTATTTCTATTGATCTTGCTCGTTGGCAATTGCTTGCTACCGATGTACTGAAGGCTGAAGGCGTGCGCGGAGCAGCCGAGATGAGCATTTTGTTTGTGGAACCGCACGTAATGGCGGAAATGAATAGCGTTCACATGGGAAAGACTGGCCCGACCGACGTTTTGGCTTTTCCCATCGATGCGTTCGTCCCTGAGTTTGCCAGTGGCCCTGGTTCGGTATCGCGAGGCCCAGATCGGGCCGCGGAAAACATAGAAGATTCACCGTTGTTGCTGGGAGATGTTGTGATTTGTCCGGATGTGGCCCGCGCCCAGGCTCCTACCCATGCCGGAACCTTTGACGACGAGATTGCCCTGCTCGTCACGCACGGCGCATTGCATGTGTTGGGCTACGACCATGCTGAAATAGAAGAACGTGAACGGATGCAAGGTCGAGAGAAAGAACTTCTCGAACAGTATTTTTGGAAATCGCCCGCCCCGCTCAATTTTCGTATCAATCACCCAGAGGATTCACAATGATTGCTGCTACACCCACCGGCGCTGATTACTGGATGTTGGCGGCGATACTCCTGCTGCTGGTGCTCCTTATCTTTTTCGCCGTCTCTGAGATGGCTCTCTCGAGAATTTCAAAACCAAAGGCTGCAGCGCTCGCTGACCAAGGGGTAAAAGCGGCACGGTCGCTGTCAAAACTCGTCACCGATCCGGCTCGTTGGGTGAACCCGTTGTTGTTGAGCGTCAACATATGTCAAACCGTGCAAGCCACGCTGACGGGTGTTGTTGCGGGGCGATTGTTTGGAGCTGGCGGTGTAGTGATAGGCGTTCTCTTAAACGTTGTGGTGTTCTACGTTTTTGCTGAGGCCGTGCCAAAAACGTATGCAGTGTTGTACCCAGAAAGAGCTGCGCTCATCATTGCTCGACCCACAAGCTTCATCGTGTCGTTTTGGCCGCTGCAATTTGTTTCTCGCGGGCTCATCTCACTGACCAACATCATTGTGCGAGGCAAAGGGTTGCAGTCGGGGCCATTTGTTAGCGAACAAGAGTTTCTCGGCATTGTTGAAGCTGCGGCACAAGATGAAGTGATTGAGCATGAAGAACGTGAACTCATTGAATCAGTAATTGAGTTTGGCGACACGGTGGTGCGCGAAGTGATGGTGCCGCGACCCGACATGGTGACTGTCGACCACAATATGACCATTACGCAGGCTCTCGACGTAGCCATTTCCGAAGGGTATAGCCGATTGCCAGTTATCCAAGAAGGCGAAGAAGACATCGACGTGGTGGGTATTGCCTATACAAAAGATCTCATGCGTGCAGAACGTGAAGGTTTGGGCACATCGGTCATGACCGATCTCATTCGCAAAGTAGTCATTGTTCCTGAAACAAAACCAGTGAATCGTTTGATGCGCGAGATGCAGCGCGAGAAATATCACCTTGCAGTGGTGGCCGACGAACACGGGTCAATCGTGGGCATCATTTCTCTTGAAGACTGCCTTGAAGAGCTGGTCGGAGAAATCATCGATGAGTTCGATGACGATGAAGTGGGTGTGGTGCGTTTGCCGAATGGAAACTATCGCGTCGATGGGAAAATACCCATCGACGATGTGAACGATTTGCTGGCAACCCGTCTCCCCAACACCGACTGGGATACCTTGGCCGGATTCGTCTTTAACATGGTGGAGCACGTTCCTGAGCCAGGCGAGAGCGTTGAAGCTGAAGGCTGGAAATTCACGGTGGAAGAACTAGTGGGTCGCAGAATCCGCACCATCTTGATTTCTGCGGAAGTTCAGGACCAGTCAGAGTAGTTTTCGCAGGGATCTCGTGGTGGGGCTAGTTTGAGTTAATGGAAATCTCTTTTGAAGGCAAAGTAGCTCTCGTCACCGGAGCATCTAAAGGTATCGGCAAGGCAATTGCCAAGACACTCGCAGAAAGCGGCGCAAAGGTGATGATGTCATCGCGCAAGGAAGATGCACTGCGCGAAGCCTCAAAAGAGATTAATGGAGTGACTGAGGTTTTTGCCGCTAATGCTGGCGATATCGCGTCTGGTCGGGAATGCATAGCTGCCACTATCGAGAAATTTGGCGGCGTCGACATTCTCATTAACAACGCAGCAACGAACCCGTACTACGGAGATTCGCTGGGGGTCGATGAAGCTCGGTTCGATAAAACATTCCAAGTCAACTTAAAAGGGCCTTTGTTCTGGACACAGATGGCTTATGAAATGGCGCTAAAAGAAAAACCAGGCGTTATTTTGAATATTGCCTCTGTGGGGGGAATGCGTACCGAGTCGGGTTTGAGTATTTATAACCTCACGAAAGCCGCGCTCATTCATTTCACCCGCCAGCTTGCCAGCGAGATTGGCCCGAACCGCGTGGTGGGAATTGCCCCCGGATTGGTAAAAACCGATTTCGCAGCGGTGTTGGTAGACAATTTCGGCGATGCGTTAGCAAAGCGCACACCATTGGGTCGTCTGGGTGAACCCCAAGACATCGCAAACTTGGCAGCGTTTCTTGTTTCAGACGCTGCGAGCTGGATTACCGGTGAAACCTACGTCATCGACGGTGGCGCGGGAGTTGCGCACTCGTAAAACACTACGTATGTGGAGTGAGTGTTTCTTTGAGCGCCTGTCGTTGAGGTTTTCCGAGGGCGCTTCGTGGAATGCTGTCAACTATTTCCACTTGCCGTGGAGCCATGAATCGCGGAAGTGATTCGGCCACGTGGTCTCTCCACTCAGCAAGTGAGTGCGTACGCGAGGTATTTGTTGGCACGATGAATGCAACAACTCTTTGACCCCACTCGTGGTCATCTACGCCCACAACGCATACGTCGCGCACATCGGCATGACTCGTCAAAGCAGCTTCCACTGCCTCAGGCCAGATGTTTTCACCACCTGAAATGATGAGTTCACTTCGGCGTCCTGTCACCGACAGTTGGCTGTCTACGCTCATACTTCCCAGATCGCCAGTGTGTAGCCAGCCATCGCCGTCGATGGGGTGACCTAACTGCTGTTGGTAGTAGCGATTCATGAGGACGGGCCCGCGAACCAAAATTTCTTGCTCTGCGGAAATGGAAATTTCGATACCAGAAAGTGCAGCGCGGTTGTACGCAACGCCGCCCATTGTTTCGGTGAGGCCATATGTGATGGTGACATTTGGTGGCAGGTTTGGTGGAGGTTTTGCTCCGCCAAGTAGGACTCTTTCAAACAGTTCAGCATTGATGCGCCCGAGTGCGGTTGCCACAAGTGATGTGTGCGTAACGCCGCCACGAGCGAGGCCCTCGACTAGCTCTGCATCGAATTGTGGAAGAGTCGTCAGTTGGCAATTCCAGATGAGTGCTCGAGAAATGACACCAAACCCACCAACATGAGATGGCGGCAAACAGGCGAGCCAATGCATTTGTGACGTGTCGCCAAAATACTGAGCAACACTGTCGGCATTCGCTCGTAATGAGTCGTGTGTGTGAATGATTCCCTTAGGGGTTCCACTACTGCCCGAAGTAGTAAAAAGAACTGCATCATTTTCGGCGATGGTTGAGCCTTGTGTTCCAAGAACGCTGCGTCCTTCTGTGGTGACAAGCTCGTCAACGCAGAACTCTTTGACGAGATGATCCTTTTGCTTTTGTGCAAAGCGCTGGTCGATGGGAAAGGCGCAGTCGCCCGCATTCCATATGTCTAGAAGCGCTGTCACAAACTCGGCAGATAACGCGATGTCGATACCCACGAGTTTGCGCATATGCAAAGGTTAGACCTCTATTTCGTGAGACACTAATGAGGTGACAGAATCCCAAT
>JANRCO010000042.1 GCA_030726975.1 Ilumatobacteraceae bacterium | reverse complement strand
GCAAATTTCGGACGCGGATTTTTCATGACTTCCATCATGCGCGTGCAGGCGATCACCGCCTCTTGGCGAGCCATTGCATAACCCATGCAGAAGTGCTGACCAATACCGAAACCTAAGTGACCCTGTTTGTCGGACTTATAACGAGCGGAGCGGTTTTCGCGGCCCATATGCAGGTCTTCACGATGAATATCGAACACATCGGGGTTCTTGAATACACGCTCATCTCGGTTGCCGGCACCAAGCGACAAAATGACCTGAGCACGTTCAGGAATGACTCGACCATGCATTTGCACTTCACGAGTAGTGAAACGTGACTGAACATGCACTACAGGGTCAAAGCGCATCATTTCCGAGAACACGTTGTCCCACAGTTCCGGATCTTTCTTCACGTCTTCGAACTGATCGGGTCGTGTGTACAACATGTGATACCACATATTGGCAATTGCTTTGTCGGTTGTGTCGCCGCCTGCAGCGAGAAGTAGTGCAATGAAACCCTTCACTTCGTCCATGTTCATACGCACACCATCGAGTTCTGCCAAACAGAGTTTCGAGAGAAGGTCATCTTTGGGATGAGCAAGACGCTCTGCCACCAGTGGCTCCAGGTACTGCCACATCTCGTTACGCGCCGCAATGCCGCGAGCTAAGTGTTCGCCACCAAAACCCAAGCCGGCAATGAGGGCTTGGTACCACACCACAAATTTCTCTTCATCGGCACGTGGAAGACCAAGAATATTTGAGATCACACGGATGGGAAATTGATTCGAAAACTGGCTGACTAGTTCCACTTCCCCATCAGCAGAACAGCGTTCAACAAGTTCACCAGCAATTTGCTCCACAAAAGGAATGAAAGAAACTAAACCCTGACCTACGAACTGACCGGCAACTACGTTGCGCAACCAGCGGTGACGGTCGCTATTGCCATATTCCAAGATGTTCGGACCAAATACATGGGATGAACCAAACACGTAAGGACCATCTGGCTGGTACATGGCTCTGTCGAAACTTTCATTGTCTTGAAAGGCTGCGTTGACGTCGCCATAGCGACTGATGATCCATCGATTATGAAACCGATCGCGAAAGAGAGGATGGTGATCACGGAGCCGTTGATATAACGGGAATGGATTACTTTGAAACTCTGGGGAATCAAATTCTCGTGGGTCAATTTCGTGTGCGAGTCCGGCCATAACGAAACTTTACTCCAGCAAGAATACTGCTTTAACCACGCCGCAGAGGCACCATCACTTCTTCCACAAAGCGCAGAACTGGCTCGGTGCTTTGTGGGTGCCCAAAGTCCATGACGAAGTGCTGCACGCCTAGTTGGGCGAAATGAGACAACTCTTCAAATAACTGTTGCGACTCAGCAGCGGTATTGGGCAATGCGCGCTCGACGGTGAGCGACACTTCAACTGCACTCGTTTCACGCCCAGCCTTCGTAGCAGCGGCAAAAACGATGTCACGTTTTCTCAACCACTTTTCGTCGCTGCCAAATATGGGAGAGTTCCATATATCGGCAATGCGGCCCGCAAGCGGCAAACCAATTTGCTCGCCGAATGCACCAATACATACGGGTGGAACCACTTCAGGCAAAGGCGGAGCCGCAGCTCGTTGAATGCTGTAGTGCCGACCCGTAAAACTTGGAGCTTCTTGCGTCCACATCAAGCGGCAAATATGTACGAGTTCTTCGAGTTCTTGAAAGCGCACTGCAGGGCGAGGAAATTCGTACCCATAAGCGCGGTATTCCTCTTCACGCCAGCCTGCGCCAATTCCCAAAATGAATCGGTTGCCCGACAACACCTGCAAGGTAGCTGCCATCTTTGCGGTGAGTGCTGGGTTGCGATAACCCTGACCAAGCACGTGGTGACACAGCATCACATCGGGAAACTTCGCAGCCAACCACGTGAGCGTTGTCCACGCCTCCATAAATGGGTCGGTGTGCGTATCCATGCCATAGAAGTGATCGGCAATCCACAGCGAATCGAAATGTGGTAACGCAGTAGGCAAGATGTTCTTCTCTTGAAAAACAACGATCGGTTGATGGTCGCTCCACCTATTACCGATGACAGGTGAAAGCCACCCGAAACGCAACCTTGATGTTGCCGATGAGTTCGTCACAGTTACGGCGCGATAATTGCGTACGGCGCAGTAATTTCAAAAGCAGCTACGACGTCGTATGACTGCCCTGCTTCTGTGTCGGTGCCACCTTGCCAACCGTGCCATGGGTATTCCACTGCACCGTTTTCACGCAATATCGGACGGCTAGTTTTTTTGTCCCACATAAAGAACGGCCCATGCTCGTCGCCTTGTTGCAATGGTGTACGTGCACGGTCGGGTGCTCCTGGCTTCGATGTTTCGTACATGCCGCCATTGCCGGTGCCGTTTTGCAATACCCAGTGCACTTCAGCAAACGCCGGACGTGTTGGTGCTGGGTCGTGGCCATGGTTGTGGGTCGACAAGTCGACACCTTTACCTGCGGTCCACACGAACATGTAAGTGATTTCTTCACCATCGGAATCGAGCAAATGGAAACCTGGCGACAAATAGCAATCGAGACCATCGAAGAAAGGAATGACATCGTGATAGCGCTCTTCGAAAGTCATCCAAGACAATTCATTGGCCAGAGGACCGCTATAGGCAAGTTGACTCATTGAAGTCACTTTATTGGGCACTTGCGAAGTTCCTGTGAAAATAGTGAACACCGCCCCATCAGGGCCAGCTACTACTTCTGCCTCAGTCACCTTGGTATTACGCACCACTTTGTCTTGCGCGTATGCCCCACGATTGATATTTGCGAGACGGCCTGTGACCACTTTGATGTGCACAGCGCCTGCAGAATGATTCAAAGCAAAACTTTGGCCGGCATCGAGACGCACAAATTGAATATTCCAGCCGCCAACACTCCAGGTGTCGGAGACGACCGGTGCAATGCCTTCGCCAATAAAAATGTTGATTCCTGTACGGGTTGTAGAAACCTCGTTGCGTGCAGTATGCGTCATATGTGCCCCTTACCCCTATATGAATGATCTGTTGTAAGAGTACCCAACAGACATAATGAGACATGGACTCGGACGGCAACATTCGCACCCCACGCGGACTCTGCATCCCCGAACCAGCGCTTTCCTGGACCTTTGCCCGATCTGCTGGTGCCGGTGGCCAAAACGTGAACAAAACCTCCAGCAAGGCATCTCTCACCATTTCCACACCACTCATTACAGGACCCCGAGCAGCACTGGCTCGTTTACTCAGCGTTTACCCCGAGACCATTCGCGTCACGCAACAAACCAGCCGCAGCCAATGGCGCAACCGGCAACTCTGCATTGCGCAGGCAACCGACATGATCGATACTGCAGCTGCTCCTCCTGCTCCACCGCGTCGCCCGTCACGTCCATCACGCGGGGCCATTGAGCGTCGCCTCACGAGCAAGAAACGTGAGAGTGAGAAAAAAGATCAGCGTCGCAAAGGTGACTGGGAGTAGCAAGTACCGTAGACCCCATGCCGAGCGACTTTGTCTTGAAATCAATGAACAACATCCACCGTGCCATTTTGACTGTGAGCGGTGGGCGTAAAGGCTGGAACGCCGGCAACATGCCCGTCTTGAAACTCACCACGGTGGGTCGCAAAAGCGGAGAGAAGCGCGAAGTAATGCTCACTTCCCCGCTGCAACTCGATTCCACAATGGTCATTGTTGCTTCACGTGGTGGAGACGACCACCACCCTGCATGGTTCCTCAATTTGCGCGATGAACCACTCGTTGAAGTGGCAACCCAAGATGAAACCAAGCACCAACGCCGAGCACGCATAGCTACCGCCGAAGAGCGAAATGCAATGTGGCCACAAATTGTTGAAAGATACAAAAACTATGGTGGCTATCAATCGCGTACTCAACGCGAAATTCCGCTCGTCCTTCTTGAAAAAATCGCGTAAGGCGTTTCATGACCTCCCCCTATAAAGCAGTGTGCTTCGACGTCGGCGGAGTGCTGACGCATTCCATGAGCACCGTCATGCCTCATGCCGCAATTGCCGCGGGCATTGACCTCGAGAAGCTTGGGCCCATCTTCATGGAGATGTTCATTTCTGAAGGCGACACTGATAACCCGGGTCACCAGCTAGAACGTGGTGAAATTTCCATGGACCACTTTGTGAGCATTATGGGCGATATGGGATCCGAAATTCGCAAAGTGCTACACCCAGCTTCAGAGCATTTCATCATGGCCAAACTTGAACCTGCTCAAGTGATGCACGACTTTGTTCAAGAAGTACGAAATGCCAAGTTCGCTACAGGAATCATTTCAAATGTCATTAGCGAATGGTTGCCATGGTGGGAAAACTTTACACCTTCACACGAACTCTTCGATGTGGTGTTGTATTCCTGCGATGTGGGCTTACGTAAGCCCAACGCCTCTATTTACTTGTCTGCAGCCCAACAACTAAATTTTGCACCCGAAGAAATTGTCTACCTCGATGATTTTTTACCGATGGCAGAAGCAGCACGCAAAGTAGGCATGAAAGTTATTCATGTCACTGATCACGCCACAGCAATTGCCGAAGCGCGCGAGCTTTTAGGCTTGTAAAACTCAGCCCTTGCCGCGGATTTTGAGCGCCATTGTTTCGTGGTAGCGGTGAATTTTGCATTCACGCTCCGACAAAATGTGCTCTGTGTAACCACTTGATTTCTTGGTACGGGCAAGTTGGTCGTAGATCGCGATGTCTTCGCCAACAACAACCTTGAGTCCATCCCAATGCTTTTGCATCTTTGTGAAATATGCATTGTATTCAGGGTCGTTCATGTCACCTGGGTAGATGATCTGCCAGCACAAAAAGCGTGTGTGGTCGACTCCCAAAGGAATGGGGTTGAACACTTGGATGTGTTCTGGGTTGCAGTTGAACACTGTGTTTGGGAAGACGGTGTAGTGACAAATAGCGTTTTTATGGTGGTCGTACGACTCATCCCACTTGTCCATGTTTTCCGGACGAGGAACAAAGCACATGTAGTTATCGCCCACGAAGTGGAACGATGCCTTACGGCATGCCTTCACGAACTCTGGTGGTGAGTGATGCAATTGTGCAACGTGATAGATCTCGTTAAAGCCGTCGACGATTGCCTTGTAGCTCACGGGAACATCCCACTCCACTACTTCGTACAAAATCATGTCTTCCATTTTGTAGGCACCAAGGTCAGAAGAAATTTCTGGCCCAATGGATTCAATGAGCGAAGGAGCATCGTCTGGTCCGAGAAGGTTGATCCAGACCCAACCGCCCCATTCACCAGCAGCAACTTGCTTGGCGCGTACATCTTTCAAATGCTCGTCAGAAAAGTCTTCACGCTCGGGTACACCAACGAGCTTGCCAGTGGTGTCGTACACCCAGCCGTGATATGGGCAAGTGAAACGACGAGCACCACAACCCGAGAGGTCGGTCACAATGGCTGGGCCACGGTGCTGACACACGTTGTGAAATGCAGCAAGCGAACCATCGGGTTGGCGGGTGATGACAATGGTCTCACCATGTCCTTCAAAAGTAATCCAATCGCCAGGTGCAACTACTTGCTCTGAACGACCAGCAAGAATCCAATGCTTGGCAAGTACATGCTCACGCTCGAGTTCATATTGCACGGGGTCGGTATACGGGTTACGGCTCATTGTGGTGGGGCCGTAGTTGGGCACGTTGTCGATTTGTGGGCCAAGTCGTGCTGGCAAAGATCCTCGTGTAGGTACATGAACCATTTGAAAACTC
>JANRCO010000041.1 GCA_030726975.1 Ilumatobacteraceae bacterium | reverse complement strand
TTTCACGAGTGGTGAGTTCACAATTGCCTTTGCCACACGTTTTGCCTGTTCATCGGTTGCTGCAGCGTCAACACACACCTCGATGAGTGTTTCTGCGCCTTCGCCGTCGCGGGCAACTTGTTTGGTGAGCGACAAAGCCACTTCGTAAAGAGCATTTTCAAACGCAGCGTTGTCTACTGCTCCACTCGCCCCACTGGCCATGATGGTTGCAGTGTCGCTGGTAGAGGTGTCGGTATCGATTGAGACGCAGTTGAAGGTTTTGTTGATGACACGGCGAAAGATGACATTGAGTTCTTCTTTTGGTACATCGGCATCGGTGAACATCATGGTGATGAGCGTTGCCATGTTGGGCTCAATCATTCCTACACCTTTGGCAACTCCAACAATGCGGGCGTTGCTTCCGGCAATAGATGCCTCGGCAATTTTGTGCACCGTATCGGTGGTCATGATTCCTTGCGCAACAGCTACTGCATCATTACTGGTAAAAGTTGCAGGAATGGCTGCTAAGCCTGTGCGAATACGTTTAATGGGGTAGCGACGACCAATGACACCAGTAGAGGCAATGAGCACGTCGTGAGGGTCGCAGTTCAGGGCCCGCGCAACACCTTGCACTACTTCGAGGGCATCGCTTAAACCTTCAGGACCGTTGGCAACGTTTGCATTTTTGCTAATAACAACAATGGCGCGAGCTTCAAGATTTTTGAGATGCGTTTGACTGACCGTGACGCTGGGGCCAGCAAAACGACTTTGTGTAAACACGCCGGCAGAAGCACATAACGTGTCGGCAACAACAAGCGTGAAATCTTGCGAGTTGTCTTTCACGCCAATGTTGGCAACGTAGGAATGGAACCCGAGTGGAAGGTTGGTGTTGGTGCTCACCTCGCTCACACTATTTCATTTTACCTATCGGGGAGTGGTGAAATACTTCTGCATCCGTTCCAGAGTCTTTTCCATCGACTTACGGTTCTTATCGGGGTAGCCAGCCAACTTGATGAAGAAGGGTGACTTGGCGCGGGCGTAGTCGAATTCTTCAGTGACACATGTGTTGGCACCATCGGCAACCAAGATGTAGCGCCAAATGTGCCCGCCGAAGTGGCGCCATGCAATGCGCTCGCCTTCAATGAACTCCACGACCTCATTGGTGATTTTGTAGGGGACTCCTACTTTCATCTCCATCACAAATTTTGTTCCGAGTTCAAGCCGAGTGGGGTGCTCATCACGTGACGATTTCACGCTTCCCGAACCATCGATAGTTGCGTGTTGGGCAGGGTCAGCAAGTAGAGCAAAGATTTCTTGTTGACTTGCGCTGATGACCGCACTGACACGTGATATTTTTTTGTTGCTGTCGTGTGTGCTCTCGAGGAAAAAATTGCTCATACCAAGTATTTGAGTACAGAAACAGCACAGCGTCTACCTGAGTACATTGCTCCTTGTGAGGAACCTGTATCGCGGTGATCTCCACACACAAACACTCCGTTGGTAAGAGAAACCGGTTTCTTCGGTGCAAAGGGAGGTGACTGATCGGGTTGACCATGAACGATGCTGTAGGTACGCAAGTGCTGCCACGTATTTACCTGGGGCCCCCACCACTGCGCAAGTTGCTGCGTCACTTTGCTCAATAGTTCTGGTTCTGACTCTGTAGTAACGCCAGGGCAAGCTGCAGCAATGAGGTGTTTACCTTGCGGTGCATAGTGCGGTGAAATATTGCTCATGACTGCCATGTTGAGTACCGGGCCACTATGTGAGCCGTCTAATGCAATGAGTTTTTCCTGAGTAGGAGCTGCGTCGGCAGAGAAATACACACAACTCACGGAACGTGACGCAACAGGTGGAATATTCAGCAGTGCCGATGCGGCGGGGCCTTCGGTAGCTACCACCACACAGCGAGCATGAATTTTCTCGCCGCTGTGCAAAGTGACATATGTACTTGCCACTTCACTGACAGGCGAATGAAGGTGCACAGTGTCGTTCAGGAGTTGAGCAGCGAGGTAATTGCTGAGTTCTCCTATGCCACGTGCAGGGACACCTGTTTCTCCGGCACTCAAGGTGCGGAAAATAATGTCGAACATACGACGCGATGTAGATAAGTCGGGATCAAGTTGAATTCCGCCTACCAATGGAGTGAAAAAAGTACTCACCATGCGCTGTGAAAAACCTTGTTCGCGTAACGCCTTGGCGGTCGACATATCTTCCCCTTGAAGTAGTCGGCGCGCAGGGCCACGCATGAGTTTCCACCGCAAGGCCGCAATGCGTGCTTTGTCGAATACGTTTCCAATGGGCGCAAACGTTGTAGAGAAAAGCGTTGTTGGCTCGCGCAATGGGTCGCCCACTACATGATTCTTCTTTCCCACTCGTACCAGGGCACCTGGCGAGAAGTACTTCATGTCGAGTGCGGCGAGGTCTACTTCAGTCTCAATTTCTGGGTATGCAGTCAGCAATACTTGAAACCCTCTGTCGAGCAAGTAGCCGTCTAATTCATCGGTGCGTACTCGGCCGCCAACTCCGTCGCTTGCTTCGTAGATAGCAACTTTCTTGCCGGCGCGTTGTAAATGCTTTGCGCACGACAAGCCTGCTAGCCCAGCGCCAACGATGACAACATCTAGGTCTGCTTGGTGTTCAGTACTCATATGTTGAGATTACGACTGCAACAAGTTACGCAGCGCTTCTTCCAATGTGCTGTGAGAAAAGCGAAAGCCATCGGCGAGCAATGTATTGGGTACCACGCGCTGGCCAGTGAAGAGCAGCGCATCGGCAAGTTCAGACCCGAGCAATAGCTTTGGCCCAACGGGGGGAATTGCCATGAATGCAGGCTTACGCAACACCTTTGCCAACGTTTTTGTGAATTCCGCGTTGGTGACTGGTGTTGGGGCGGTGAGGTTGACCGGCCCGGAAAGTGCGCTGGTGAGCAAGTGAGTAATTGCGCGCACTTCATCGGTGATGGAGATCCAACTCTGCCACTGTCTGCCATTACCAAATTTTCCACCTGCACCTATTTTGAAGAGCGGAAGTTGCTTCTTCAGTGCTCCACCTTTGGGGCTCAACACAATTCCGGTGCGCAAAAATGCTGTGCGTATGCCGGCAGTAACTGCGGGGTTTGCTGCACTTTCCCATTCTTCGCACACGTTGGCGAGAAAAGTATTGCCATGTGATGCATCTTCACCGAGTACTTCACTGTCGCGCGGGCCATAAATGCCGATGGCGGAACCCGAGAGAAAAACTGTTGGTTGCTGTTCGAGTTCTGTGAGGCGTGCGGCGAGCAGCGCAGTGCTCTTTGTGCGGCTCTCCAGAATCTCATTTTTGTACGAATCGGTCCACCGCTTGTCGCCAATGCCGGCGCCCGCCAAGTGCACCACTCCATGCACGCCTTCGAGATCTTTCGCATTGAGTGTGCCGCGCGTTGGGTCCCATTGAACTTCCGATGCCGATTGAGGCGCACGTCGCACAAGTGCAACGGTCTCGTGACCGTTGTCGTGCAGATGAGAAAGAAGTGCTTTTCCAATCAGGCCTGTGGAACCAGTAACAGCAATACGCATGAGGACAGCGTATGCCTCTTGTTGCGAGCTAACGTTATGGAGCGAGGAATGAACTACCGTAGGATGTGTTCCCATGAGCACCCGCAAACTTGTTCTCACCGCCTTGGTATGCGGAATAATCATTATTCTTGCTGGTGGTTTTAAGTTGCTTCAAGTAGCAACCGATGCCCCACGTGTAGAGGTTTTGGCATGGGGAACACCGGCAACTTTGGGTGACATGACCGTGGCGGTGGAAAATGTAGAGAAAAGTATGGAGGCGACATTGGTCACGGTCACCATGCGTGGCGTCGCAATGGCAAAAGGTGCTTTTGAGGGGTGGCGCATGCTGGCCGAGGGCCGGGTCTTTACGCCCCTCACACAACAGACCGCAACCGATGCCTGTCAAGAGGTTTCTGCAACTGCCGAGGTGCGCTGCACGGTGACCTTCGACCCCACCACGGCGACCCCCACAGTGGCCTACTTGCGAGCTGGGGCTCAACAGCAGTGGGGTACTGAGGGGTAATTCGGTTACGGTTGTCTTGCTATGGCTGAAACATATGACCTTGTTGTAATTGGTGGCGGACCCGGCGGATACGCCGCGGCGTTCTATGGGGCATCGGCAGGTTTGTCGGTGGCGCTGGTGGAAAAAGACACCATCGGCGGAACATGCCTGAACCGTGGGTGTATTCCCGCAAAAGCATTCTTGGAGACAGCAGCGGTCAACCGCCATGTTTTGCATTCGGCAGAGTTCGGTGTGAACTCCACTCAAAACGGCGTCGACTTTTCTGTGACGCAAGCTCGTAAGCAGAAAATTGTCGATGGTCTGGTGAAAGGCCTCACAGGTTTAACCAAGTCGAAAAAAGTGACCTACCTCTTGGGTGTTGGTTCACTTGGTGCGAACAAAACAGTCACCGTTACTGCAGCCGACGGATCCACGCAGCAGGTTCAAGGTAAAAATGTCATCCTTGCTGCAGGCTCAGTTCCGCGCACTATTCCTGGTTTTGAAGTTGGTGGACCCATCATGACTTCAGATGAAGTATTGATGCTCAGCACATTGCCAGCACGCGTTGCTGTCATTGGTGGTGGAGCCATTGGTTGTGAATTTGCTTCAACATTTGCCGACTTGGGGAGCACCGTCACCATCCTTGAGGGCTTGCCAAAAATTCTTCCTGGTCTCGATGCCGACCTCGCCAATGTTGTGGTGAAGAGCTTTAAGAAAAAGAACATCGACATCAAAACTGGTGTTGCTGTCAAGGGTCACGCACTCAATGGTTCTGGTGGCACAGTGGTTTCTTTCGGTGAAGGTGAAACCCTTGAAGTCGATGCTGTAGTGGTTTCAGTTGGTCGTCGCCCATCTGCTGAACTACTCGGCCTGCAAGGAACTGCTGTCAAACAAAGTGAGCGCGGCTTCATTGAAGTCGATGAGTACTGCGCCACCGCCGAACCTGGTGTGTATGCAGTAGGCGACATCATCAATACGCCACAACTCGCACACGTCGCCTACGCAGAAGCAATTCTTGCGGTGAAGCGCATTCTTGGTGAGCCAGTTGCACCGGTAAATTACGACCGTGTGCCGTGGGCAATTTATTGTCATCCTGAAGTTGCTTGGGCTGGTCATAGTGAAGAAAGCGCTATTGCAGCGGGCTACGACATAGTCGTAGGCAAGCATCAGTTCCGCGCCAACAGCCGCGCCATGATTATTGGCGATACCGATGGGCTCGTGAAAGTCATCGCAAAGAAAAATGCCGATGGAACAGCCGGACAAATTCTTGGTGTGCAAATGGTTGGCGCTTGGGTCACTGAGCAGCTTTCAGGCGGTTACTTGGCCGTCAACTGGGAAGCAACGGTGGCAGAAGTTGCCGAGTTCATCCAGCCTCACCCAAGTTTGAGTGAATTGTTTGGTGAAACGATGCTCTCTATGACCGGGCGTAGCATTAACGCGTAATACCTCTTCAAGATATTTAGAACACCTCAATAATGTAAGGACACAGCGACATGGCTGAAGTGAAGCTTCCACAACTTGGCGAAACAGTGACAGAAGGAACCATCACGAAGTGGTTCAAAAAAGTAGGCGATGCCGTTGCTCTCGATGAACCCCTTTTTGAAGTATCAACCGACAAAGTAGACACTGAAGTTCCTTCGCCAATAGCGGGGACACTTACTGAAGTGCGTGCAAAAGAGGGCGACACTGTTCCCGTTGGTGCTGTCATTGCTGTTGTCGGCGATGCTGGTGCCGCTCCCACCCCAGCACCTGCCGCTGCACCCACTCCAGAGC
>JANRCO010000040.1 GCA_030726975.1 Ilumatobacteraceae bacterium | reverse complement strand
CTGCCACACGCAGTGCCGACAAGTGTTCAGCAATAATGTTGACAACACCTTCCGACGACTCGACCCGCCCGCGTACGAGTAGTGCAGCAGCACCGCGCGCATCGGTACGAAAACGGGTCCAACACCCTGGCGAGCAGACCACGTTGATGAGCCCCGTTTCGTCTTCTAAGTTCATGAAGGTGACCCCACTTGCTGTGCGCGGACGTTGCCGATGCGTTACTACACCCGCCACATAAATACGAGTGCCCGACTCGACAGTTGCTAACTCGCTCGCGGTGAGCACGCCCATTGCATGCAGCTTCTCGCGCAAGAAAATAGTGGGGTGCCCATCGGGGGAAACTCCTGTTGCCCAGAGGTCGGCCACTGCTTCTTCGATGGGTTCCATTCCGGGCAGTGCTGGCGCCGTATTGCCCACTGTGATTCCTTCTAAACGCGTTGGGCGTGATTGCGCAACTGCGCCCGCTGCCCACAATGCGTTGCGACGCTGCGTGCCAAATACATCGAATGCACCGGCCGTGGCAAAAGCTTCTAGATGAGCCGTTGAGAGTTCTGGCACTGCGCGCACCACGTGCTCCATGGTGTCGAAGGGTTGCGCCTCTTCTATTTTCTGCGCCAATGAACTACTCACCCCACGTACCGCAGACAGGCCCATGCGTACGGCAAGTCCGCTTGTAGAGGAAGCACTCTCGACCAAAGATGCCGATGCTTGTGAAGCATTGATACATGGGGTGAACACCTCTACCCCATGACGACGCGCATCGCGCGCCAATGAATGTGGCGACCAAAAACCCATGGGTTGCGCATTGAGTAACGCCGCACAGAAAATAGCGGGTTCGTGATATTTAATGTATGCCGATGCATACACAAGGTACGCAAAACTCACCGAGTGGCTTTCAGGAAACCCGTAACTGGCGAATGCTTCCATCTTGCGGAAAATGGTGTCGGCAATTTCACCAACAATGCCTCGCTCTTTCATCCCTTGAAATAGGCGCTCGCGAAGTTTTTCCATTTTTGCTTGTGATCTTTTTGAGCCCATGGCCTGACGTAGTTGGTCGGCTTCACTGGGAGTAAAACCAGCAACATCGATAGCCATTTGCATGAGCTGTTCTTGAAACAACGGCACACCAAGTGTTTTACCCAAACTCTTTTCGAGAAGTGGATGCAAATAGGTAATGGGTTCTTGCCCATTGCGCCGACGAATATACGGATGCACTGAACCACCTTGAATGGGCCCAGGACGAATGAGGGCGACCTCGACAACAAGGTCGTAAAAGCGTCGCGGTTTTAAGCGCGGCAGTGTTGCCATTTGCGCCCGTGATTCAATTTGGAAAACGCCCACCGTGTCGGCACGGCACAACATGGCATAGACCTCGTCTTCTTGCGGCAAACCCGCGAGGTCGAGTGGCTCACCGCGATGTAGTTCAATGAGATCGACTGCATTGTGTAGTGCCGAGAGCATGCCAAGGCCCAACAGGTCGAACTTCACTAAGCCTGCAGCTGCACAGTCGTCTTTGTCCCACTGCAGCACACTGCGCTGTTGCATTGTTGCCCACTCAACTGGGCACACCTCACTCACTGGCCTGTCGCAAATGACCATGCCACCCGAATGCACACCAAGGTGTCGTGGGTGGTGCAGTAATTGCACAGCGAGCGCCTGAACATTGTCGGGAAGGTCTTCGGGGTCAACCTTTTCGCTTTGCGCAATATGGTGACCCAATGCTTTTGCAGCATCGCGCAACGCAGAGCGCGACCGGTATGTGATGACGTTGGCAACTTGCGCGGCATGTAAACGGTCGTAGCGTTGGAATACGTATTGAATGACCTCTTCACGCCGACCACTTTCAATATCGATATCGATGTCGGGCGGGCCGTCACGCTCGGGCGACAAAAATCGTTCGAACAACAAACCAAGTGACACCGCATCGGCACGAGTAATGCCCAGAGAAAAACACACTGCACTATTTGCGGCACTGCCACGACCCTGACAAAAAATATCGTTGTCGTTGCAAAATTGAACGATGTCCCACACCACCAAGAAATAGCCAGCAAAACCAAGAGTTTCAATGACATCAAGTTCATGATGAATCACTGCCCATGCCCGCGCACGCAACGACAATGTGTCGTCGGCATGAGTGGGTGGCGGCCCGTATCGGCGCTGTGCACCTTGTGCCACCAAATGACGCAGATACTCCATTTCATTCATGCCAGAAGGGCACGGGTACGGTGGCAGACGTGGCGCAATGAGCGCAAGATCGAATGCGCATTCGCTTGCAATATCGGCAGCCATTTCAACCACTCCGGGGTAACGCACAAAATATTTCTCTTGTTCGGCACCTGAACGCAACATTGCTGTTGCTGCAAAGGGCAACAAGTGGTCAATATCGTTCAATGAACTGCGTTGACGAATAGCAGCCATTGCGGTTGCGAGTGAGAATTCTGCCGTTGTTGCATATTGCACATTGTTGGTTGCCACACATTGCACATTGCACCGCGCAGCAATACGTACCAGTTCATCGTTACGTGCTGCATCGAGTGGGCCGCCATGATGCACAAGTTCTACAAACACATTGTTGGCACCAAATGCATCGATGAGTTGGTACAACTTGCGTTCGCCTGCCTGTGGCCCATGCTCGATGAGGGCCTGGCTCACCACTCCTTCCACACCTCCAGTAAGTACCTTCCACGACCCGCGAGCAAAACCAGATAGGTCGGCCATGTGAAACTGCGGTTCGTTTTTCGCACCAGCGAGTTGCCCATGTGTAATGGCTTGCGATAAGTAGGCATACCCTTGCGGACCTTGCGCAAGAAGTACCACATGTCCACTGTTGTGCTCGCCAGCACAGCGCGGGGTGAGCTCTGCACCGAACACGGTGGGCAGTTGCAACTGCCGCGCGGCTTCAGCAAAGCGCACTACTCCGTAGAGCCCATTGCGGTCGGTGAGGGCGAGCGCCTGCAAGCCAAGTGCACTGGCATGTTGGGCAAGTTGCTCGGGAGACGAGGCTCCTGTCAGAAAAGAAAAATGCGACTGGCAGTGCAATTCGCCATAACGCTGTTCACGATGAAAACTCACTCATGGGAGTTTAGCGAACATATGTTCGTATAAGTTCTTGAGCCCGCAGCAGTGCCCCTCCGAGCCCCGCATCGGCAATTGCGGCCGCTTCTGCCCACGAAAACCAGCGTACTTCTTGGCTTTCCTCTACCCCAGGGGCGGGTGCCTCGAGGTGCTCGGCAAGCAACAGATACCGCAAGTCGAGGTGTGTATGGCCCCGTGGACCTGGGTGAACATCGAGATGAAAGAACACCGCGCCACTCTCGGGGTGGCGCACATGGAGACCCGTTTCCTCTTGGGCTTCGCGCAATGCACCTGCGCTGGGGTGTTCATCTTTTTCAATATGCCCGCCAGGCTGCAACCACAAATTGAGCCGCTTGTGCAAGTGCAACACCGTTGCTTGGCTACTCACCACAACACCAGATGCCGTGACGTGGGTGGTGTGTGCATGTTCATTGCACGGGTCGGCGAGTTGAACAACCTCACGGCGAAAAGTTACTAACGACTCAGCTTCTCGGGCATCAATAGGTTGATGATGAGCAACTAATGCCAAGAGTTCATCTACTGCGAGCGATGTCATACCTAGAGTCTCTCAGGAATACACCGCAACCAACCACCATGTGCGGTGCTCAAGCAATACCAACCACCCGTGCTCTTGCTTCCCATCGTGAACAAGGCACTGCATGCGTACCACACGCCGCTGGCGCAGTGGGTCCCACCAGCGCTCTTCAACGGGCCACGGACCATGCCATGCACGTACAGAAAAGAGTTGTTCATTGCGCCGTATGTACTGCGGTTCTGAACGCACACTATGGCGGCCCGTTACTTCGACTGCACCATATTGATTATTGAGCACCTCAATTTTTTCTAGCGGCAAAATATTTTGCATCGGTGCATGCTGGCCCATGTCGCCACTCCACGCAGCAGGGCGCAATGCGCCAGGGGTAACACGGTGAACAGTGGATTCGTAGTGCGTAAGGTCAACACGATGTGCAGGAACTAGTTCGTACTCACGCGTAATGTCGCGACCACCTCGCCACTCGGGAACACACACGTGGTCTTGGCCCACCACACCAGCCACGCGGGTAATAGCGATGCGTGCTGCAGCATCGCTTTCACTACGACCACCCCACAGACGTGGCTGCTCATGCCCAATGGGCACCGTGTTTTGCACGTTGACTGCAATGTTGTGCACCCCGGCAGTAAGCCCTGATGATTCTTCGAGCCACGTTGTTACTTGCCATCGCACACGCTCGAGAAGACCTTGTTCGTGAAAACCCGCTGCGCTGTACCACACTCGTTCAGAGATGTCGTCGTGTTCGGTGGTGAGAGTAACTACCACACGACACATTGCTAAATGCTCCCCTTGCAACTGCGCCATGAGCGGTGCAACGAGTTGTTGAGTGGCAAGAAAAACAGCATCTACCTGCACAAGAGGGTCTTCATAATGCCCCTCGGCGTAATAGAGAGTAGGAATTTTTTCAGTGAGCGCAGGGTGCAGGTCGGCACCGTTGCACAGCGTGTGCAACATATTTCCATCGGGCCCAAAGCGATCGGAGAGAAGTTGTTTACTCGTTGCAGCAACTTTTCCGCACGTCGACAACCCCAAGCGAAAAAGTAGCGACAAAGTATGCGCAGATACATCGGCGAACTCTCCGAGGTATCGCACGTCGATACCGGCCAAAAACTCTGCCGTTTCACCTGCAGGAACAACAAATAAAGGCTGTGCCATACGGGCCGCGATGAGCCCTGCAAGGCGCCCATCGGCAATGCCAATAGTGAGCACCACATGCTCGGGTGCACAAGAAAAAAGCTTTTCTGCTACTGCTTTTTCACCACCGAAGTATCGAGTTGGGCCACGCATCGGAACAAGCACATGTTCATCGTCGACAATTTCAATGAGCGGTGCAATAGCAGTAATACTTTGCGCCAACGCATTGAGTTGCCGGGCATCGCTACCTACTGCACGCACAATGGCAACGCGATACGAATGATGGTTCTTCATTTTGCTACCCCACCAACAACGAAAAACACTGCTCACTTGGCACTCGACGTCCGCCAACGTGAACAGATAGTTCTTGCGCGGCAAATGCCACTTGCTCTTGCATCTCATTTTCTTTTAGCCATGTACGCCCAGTTGCAGTGAAAACAACATCGGCACTCACACCGTGCGTTGGGCCAAGAGCAACTACCGCGCACTGTTGCACTGCTGCCGACAACATGGTTCGCCGTACAGAACTTGGCGACACGTGCGATGGAATGTTGACAACAAGAACTTCAACACCACTTGCAAGCGCCGCTACCGCATCGCACCAATGTTCATCACACGACACTTGCACCACACGTTCTAAGCACCACCCGGCATAACGAGCTGCGCTCCAATTGAGATGTTCATTTGCACACCAACCCACCCACGAGCCTTCTGCAGTTGCTTTTTGCACAAGTGCTACTGCAAGTGACAAAGGCGCGATGCCTGTGCACTGGTACACACGGCCGCGCACCAAACCGAGAGGAAGTTGTGCTTGTTGCAGAACTTCAGCAAAAGACTCAGCAACAGCAATGGTGCGATGTGCATGCAGAGATGCTTTACCGAGCGACACCACGTGGTGCCCATATTTATGATGAGAAAGTTGTTGGGCTAGTTGCTCACGAGCCAATTCCAGAGACGACACGCCGTCACTGTAGCGAACACCTGTTCGTATTTAATCCTGCTCGAGCAACTCCACCAGAACATTGACA
>JANRCO010000039.1:25956-28560 GCA_030726975.1 Ilumatobacteraceae bacterium | reverse complement strand
GTCGCGACTTTGTGCGCCGCGGTCAACCACAGTTGCACCTGGCATGCCAAGTTTCATGCCGAGTGCGGGTGCGCCTAAAGCAAGGAGAACAAAGAGTCCTGCAATGAGTGTGCGTCCTGGTTTCCACAGAGCGCGTGAGGTCCACTTTGCCCATCGAGTTTCCGCAGCGCGGTCGGGGTTTTCCTTTGCGCGGTTCACCAGTACTTTGTCGCCAAGTGCAGCGAGCACTGCGGGTAAAAGCGTGAGTGAAGCAAGTGATACCGCAACGACCGACAAGATCATGCCGAGGGCCATTGAACGAAACACCATCACAGGCACAAGAAAGAGAGCAGCGAGCGACAAAATGACGGTGAGAGCAGACAGGAATACGGCTTTACCTGCAGTTTGCAGAGCACCGGCCATCGCTTCCGCAGTGTGCTTGCCATCTTCACGTTCTTCGCGATAGCGAGAAACAATGAACAAGCTGTAGTCAATTCCGACAGCAAGACCAATCATCATAGAAAAGTTCATCGACCATACCGATAACGGTGTGACATGCGATAGAAGGTTCAAGAGTGCCCAGCCGCTGAAGATTCCTGCAATGGCAAGTACCAGCGGAATACCAGCAGCTATTGCAGAACCGAACGCAACAAACAGCAAGAGCAGCGTGGGTAAGCCAGAGAGAAGTTCTGCTTTGTGCAGGGCCTTTTCATTTTCCTTATTGAAGTCGTACCACACAGCCCATTCGCCGGTGGTGTTGGCCGATGTGCCACTTGTGAATGTGTAGCTGTCGACCCATTTCATGACCTCACCAGCAGACTCGGGGCGATCGGCGTCTACCTCAGCGCTGAGTGCAACAGGAATAAGCGCAGTGCGCCCGTCACGAGCAATGAGACCCGCTTCTGCAGGCATAGAGAGCGGGTCTATTGCGCCGTCGGCACCAGGAGCCTTTGATAGTTCAGCAACAAATGAAGAAAGTGCTGCGGGAGAAGTTGTAAAGGGTTCTTGCTGTTGGAAAACAACAATGGCCGATTCGGCGCCTGCTTGCGGAAAGTCACGGCGCAGTTCGTCGCGTACAAGTTGCGCATCGGAGCCCTGTGCTTCCCAGCCGGCGCCTGACAGCGCGTTGGTGAGCGACAGAGCCAGTGGTGCTGCGGCAAAAGCAATGATGAGCCATACCAACATGACGGGTCGACGATGGTTGACCGTGAAACGAGCGAGGCGGGCAAGAACTCCCGGTCTTTCGGTCATTAATGATTGAGTCATGGCGTTTGCCTAAGCCAATTTCACAAACATTTTTTGCACGTCTTCGATGGAGTAGCCCTCTTTTTTCGACTGCTCTGGGTTCGACACACACCACGTGAGGCCAGCAGCCACCAAGTTGAAACCCACCTGTTCCAAAGCTTTATTTGCAGCAGAAATTTGGGTAACAACTTCTCGGCAATCGCGCTCTTCGCTGAGCATTTGTTGAATTCCGCGAATCTGGCCTTCAATACGGCGGAGTCGTTTTTGCAGGTCGTCGGTGGTCTCTGTTGGTATTTGCATGTGCTCACTATATACCCCTAGGGGTATATATGCAAGGGCATTATTGAGACAAAGTTGTCGTGGTTGTAGTGGCAACTACAGGGGCAGGGTCGAGATAGTCGCGTAATGAGGCGGGGCGTAAGCCAAGTCTTTTGATTTCAGCAAGAACGAGTTTCAAGCTCGATTCCAGGCTGTTGAGGTAATGCAACAAAATGATGTCGCCGCGCTGAATGGAATTCCCACTCGACTTGACGATTTTCCCCTGGTCGGCCTCAACGTTCCACAGCACAATTTTCTTGATGCCGCATTTCTTTGCGGCAATCACAGTGTTGCTGTTGTGTGAACCACCTGGCGGTCTGAAAAAGACTGGGACTTTCTTGTAGTTTCCCCGAACATGTCCGTTGGCCCTGCAAATTTCACTTGTCTGTTCTTTCAGTGACAGCGAACTCATGAGTCGATGAGTTTCAGAATGATTTTCGAATGATGTACCTGGGCGCTGGATGCGGTGGAGAGCCTTCCAATGTGTTTTTAAGGCTTCCGACAGAACAAAGTTTGTAACAGGAATTTTCTTTGAGAGGAGCAGTTTTACTAGACCATCTGTGATGACGGAGCCATCGTCAATGGTGATGAACACCACTGGGTCTTTTGTTTGTACGCGGTTGACAATAAATGATTTGTTTGCCGATTTGGCGTAAACAGCCGGAACGTTGACGAGCGATGGGAGGGCGAGAAGCCCAGCGCTGAGCGCGAGAACTGCGGAGAAACGACGGCGAGTCACTGCAGAAATATACAGCCGGGTCGTAGCAAAGCCTTATGTACTGGGCAGAGTAAGAGAGGTGTTCACAAAAGCGAAAAGAAGGGTTACTTTCTTAAGAAATTCCAGTGCCATGGGGGTGTGCATATGGATCTTCAGGAATTGCAAGAGGTCAAACCCACTTGCCATCGAGCGCTCGTAGTTGCCGCGTTGCAACAGCACAGCGCATTAGGCATGCAGATGTTGTATAGCGACTGTGAAGGCGATGTGAGAAACGTAGTGATGCGTCGCTTGGGAGTACAGGCAGCAAGTGAAGATGTGGTGCAGGAAACCTTTCTGCGCGCGAG
>JANRCO010000039.1:13684-25856 GCA_030726975.1 Ilumatobacteraceae bacterium | reverse complement strand
GCTATTCGTGCGAAGGACTATGTGAGCTTCTGCGCGAATGGTCGGGGGAGTATTCGCCACTCTGGCGCAAGCGAATAACGCATCATGCAAATGAGTGCTCAACATGTGGCGAGGCAATAAAAAAGACCCCAGCCTTTCGACTGGGGTCTTTTTAAAATATTTCTAGTGGGATTCGCCACCCAAGTAGCTGGCTTCCAGTGACTTCTGGTTTTCGCGAAGCTGCTGAGCAGAACCTTCCATGGTGAGTTCACCATGGGCCAGTACGTAGCCACGGTCGGCAACCGACAATGCCAAGCCAACGTGCTGCTCCACCATGAGTACGGCTGCGCCGGTGTCGTCGGCAATGCGACGAACAATGGGCAACATGCGCTCTACGATGATGGGGGCAAGTCCAAGGCTCATTTCGTCGACCAAAAGCATCATTGGTTCTGAAGCAAGCCCACGGGCCATGGCCAACATCTGCTGCTCGCCACCCGACAACAACCCAGCGCGACGGCTGAGGAGTGGTCGTAGTGCTGGGAACATGTCGAGTGCGTTCTCTTGAGCCTTTCCACGTGTTTCACGGTTCCCTGTGAGACCAAGGCGAAGGTTCTCTTGCACGGTGAGGTCGAAGAACAGTGAACGGTCTTCAGCTACGTGGGCAAGCCCGCGGCGGGCGATTTTCTCGGGGCGCTCACCAATGGTGGTGCTGCCGAGAAGTTGAATATCGCCTGCAATGGGCTTCAAGATGCCCGAGATGGTGAGCAGTGTGGTGGTTTTACCTGCACCGTTTGGCCCGAGTAGAGCCACCACTTCGCCCGGGTTCACGTGAATATTGAGCTCACGTACGACGGGAATACCGCCGTAGCCAGCGTTCAAGTTCACGATGTTGAGTGTTGATTCGCTCATGTTGTTCACCCTTCTCCACTTAGTGAGCGTGCTGCTGCAGCGCCACCTTCTGCTTGCATTTCACCAGCGGTCTCACCAAGGTAAGCACGCTTCACTTCTGGGTTATTGCGTACTTCTTCCGGTGTTCCTTCAGCAATGATTTTGCCGAAGTCGAGCACGTAGATGTAGTCGCACACACTAAGCACCAAACCCATGTCGTGGTCGATAAGGAAGATGCTGATGTCTTGCTTCAGAATTTCACGTAGGTGATTGCCCAACTGCTGACTTTCCACTGTGTCAAGACCTGCAGCTGGCTCATCGAGCAACAACATGCTGGGTTTAGCCGCAAGCGCACGAGCCACACTCACCAACTTGCGCTGGCCATGTGACAAGTCGAGTGTGAGCTTGTCGCGGTGTTCGCCGAGACCCAACAAGTTGAGTGCCCATTCGGCTTGTTCTTCAATACCGAGTACTCGATTGGGCTTCACGATGTCGGCGAGAAACGACCACCATTTGGTCGTTTCTGCCATCACCACGAGGTTGTCCCATACTGTGAGGTCTTCGAACAATTCAAGTGACTGAAAGGTGCGTACCAGGCCTCTTTTTGCTCGGTCAGCTGGCGCAACTCCCACGAGGTCACTTCCGTTGAACTCTGCACGACCCGATGACACGTTGGTGAAGCCTGTGATGGCATCGATGAACGTGGTCTTGCCGGCACCGTTTGGCCCAATGAGCCCGGTGAGCTTGCCTTTTTCAGCTTTGATGTTGACATTGGAGTTTGCATGCAACCCGCCGTAGGAAACGGTGAGTTCGTTTGTTTCAAGTAGTGCACTCATGCTGTCACCTCCTGGAGACTGTTGGTATCGGGTAGTGCTTTAGCGGCTTTCACTGCTTTGACTTGGGTAACGATGTTGCGCACGAAGAGCACGATGAGGATGCCGAGAAAGATCATCCAGCCGCGGCTCCAGCTGTCGGTGCGCCATGGGTTAATACCAATGGCACCCCAGATACCGCCACCAAGGAGGAATGGCCAGAGCCGTAAGAAGACGGCACCCCATTCTTTGCCTCGAGCAACGAGCAACCAGGAACCGAAGTGGCGCATGAGTGGTTGGAAGATTGATGCCTGACCCGCAGGGTGAATAATTGCGGTCAAGATCATTCCGAGTCCACCAAGAATTGCGGTGTATGCGTACAACCCTGGTGAATGGTAAGCGCCGAAGTCGGCAATGAGCCCACCACCAGCGAGCATGCCGCCAAGAATTGCACCATTAATAGATGTGATGCCTCCGAGGTAGCAAAACGCCAATGCCGACAAACCAATGCCGTATTCCCAGTTTGTGGCAGCAGTGGTGCCTGTTTGATAGGCGGTCATGACGCCCGCAACACCTGCAACTCCAGCTGCAATTCCGAAAGCCAACAATTTTGTGCTCTGGACACTAACGCCAGCCGAGGCAGCAGCTCTTTCGTTTGCACGCACTGCCAAGAATCGACGGCCCGATGAACCACGGCGCAAGTTAGCAACCATGGTGCACAGGCCAGCCAAAACGACGAGGCAGAACAATGTGAACTTGGGGTTGTCGGTGAGGCCAGAACTGCTGGTGGATCCGATGTCAGTTCCGAAGAATGTTGGTGCCCCAAATTGGTACGCCGAGCCGCCTTGCAATTTCGTTGCCGATGGGTTGTCGAAGAACAACGTCCACATTGAAATTGCTGCGGCAATGGTGACCACTGCAAGTTGTACGCCACGAATACGCAACGCGGGAACAGCCACAATGAGCCCCACAATGATGGCAACAATGACACCGATGACGGAGGCAACTGGCCACGGCCAATTAGGGCCACCAACAGCAAATGGGTTTGCATCGGTAGGTCCTTCGTTAGCCACAAATCGAGCGGTAATAAATGCCGCAGTTCCTGCTAGTGAAATTTGGACGAGAGATATTTGCCCCACGTATCCAGCGAGAACAACAAAACTGAGTCCGAACATCGCCGCTACCAAGCTGGTAGTGAAGCCGAAGCCCCAACTGCCTGTGAGGCCAGCCCAGAGGAAGTCTCCGGGAAGACCAGCAGCAAAGAGGAAACCTAACGGCACAAAGATTGCAACGTATTTGCCAACACGCTTCGGGTACGGAGCCAGTGGCAAACGCTTTTCTTCGATGTTTCCGCGCACGGGGAGCGACTTACCCTTCAAAAAGAGCACAGCCACAATGATGATGAGCGGAATTGCGTCGCGCGCACCAGATTGCAACCACGATGGGAACCAAGATTCACCCACCATCCAAGTGCTTGTGAAGGTTTGCAACATGCCGATGATCAACGCACCGGCAATGGCAAGCGGAATGGACGACATGCCTCCAATGAGGGCTGCTCCGAGTGCAGGAACAATGAGCGCGGTGAATTTACCAACGGTCAATGAACCTGTCACTGTTCCCGCTAGAACACCAGCTGCGCCTGCAAGAAGAGAAGCAAGAAGCCAGTTAAAAAGAGCGAGCCGTTCTGGAGAATACCCCAGCAAAACTGCTCCCTTTTCGTTACCTGCTGCTGCTCGCGTTGCAAGGCCGACGCGCGTGAAGCGAAAGATTGCCCATAAGACTGCACCAATGATGATTGCCGAGGCGGCGAGGGCAAGTGCCTCAACGGATACTGGCAAACCCAGACCCAGGAAGTTCTGGAAGAGCTTGTCTTTGAAGAGAACGGCTTCGGGGTTAGGGATGATGGAACCGTACTGAATTGATGCAAGACCAAGGAGATAGGTCATCACACCAACAGCGCCTATCACTTTGCCGAGAGGTGCGGCATTACGTAACGGTCTGAAAACTAAGAAGTGGATGATTGCGCCAAGAATGAGTGAAGTGAGAATTGCGAGTAATACACACAACCAAAAATTCATGGGCTGGCCATCGGTGAGATTGAATCGGACAGGCAAGTTGAGCCACGATGTGGGAAGTATGTCAAACCAGGGCAGATGGAAAATGCCTTCTGACCTTAAATAATAAAACTGGAATGCGATGTACATCGCAAGTGCGCCGTGAGCAAAGTTAATGACGCCGGAGCCCTTAAATGCAACGACGACCCCCATCGCCATGAGGGCATAGAAGCCCCCGGCTCCTAAACCCATAATTGAATAAGCAATTGCTTCTTTCATTTCCCCCCACTGTTCTGCGCCGGACGATTGAGCCGCTCCAGCTGCTTTGTGATTTTAGATATAAAAAAGGGGGAGGTGTTCCGAGGAGCACCTCCCCCTTTTCATTTATTCAGTATTGATAACTGTTTATTTTACTTCAGCAAGACGCAGTGCGTCACCCTTGCCGAGAAGTTTCAAGCCAGAGAAGTTCTGGTTTTTCTTGTCGGCCTTCAGTGCTTTTCCGTCCCAAATGCTTGCGCTCACTTGGCTTGCGCATACTGAGGTGTATGGCTTAAAAGCTTGCTTGCAGTAGAGTCCGGTCGAACCAAATGCACGATAGCCGTTGGTGTTCTTCAAGATGTCGGTCATTGCCTTTGCAGTCAATTTGCCCTTCACTGCTTGTGCGATTTGCCAGATATTCATGATACCGCCGAAGCCTTGTGTTGCAAAACCTGTTCCAGTGAGCTTGCGATCTTTGGAGTAGGTGAACATCTTGGTTCCGTAGGTAAGAGCATCTGTCTTGTACACACCAGTCAGTGCATCTGGGTCAAGAATGCTCAAGCCACCGATGGTGACGATGCCCTTGATCTTGTCTCCAAGCTTCTCCATCGTTGGCGTATCGATGCAAGCACCGGTGAGCACGATGGGGAATGTTGCAGGAGTCCAACCCAGTTTGATGAGTGCGTTCACCATGGTCCAGCATTCTGAACCTTGGTTAGAGTAAATCATCACGTCTGGCTTAAATGCCATGATCTTGGTTGCTTCTGGGGTCACGTCGGCTGCACCTGTCAGAATTGGGTACTGCTCATAGGTGAGTGTTGGTGATTTGCCCAAGAACTTTGAGGTAGAAACAATTTTTGTTCCAGACAAAGTTTTTCCAGCAAGTGTGTCGAGTGGCTTTGCCTCAAGGTCGTTGAAGCAGAAGATACCAGGAGCAGATTTTGCCCAGGGCACTGCTACTCGTGTTTTCTTCAACACTTGAGTTGCGTAGTACACGAGACCAAGGTGAACACCCAAGCAACCACCGCCGCCACCGATGGCGTATGCGCCAGGGGTAGAGAAGTCAGTTGGGAAGATTGGAGTTCCGATGATGATAGGAGTCTTTGTCTTGGTGAAGATCGCGATGTGGTCTGCACCGAAGGCCAAAGTTGCGAACACCAAAAGAGGCTTCTTTGCAGCAAGCTTGTTGGCACAACCAGGAAGTTCCGCAGGAACTAACGCGTTGTACTTACATACTTCGAGCTTGATTGGCTTGCCAGGCTTGCCTGTTGCAGGGTTGCCGCCAATGCCACCAAGTTCCTTGTTGATGTAATCGACTGCAGCTTGTGCTGAAATGCGATACTCAGGGAAGTTGATAACTGGGCCTTCTGGGTTCAAAAAGCCAATCTTAATTGCGCTGCCTTTTGCCTTCATTGGGTTGCTATTGCCGCAGGCAATAGCACGAGCCAGCATGGCAGCTCCCTGACCGGCTTTTTTGTCAAGCGCTGTGTTGAGTGTTGTTTTACACTTCGCAGCCGCTTTTACTTGTCCGCTGCCAGCTTTCGCTGATACGGATGTGGTTCCGAATGCAAGTGCTGCTGAAACAGCAAGTGCAATGGGAACCAACAATTTCCTTTTTTGGTTCTTCAATATTCCCCCTATAGGTTGAGCCAAGTGGCCCGATTGATGTGACAACCGGCATGCCGGTGAAACAACTATAACCATTGTCACAGCGGAAAGTAAACGCAGAACGTCAAGTGGTGACATCGAAATGAAATGTTGCAGCACCGGGTTGTGGAACGGGAAAACTACCCGCGGGTACATGGGCCTTTTCAACATAAAACCCCTCAAAGCGATTCTCTGAGAGGCTTTTGCTTGTGGGCTACAAGTAGCTCGCAATTGATAAAAAATTTAAGCTGCGGAACCCACCATTGCGGTGCCCGTGACCATCAGTTCATCGCCGCGCTTTAACCACACATTGCAGGTACTCACACCATTGGTAGTGCTGAGCACTTCGCCACCAGCGACAAGTACATCGTCGTCGAAAACCGGACGATGGAAGGCAACGGTGAGGCGTCGAACGGAACCTGGGCCAGCAAAAGAATGAATGGAGTTGACGATGTAACTCAAGTTGAGTGGACCTTGGTTAATAACGCGACCTTTCAAGCCCATCTCAGTTGTTGCTTCACGGTCCCAGTGCACGCGATAGGGGTCGCGCAAAATTGCTGCCATTGTTTTCATGCGTTCTGCGCTCACGCCATCAACGTGAAATTCGGGGAACGTTGCGAGTGGTTGCGCGGTGGCTTCATCTGCATTTTTTGCAACCAGAGCTTGCTTATAGCCACCACGGCGAAAGCGCCACGAGTTGGTAATGCGAGCAGCAAGTGTGTTGCCATCGCGCAACTCAATTTGAAATTTCATTGCGTCGTAGCCAACGCCATTTTCATCAACATGATTTTCCCAATGAATGATGGAACCTTGAACGTCGTATTCAATGTCGATGCGCAAGTTGTTGAAGTATTCCCAGTCGTAGCCATCGAGACCTACCGAGCCTGGGCCTTCTGCTCCACACACTTCAAAAAGTTTTGCGATGTTGACACCAGAACCAAGGATGGGCACATGGAAGAGTGCAACAGGGTGCACAAGTTTGTCGGGAAGCTGCGCCGATGTGGTGCAGTCGGTGAGCAGGAAGTTTTCCCAATGAGCAATGGTGTATTTGCCGCCAGGGAACTTGTAGCCCTTGGGGTTGGCGAGCGCTCCTGATGGGGTAGCTGAATCGTTCAATTCTTTTCCTCCTCTAGTGATGTGTCAAAGTTTGCCATGTCTCAAAACCTTTCCCGTACTCAGACCCCACTCGACCCAGCAGATGCCAATGTGATGGATCTCTTCCGTCTCGACGGCACCGTTGCCGTTGTAACAGGTGCCGGCCGAGGAATTGGCCGCGGTATTGCGCTTGGTTTGGCCGATGCTGGTGCTGACGTTGTTATTACTGCACGCCGTGAAAATGAACTCGATGAAGTAGCTGCACAAATTGCCAAGCGTGGACGCAAAGCCATCAAAGTGGTTGCCGACATCACTGCTGCAGAGACGGTGCCAACACTTGTTGACACTGCAATGAGCACTTTTGGTCGCATCGACACATGGGTAAGTAATGCTGGTACCTCAGATCACCCTGGCAACTTCTCATTCGATGATTTCCCTGAATGGCACTGGGACAACCAGCACGCATTGAACTTGCGCCCACACTTCGTTGCCTCGCGCGCGTGTTCAGCAATCATGAAGCCAGGCTCATGCCTTATCGGTATCTCTTCCATTGCTGCTTTGAAAGCCGCTGTGAACTTCAGTGCGTATGGTTCAGCTAAAGCTGGCATGAATGCATTGTCGGTGACCATGGCAACCGAGCTGGGGCCAAAGGGAATTCGCTCCAACATCGTGTCGCCTGGCAACGTACCCACCGAGTCGACCTTCAAAATTGGTGGAATTACCGAGGAAATGTTGCCTGCCATCGCCGCACGCGTACCCATTGGCCGCTTGGGCACACCAACCGACTGCGCAGCAGCAGTGGTATGGCTTGCTTCGCCTGCAGGTTCGTGGGTCACTGGTCAGAACATCGTGGTGTCGGGCGGGCAATAAAGCCCAACAACTCAACTATTTGCTGGTGAAAGTTACTGGCAAATGCCAGCACGTATGCAGTTCGCCGTAGCCGCGTGACTTCAACACGGGTTGTGCACCGGGTGCCAACTTCAAGTTGCTCGTTGCATCGAGAAGTGCGTGCGAAGCAATGGTTGCTACATCGCGCGTGATGGCGTAGAGCGAACGCGGCCTGCCTACCGGAATGGCAGGAAATTTCGATGGTGTACCAAGTGCCGGCGTGATGCCTGCAGGCAAACCATCGGCGCGATATTGGCCACGTGGCTCGCGTTGCACGAGGTCTTTACGTCCAACAATGAACTGGTCGGCATTTGCGAAAATGGTTTCGTCACGGTTAGCGCCGGCAGCGGAGCAAATCACCAGCGCACCTTCGGGAATGAGCAAACCAAAACGTTCTACTTCACGTTTGGCAAATCGCTCACCGCTCAATACGGGGGTGGAATGACGAAGTGTTTCTAGGTATGCGTATTTTACTAAACGCCGCGTGTTATTCACCATGTCGAGTTGCTCAGGATGCGTGAGCAACAAGAACCACATGTTGGCAAGAGCGCCATGCAGTGTTTCGTGGTCACCTTCTAACAACGTGGCAACAATGTCATGGGCGTCAATTGCGGGGCCGTCTATTTCTAATGCGGCGAGCGCCGACAACACATCGTCTTGCGGGTTGGCGCGGCGTGTGGCAAGCAAAGGCGTGAAGTATTCAACAAGCTGCAGCATTGCTTGCTTGCCAGCTTCTTGGTTGGCGGTGTTCCACCTAAAACCACGTTGCATGCGTAAGTAGCGCTCGGCGAAGACAGGAAGGTCTGCATCGGGGATGCCCCATGTGCGACCCAGTAATTGCAAAGGAAATACTGCAGCAAATTCGGTGGCGAGGTCGGCACTTCCCCGCGATGCAAATGCTTGTACGAGTTCGTGTGCAACTGTTGGCGCGTGTTTGTCGATACCGGCAGCTTGCGCGGTGAGAAAGGGAACGTTGTTACGCAAGTCGCGACCAAATGATGCAAGACCATAAAACCAACGCTTTGAGCGAGTGGTAAAGTTTGCACTATCTACAAGTACTGAAGTGACGTCGTTGTAGTGCGTAATCCAAAATGCATTGCCCTGCCAGTCGCGAAACGATGGGCCGTAGTGGCGAAGGTTTGCAAGAAGCGTGTAGGGGTCGTCTAAATAGTCTTGCGTGCGCAATTGCCCGGGTTTAACGGGAGGCGGTGAACCAACACGCTCACGTTGGTACACCTCGTAACTGCGGTAACCAGCTTCGTCGTCACCGGCCGCTGCTTCATGCTCAATAGTTGGTGAGCCATAGTCGCTCGACATTTATATTGCCTCAAATTCAAGCCAGAGTTCGTTAATTGCGCCAAGACCAATGGGAGCAAGTGAAACCCCGTCAATATCTTTGGCCATGCGCTCGGTGGCAATACGCACATTTTTGATGCGCTTCGACATGATGCTTGAGCCGATGCTGCCTTCTTGGTGCGAGATCCATGCTCCTGGGCAGAGATGTGGCCCCACGCCAAAGGCCATGTGGTTGGTGCGTCCATCTTTTTTGTAGCCCGAGCGGAGGATCTTCTCGCTGTAGAGGTCGTTACGGAAAATGTCGAACTTCTCTGGGTCGGCAAAGATGCGCTCGTCGTGGTTAGCCGAGAAGTCGACCATATGCATGAGAGAACCAGCAGGAACCTTGACGCCTTGTAGTTCAACATCGAAAGTGTTCTGGCGTGGTTGGCCACCAATAGAAGAAGAGTGGCGCAGTGTCTCGTGGAATGCCGCGTCCCACAATGGGTCGTTGTTGAGAACCGCTTCCATTTGGTCGGGGTGCTGCAACAGCAGATACCACATATTCAAAATGGCACCACGTGTGGTTTCGCCACCGCCACCAACAATGAGAGCAATGTTGGAAGTGATTTCTTCAGTGGAAAGTACGTCGCCGTCGACCACTGTTTTGCACAGTTCAGAAATGATGTCGGGGGCAACTTCGTTGCCTTCATCGTCGAGTAAGAAGTTTGGCTTCAAACGGCGTTCTTCAACGATACTCTCAACAAAATCTTCAAGATCTTGGCGCGCCATCAGGCCTTTTTGCTCGTAGTCGCGGCCACCGATGCCGCCCATCATGTACTTGTACCAGTAGTAGAACTTGTCGCGAGCTTCGTCGGGGAAGCCAAGCACCTGACACACCACGCGAATAGGGAACTCATTCGCAAATGCTTTACCAAGTTCCATGGTGTACTTGCCTGTTGCAGGGTCGTATTCAGTCATGCCCGATGCAGGGTCGAACCATTCATCAATCATCTCATTGGCAAGTTTGCAAATGGCGCCAATGCGTTTGGTGAGTGCAGCGCCTACTAAGTGGCGACCATAGAGGTTGCGGCGGCGGCTGTGTTCAATGCCGCTGAGTTCAAGTTGGGTGTTGCCGAGAACGTGGTTCGAACTGCCTTTAGGAATGGTGTTGTAACCAAGACCATCGAAATAGCACTCGGCAATGTCGTTGTAGCGCGTGACGAAATAGCAGTTATGCAATTTGTCGTGGTACACGGGGTAGTGATCGCGCAAGATGCGGTAGTACGGGTACGGGTTGCGTTGAAATTCGCGCGAGTCGAAAATGCGCGGGTCGAACAGTGGAATGCCATTGGCATCGCAACCCATGTCGTAGGCGGTGCCCAGTGGCATGAGCGGAAAGTCAAAAGACTGTGTTGATGCGGTTTCGGCATCAACTTCATATGTGGCAATAACTGTTTTGCGGAGATCTTCAACAAGTGACATTGGTAGTCCTTAGTGAGAATGGTAGGTATGCCAAACCTTTTGGCCGATACCTCACTATACGTCGGCTGAACTTGGGGTGTTCTAGGCGGACTAACGTCGGGACATGAACGCATCATTAAAAGGACGCCGGGCACTTGTGACCGGGGCAGCAGATGGACTCGGGAAAGCTTTTGCACTGGCCTTGGCGCAGGCAGGAGCCGATGTGGCGATATGCGATATCAGTAGTTCAGTCAGTGCCGTTGCCGACGAAGTGAAAACAATTGGCGTGAAGTCGTATAGCGCAGTTGCCGATGTTGCTAATGAAAAGCAAATCAAAAAGTTTGTAGACGATGCGGCATTAGCCCTTGGTGGTCTCGACTTGGTCATTAGCAATGCGGGAGTTGTGCGCATCACGGCACCAACAAAAGATTCATGGGAGAAAACGGTTGACGACTTCGATGCCGTCATTGGCGTGAATTATCGCGGTGTGTACCTCACTGGACGTGCGGCAATTCCACACCTCATCAAACAAGGTGGCGACCTCATCAACATCACCACCGACCATATTCATAACTGCGGGTACCCGGTCATCACTCACGACCACACCGACGATTGCAAATGGAAAGACCTGCAACGTTCACCTGTCGGAGGCAACGGGTTCGATGTCTATGACTCATCGAAGTGGGCAATTAAAGGTCTCACCAATACATGGGCGCGCGGTCTTGCCGAGCATGGTGTGCGGGTGAACTCATTTGGTATGGGTGCTACTGCTACGCCGATGTATTTGGGTTTTGTTGGCGACAAGCCAACACCTGCCGGAACGATGATGCCTGCCGATGTAGCTGCAGTTGTTGTGGAGCTCATTAATGAAGGTCCGCAGGGGCGCACAGGAGACTGCATCCAAGTATGGGCAGGGCACCCCACCTTTTTGCGACCTGTTGGTCTTGAAGGGCTCCTGACTGCACGTGACCTCGGTAGGTAATGGTGCCTTCGAAAACATTTCCTCACGAAAACTTAGAGCTCATCAAGAATGCAGCAACAAAGCTCAGCCCGTGGGCGCATCTTGCAACCGTAGGTAAAGACAACAGGCCCGATGTGGTTCCTGTGCACCCATGCTGGGAAGGCGATGTGCTGTGGGTGCTGGTGGGTAACTCGTCAGTGAAGTCAAAAAATATTGCCCATAACAATCACGTAGCCTTTCATTGGCAGGTCACCGAAAGCGGTGACGGTGTAGAAGTGTGGGGAACCGCCACTCTCCATTCCGATGTGGAAATAAAAAAGCGTTTGTGGAATGGCGTTTTCGACTACGACCTCAATGCATTTGCACCAGGCGGACCAGAGAATTCACCAGACACAGGGTTTATGCGCATTGAGCCATACAGGGCTATCTTTTTGCCGCAATATGGCATGGGTGGCCGCACTGAATGGCGCAAGGCATGACAAAAAGGCTCACTCAGCTCAATAGGTCGGTTGCGGGCAAAGCAGTCATTGTTACTGGCGCCGCAAGCGGCATGGGTCGTGCAACAGCACATCTTTTCGCCGATGAAGGCGCGCGAGTAGTTGTTGCCGACCTAGGCGAAGAGCGCGTGGCGAAAGTAGTTGCAGAAATCACCGCAGTACATGGTGCAAACAACGTTGTTGGGGTAGTGGCCGACGTTACATCCGACGCCGATCGCCGCCGAGTTGTTGACACCTGCTTGTCGCAATTTGGCGTGATAGATGTTTTGGTAAACAACGCAGGAATTAGCGTGGGTTCTTCGGTGTTCGCAGATGACGATGAGTTTTCACTGGCGTGGGATAACACGTTGGCAG
>JANRCO010000039.1:12407-13584 GCA_030726975.1 Ilumatobacteraceae bacterium | reverse complement strand
TCGGTGTTCGCAGATGACGATGAGTTTTCACTGGCGTGGGATAACACGTTGGCAGTGAATGTGAGTGCACAAGCACACTTCATTCGGCTCGTGGTTCCTCATATGCGTAGTGCAGAAATTGCAGGACGCATCATCAATATTGCTTCTACAGAAGCAATAGTGGCAACGCCAGGCTTGGCTGCATACACGGCAGCAAAGCATGGCGTGGTGGGCCTCACGAAGAGTATGGCTACACAACTCGGGCGTTATGGAATAACGGTGAATGCAGTGTGCCCTGGTCCCATCAATACCAACATGACCGCAGACATACCGACTGATGCGAAAGCAAAGTACGCACATCGCAAAGTGCCATTGAAGCGCTATGGAGAACCAGAAGAAGTGGCTCACATGACATTGAACTTGGCCATGCCGGCTTCGTCATTTGTGAATGGAGCTGTTGTTGTGGTCGACGGCGGCATGACTATTCAGCATTAACAATGAGAAAAGCTATTCCGTATTTGTTGTCTGTCTTGCTCATCGTTGCAGTGCTGTTGTCGTCAATTGCGGTGTGGGCAAATAAGCAGGTGACAAATACCGACTACTTCGTAAAAACTGTGAGTCCGCTTGCAAGTGACCCTGTGGTGCAACAAGAAGTGTCCGAGAAAATCACGCAAGCTGTTGTTGCCGCTGCAGATATTGATGGTCGACTAGGTGCGTATTTGCCTGGACAACTTGATTTTCTGGCAGAAAAGTCAAACGCTGCTTTTCAAAAACTAGTAATGAGTCTGGTGGGGGAGTTAGTTGAAAGCAGTGCTTTCCCTTCGTTGTGGAGCGGGGCAGTGCGGCTAGGACACGTTGCTATCAAGCAGGTACTCACAGGAGACGGCGTGGTAAATACTGTTGTTGCCGGGGTATTGAGTTTGCAGTCCTTTATTCAGGCTGCCATCGATGCACTCGTTGCGAAAGGCGCAGTCTTCCTCAAGGACGTGTCATTCATTGGCAGTGACTACTCGATTGAATTCATCCAGCCTGAAACACTGCAGAGCGTTCGCGGATGGGTAGAGATTTTACAAAAAAGCGCAACGCTGCTGCCGTTGTTTGCACTGCTTTTCTCAGTTCTCATTGTTTGGGTTGCGCGCAACAAATGGCGAGGTGCGCAGTTGGTATCGGTGGCGTGGATACTGGGGGCGGCGTCGGT
>JANRCO010000039.1:0-12307 GCA_030726975.1 Ilumatobacteraceae bacterium | reverse complement strand
TCATTGGCTTCTTGTTGGCGAAGCTCACCGGGCGTCGCAAGAAAGACGACTAATTAGTGGCCGTGGCCGCCGGAACGGCTCGCTCCTGCCAACAGGCTTGAGCCCAAAATGCCGAGTGGCAATGTTCCCCAGTACGAGACATGGCTACCGATGTTGCCAAGGAAAAGCATGAGAAGCCACGTCGTCGGAAATGTGGCAACGAGAAACACAATGGTGAGTGCAAGAAATTTCTTGATCATTGGTGCACTTTAGCCAAGGTTTCTGCGCCTCTCGGGCAACTTGACGCATGGGTTACCCTGTCTGTATGGAGCAATCACTGCCAGATCCCAATGTTGCCTTCGGCGATCATCGTTGCCCGGGGCCAAGCTACCGAGACCTCGTGTTACGCGATGAAACGGGTGTTCCGGCACAGATGTTGGAAAGCGAATACCGCTACCGCGGCAGTGAGCCCATTGGTTACCACCGTTATACGTCGAAAGAATTCGCTGAATTGGAATTCGAAAAAGTTTTCATGCGGGCGTGGCAGTGGGCCTGTCGCGAAGAACACATTCCCAACGAAGGCGACTACCACGTATACGACGTTGGGCAACGTTCCATCATTCTTGTGCGCGACCCGCAAGGAAAAATTCGTGCGTTCAACAACTTCTGCTTGCATCGTGGAACACAACTGAAACCATCAGGCGACCAAGGCAATGCAAACCGCTTCACGTGCCCGTATCACGGTTGGGCTTGGTCGACAACGGGAAAAATTGCATCATTGCCTTGCCGGTGGGACTTCCCGCACTTATCTGATGACGACCTCGAGATGCCAGAAATTCAGGTCGACACCTGGGGCGGTTTCGTATTCGTCAACTTCGACCCCACCGCTGGCCCTTTGCGCGACTACCTCGGTGTCTTGCCCGATCACTTCCAAGGACCATGGGATCTCTCAAAACGCTATGTGGAACTACACATTAAAAAGCGTTTGCCATGCAACTGGAAAGCTGGCATGGCCGCATTCCTCGAGGCGTATCACGTGTACAAAACGCACCCGCAAGGTTTGCGCGCTACAGGCGACGCGAACGCGCAATACGACGTGTTCGGTGAACATATTTCACGCTTTATGCATACGTCGGGAACACAAAGCCCACATATTGCCAACCAGCAAACAGAACAGGAAATTTTAGATTTCTTGTTGGGTCGTAAATTCAGCAAAGGTACTGAAACGCCAAAAATTCCTGAAGGCAAAACCGCACGCGATGTGTACGCACAACTTTCCAAAGTGCAATTGGGCGAAAAATACGGAGCCGATTACTCGGAATTCAAAGTTGCCGACACGGTTGACTCCATTGAGTACTTTGTCTTTCCTAACGGATTCTTTTTCCCAGGTGCACGCATTCCCCTCACGTATCGCTTCTTGCCGAACCCCGATAACCCAGATGAGTGCACATTCGATTTGTTATTTTTGCGCCCACATCCTGTTGATGGCAACATTCCTGCACCAGCAAAAGTGTGTCACCTCGACTTTAAAGACAGTTACGCCAGTGCGCCCGGAATGGATCCTGGGCTCGGCGGAGTGTTCGACCAAGACACCGACAACCTCGCAGCGCAAACACGTGGGTTTAAAGGCAGCATGCGCACCGCAGAAACTCTGGGTAACTACCAAGAAATTCGCACGCGTCACTTGCATCAAACCATCGACAAATACATGGCGCGGCCTTAACACAAATGACCGTGTTCCCTCGCTGGACGCACGTTGCTTTACCAGTACAAAATCTTGAACGTTCTATAGCTTGGTACGAGCGCTATACGCCGTTGCGTTTATTAGACGAACGCCATGAAGATGGTGCAGATGTTGCGTGGTTGGCTCACCCGGAAGCAACAGAACACCCCTTTATTTTGGTGCTCGCCAGTTTGCCCGAACATCAAATATCGCCTCAACCACAACTCGGACCATTTGGGCATCTAGGAATTCAATTATCTACGCGAGATGAAGTCGACCTCGTGGCGCAGCGAGCTCGTCGTGAAGGCTGTTTGGCGTGGGATGTGGGAGACAACCCAGCACCCGTGGGGTATCTCTGTGCGGTGAGTGACCCCGACGGCAATGTGATTGAGTTCAGTTTTGGGCAAGTGGTGTATGAAGTTGCTCATGCCAAATGGGGAAACGGCACAATTTCCTAGAGCGTTGCCCATTGTTGGCAGAGATCCTTTACTCTTTTCTTACCTACTCGCGACACTATGGCGCAGGTACAACGTAAAGGCCAGCACATATGACCCTCACCCCTCCCAACTCTCCAGATTTCCCCGGCGAAGAGCCACGCTCACGTACATGGCGCGATATTCCGCCTGTGCCACCTCTGGGTTCCCCGTTGCCACCGCCATCACACACGAGTGGTGCAACAACATACGAGCCCGTGGCGCCACAAAGGTCACGAAAAAAGCCGGTGGGTATTGTGGCCGCAGGAGTGCTCCTCATTGTTGGCATCCTTGTGTTCGCCGCACAAGGAGGAACAAGTTCTTCCGATGCAGAAAAAGTCACTTCAACAACAAGCGAAGCGAGCAAGGGCACATCGACAGTTCCTGGCTCTACTGTTGCGCCTGGAAATTCATCTCCTTCAGTTGGCGCTGCGGGTTCGCCGCAAGCAATTGCGCAAGCAGTTGGCCCAGCAGTTGTTCAAATTGATGACAACGGCAGCATTGGCAGCGGGGTCATCTACAACAAGAGTGGCCTCATTTTGACGGCCCATCATGTGGTAGCAAATTCGGCAACGGTCACTGTGGTTTTTGCTGATGGAACAAAAGTGGAAGGGCGTGTGGTGGGCCGTCAGCCCGCGCGCGACCTCGCCATTGTGGCAGTCACTTCTGAAAAAGAATTAACGGCCGCAGAATTAGCCGACACTTCTAATTTGGCAATTGGGCAACCAGTTGTTGCATTGGGTAGCCCATTTGGTTTCCAAGCTTCAGTCACTTCAGGCATCATCAGCGGATTAAACCGTCAACTGAAAATCACAAACCTCACACTCACGGGTCTCATTCAAACCGACGCTGCGATTAACCCTGGCAACTCAGGTGGCCCACTCATTGACTCATCAAACAAGGTCATAGGAATTAACACCGCAATTGCCACTGCAACGGGTGGAAGCAATGGTGTTGGTTTTGCTGTTCCAGTGAATGATGCAAAAGAGTTGCAGGAAAAAGTAGAAGCAGCTGGCGGGGCAAAGGCGCCCACCATTGAGGCCCCAGAGTCGAGTTCTTCTCAGATTCCTGGTTTTGATTTCCAAATGCCCGACTCGCTCAATGATTTGTTTGGCGATTTGTTCAAAGAATTCAATAATCCAGGTGCCGATGGTGGAATGGGGAACAATGGCGGAAACACCCAAGAAAATACAGGGTTTTTAGAGGTCGACCCGATGCCATCTGGTTGGGCAAAAATGGGTGATTCTTCTTTTTTGAACACCACACCAAATGGGGAAGAGGGAGTTCATAGCCTCACGCTCATTGGCCCCAGTGGACAAGTCAATGTGTCGGGAACCAAGGGCTCACGTAGTTCTCAAGTAGCTGAGCAATACAAAGGAAACGGAATTGTTCGCAAGATTGGTAAAGACATCACTGTTGTTGTTGAAAGTTTTGGTGATGTGTCGAGCAAAGATTTAAAGGCCATTGCAGATGCCGTGAAAGAAAAGAAGTAAACACATGAGTGATCAACTCAATGTATTAAAAAATGAATTGTCACATCACGTTGTAGGTCAAGAACGAGTCATTGAGCGACTCATTGTGTCGCTGCTTGCCAATGGACATTGCCTTTTGGAAGGTGTCCCAGGCGTAGGAAAGACCATGATGACCTCGACCTTGGCACAAATGGTGGGTGGAACCTTCTCGCGTATTCAGTTCACACCCGATCTTTTGCCTTCCGACATTGTGGGAACGCGTATTTACCGCGCGTCGAAAGAGTCATTCGACATTGAACTTGGCCCCATTTTTGCCAACTTCGTTTTGGCCGATGAAATTAACCGTGCCCCTGCAAAAGTGCAGTCGGCTTTGCTCGAAGTAATGGCTGAGCGTCAGGTCACCATTGGTGGTGTAAGTACAAAACTTGCGTTGCCGTTCATGGTTCTTGCAACACAGAACCCCATTGAACAAGAGGGCGTGTATTTGCTCCCTGAAGCACAGCGCGACCGCTTCCTCATGCGTGTTCCTGTTGATTACCCGACGTTTGCTGAAGAACATGAAATTGCCCGCCGTAGTTCAATGCCAACGCGCACTCCACAACAAGTGCTGTCGCTCGATGAACTTGTTGCTCTGCAATTGCAGGCCAATGCGTTGCCCGTGCCCGATGCGGTACAGGACTACGCAGTGCGTTTGGTGATGGCCACACGTAACCCTCGTGAATTTGGTTTCGATTCATTAGATGGCTGGTTGTCTTTTGGTGCAAGCCCTCGCGCCACAATTGGTTTACTTGCAGCTGGTCGTGGCTTGGCGCTGATGCGCAAACACAGCGTGGTACAGGTGCAAGACATTTACGACATTGCTTATGACGTGCTCAACCACAGGCTTGTTTTGTCGTGGGACGCAGTAACGCGCGGAGCATCGGTTGATGAATTCATTGTTGCGCTGCTTGAACGAGTGCTCGCCCCTGTGGGCTGGTGACATGGCGCTGACTGCTCCGCCACGTTTACCTCCTTCACTGCTGCCTGTGAGCAGAAGAATCTCGGGGCTTTTGCATGGCGACTACTCGGGCCTTTTGCATCGTGCTGGTTCAGAAATTGGCGACACACGTCGGTACATGGAGGGCGACGATGTACGCCGTATCGACTGGCCGGCAACTGCCCGTACCAATGAAACGCAAGTGCACGACACCATCGCCGACCATGAACTCGAGGCATGGTTAGTGGTCGACACATCTGCCAGCATGAAATTTGGAACAGGCAAAATATCGAAAGCTCAAATGGCGAGCGATGTTGCAGGTGCCTTTGGATATCTCATTTCTCACACAGGAAATCGTTTGGGCTGCATTACTACTGCACTCTCTGCCGATTCGCTCATGCCGCGCAGCGGAACGCACCAACTTGCTCAGGTATTGGGAAGGCTCGCTAAGACCACTGACTCTGCAGGAACTTTGACTCAAGCACTAGAAAAATGCTTGTCGGCAAGTACGCGCCGTGGCCTTGTGGTTGTGGTGTCAGATTTTTACGATGAATCACCTTGGCAAAATGCAATGTCGCAACTTGCACAAAAACACGATGTCATAGCGGTCGCAATATCGGACCGCCGTGAACATGAGTTCCTTGATGTTGGAGTTGTGGAGTTCCGCGATGCTGAAACAGGAAAGACTGTTCGTATTGACACATCGCAGGCGGAGTGGCGAAACAATTTTGCTACCTCTGCACAGCAACGACATCAAAAAATTGCCAACGATATTCGCCTGGCACGTGCCGACGGTTTGTCGCTATGCGCCGATGAAGATTGGGTGGCGCAACTTGCTACCTTCTTGCGCACACGAAAGCGTCGCTTAGCAATGGGGCATCGTCGATGATTGCCCTCTACTTACTTGAGCCATGGCGACTTCTGCTCCTCGTTGTTCCCGGGATGCTCCTTGCGCTCTTATATTTGTCGAGCAAGAAAAGATCCGAGTCTGCAGTTTCGTTCAGCACGCTGGGCATGTTGGAGGGTTTGGTTGAAAAGCCACGGCGGTGGAAGAGCAGTACACCGGTAGCTTTTGTGGTGGTGGCGCTGGTGCTTGGTGTGTTTGGCTTTGCTCGCCCAGCAACTAATGGAGTAGATGAAGGTAGCAAAGCAGTAGTGGTGTTAGCTATCGACGTGTCGTTGTCGATGAGTGCGGTCGACGTTGAGCCGTCGCGTATTGAAGTAGCAAAAGATGCAGCACTGCGCTTTGTGGCAAAAGCACCGAGCAACACCCTCATTGGTGTGGTGGCATTCGATAGCAATGCACGGCAGATCATTGCTGCCACCGACAACAAAGCGGCTATTTCGCGGGTAGTTACAGCGCTTCAGCCCGGAACAGGAACAGCAATTGGTGAGGCAATCTATGCGGCGCTCGACACCATTGCGTCAGCAGTTGACCCCAGCGGCGGCACAAAAAATGCGGGCACCATCATTTTGTTGTCAGATGGAACCACAACAACGGGTCGCCCCGATACAGAAGCCGCTGCAGAGGCTCAATCTCTTGGAGTCAAAATCAACACCATTGCATTTGGTACGCAAGACGGAACGGTGACAACTCCAGATGGCCAAGTGGTGTCGGTGCCGCCCGATGAGCAGGCACTGAGCAACATTGCCGATATTGCTCGTGGTAAGTCGTTCACTGCAGCAACTGCGAAAGACCTTCAGGCAATTTACGATTCGCTGAGCGAAGCTGTTGTGCGGAAAACCAATGTTCACGAGCACGGAGATGTTTTTACCATGCTCAGCTTGTTGGCAATGTTTGTTGCTTCTGCACTCTCATTGCGATGGTTCCGCCGCATTATTTGAGCACTAATGTTTAGCAATGGGCATTAGTGAGTTTCTCGACAATGTCGAGATAGCTCATTTTGAGTCTTCTGAGGAGTTTTGGGAACGTCTCCACGGGCTACCAAATAAAGATGTCGCAGTTATTGCGCGAACAATCTTTCAAGATCGTCAGTCGGGTCGCGTCAACCCACTGCACTCAGCATTCTTTTTTGAATCACTGGAAAATACTCAGTTCTTCCACAACGTGGTGTCGCCGTATCTCACAGTGCTCTTACAAGAACTCGACACTATGCAGCTTCCCGCAGGAGACATTTTGGAATTGGGTAGTGGGGCTGGTGTGGTTGCATGCTTTCTCGCGCAGAAGTATCCAGAGAAAACTGTGGTGGGAGTCGATTTACTTCCCGTAGTCGTACAGACTGCTCAAAAATTGGCACAGTTGTTGGGGTTGTCCAACATTGAATTTCATCAGGCAGAAATTGCGGGACTGCACTTAGAGAAAACCTTTGGCTGTATTCTTTCCGTTGCCCTACGCGAAGAGATGTCGTCAGGACGACAGGGGTCGTTCGGCTATTTCTCTGCAATCGCTGAACTTCCTCAAGCTCTCACCGCAGTGTCGTCACCTTTGTCGCAGTGTGTTGCTGAGCATCTTGCAGCAGATGGGTTGTACATTTCGCTCGAACGATGTCACGATGTCGCCTCTATCGCCTCGTGGGTGGGTGAATTGCAATCGGTAGGGGTTTCTCCAGACTTAGAGAGCAGCACAATGTTGGTTTTCTCTGGCGTGCTCACCGGGCCAGAAAAGATGCCGCTCTTGTTGTCTACACATGCCGATGCCCGTGTTGATGCAGAATCGTTACTGCAGTGGCGCATGAATGGAAGTAACGAAACGCAAAGCGACGAGCTTGCAGTGGAGTCTCGTGTGTACTCTCAACGGGCTTGGCGCGTAGTGAAGGCAATGGAGTTTGGCATTCGCGACGAGTTGGGCGATGCCGCAGCACGGGTTTACCTATTGGAGTGTGATCGTGAAGGTCTGGTGTATTTCACAACAAACCGTGGAGCACGTGAAATTGTTTTCGAAACATCATTTGGCGGGGCGCAAATACTTTCTAACAAGTTTGAGCACATGCTGGGTGAGTTGACATACAACCCAAGTGTTGTTGACGTGCGCAGTATTACTTCGCTCTAACAAGGTTGTTTGCTCTTGGCGAGCAGTATCTATTTTGACGAGTCGGTGTCGGCCAAAATGGGTGTGAGGGTGAGCTCAGGTTCATCGGCTTCAAGGCGTTGCAAGCGATATTTATTTTCAAATAGTGCAACGAGGGCATTGTCGCCGCGCTTCAAAATGCGAATACCGCCGATACGGCGCAAGCGGTCGACGCTCTTTTCATCGGTAATGCGAATTGCTTGATACACGGCTGGGTTCACCTCAACTGGAGAGTTGAATTCACTCTTTAAGCGGTGTGCAAAAACTTCAATTTGTAGCGCACCTACAGCAGCCAAAATAGGTTCAGAATCGGCGAGGTCGGGGTCGCGCAGCACTTGTACAACGCCTTCTTCGTCGAGTTGCGCAAGACCACGGCGGAATTGCTTCACGCGTCCGCCGTCGGTGGGGCGGGCAGTAGCAAAAACTTCTGGGGCAAAGCGAGGAACACCAGGATAGGTGACTGGACTGCTGGCATAAATGGTGTCGCCAATTTGCAAGCCAGCGGCGTTAATGAGGCCAATAATGTCGCCGGGGTAGGCAACATCGATAGTCTCGCGGTCGGCACCAAATGCCGTGGTTGCATATTTTGTACTCACAGGCTTTTCGCTGCGCGAGCATGTTGCATCCATGCCGCGAGTGAATTCGCCAGAGCACACGCGAGCAAAAGCTAAACGGTCGCGGTGGTTGGGGTCCATGTTGGCTTGCACTTTGAAAACGAAGGCAGAAAATGGGGTTGCAAGTGCGCGGTCATTGCCGTCAACGTCAACTCGCGGTTTTGGTGCTGGTGCAATATCGATGACTGCATCGAGCAACATGCGTACACCAAAGTTGGTAATTGCAGAACCCACAAACACAGGTGTTGATTCGCCAGCAAGGAATGACTCAACATCTACATCGGCTTCAATAGCATCGAGCAGCGAACAACTTTCCATTGCAGTTGTCCATGCATTTCCTTCTTCTTCTGCTGCGCGCTCTACAGAAACAATTTCTTCAGGCGCAAGTGATGAGCCACGTGCTGTTCGGGTAAAACGAATGTATTCACCAGTGCGGCGGTCGATGACCCCACGAAAATCACCAGGAATACCAACAGGCCATGTAGCTGGGGTGGGGCGAAGTCCAATTTGCTTCTCTACTTCATCGAGAAGTTCGAAAGGGTCACGACCCGGACGGTCGAACTTGTTGAAAAAGGTAATGACGGGCAAGTTGCGTGAGCGACACACTTGGAAAAGCTTCAGTGTTTGTGGCTCAATGCCCTTTGCGGTATCGAGCACCATGATGACGGCATCAACAGCTGCAAGCACGCGGTAGGTGTCTTCCGAGAAGTCTTTGTGGCCCGGAGTGTCGAGCAAGTTGAACACGTGATCGCGGTAAGGGAACTGCAAAACAGCTGAGGAAATGGAAATGCCACGCTGGCGTTCAATATCCATCCAGTCAGAGGTAGATGCCTTGCGGTCGCCACGGTTGTGAACCGCACCAGCTTCTTGCACGGCGCCTGCATATAAGAGGAATTTCTCGGTGAGAGTGGTTTTACCGGCGTCGGGGTGGCTGATGATGGCAAAGGTGCGCCGACGATTTGATTCAAGGGCGATATCGCCAGAGGTGGGGGTGGGGGCGAGATTTTCCATAAGAAAGGCCGTGGGGCAGTGGTTCAACCTACCGTCAACTCGCTGCTTACCCGACAATTCAGGGTGTGGATACGGCTTGACGCATTGCAGGAGTTACTGAAGAAAATCAGCAAGTAATGTGTGAACAACCAACAACCCAAAGAAAAGCAGAGAGCCATGGCCACTTTTAATCTCACAGCAGAAAAATTCGAAGAAACAGTGACCGCCGATGGCATCACCTTTATTGACTTTTGGGCTGAATGGTGTGGCCCATGCAAGTCGTTTGGCCCCATTTACGAAAAGGCATCCGACGCCAATGCCGACATTCGCTTCGCAAAGGTCGATACCGAAGCCGAGCAAGACCTTGCAGGTGGGCTCCGCATTCAGTCAATTCCCACCATCATGGCTTTCCGCGACGGTGTATTGCTGTTTTCACAACCAGGCGCCTTGCCAGCAGCTTCATTCGACGAGCTCATTGCCGCCATTCGCGCAGTCGATATGGAAGACGTTCGTCGTCAGATCGCAGAGGCAGAAGCAACGGAGTAAGGTCGCGACATGAGTGAAATTGTGACCAAAGAATATTGCATTGTTGAAAAGTCAGAGCATGTGCTCACAGTGCGCTTGAACAGACCAGAGCGCTTGAACGCACTGCATTCACTTGCGCATTTAGAACTCGCAGAAGTTTTTAATGACTATGAATCTGACGACAACATGTGGGTCGCAATTATCACTGGTGAAGGCCGCGGCTTTTGCGCAGGAAACGACCTGCGTTACCAAGCTGAAGGTGGAGTGCGGCATGCAACTCCCAAAGGTTTTGCTGGAGTTACCTCGCGTTGGAATATGACCAAGCCGATCATTGCTGCCGTGAATGGCGTTGCAATGGGTGGCGGTTTTGAAATCGCACTTGCTTGCGACATCATCATCGCCTCCGACCAGGCGAAGTTTGCATTACCCGAACCAAAGGTAGGGCTTGCAGCATTAGCTGGTGGGTTGCAACGACTCTCGCGCCAAATTGGTTCAAAGCGTGCACTTGGAATGATTCTCACTGGTCGCCATGTGAGTGCTGCAGAAGGTCATGAACTGGGGTTCATTAACGAAGTGGTACCGCACGACGAACTGATGGAACGCACCATGGTGTGGGTGAATCAAATTTTGGCGTGCTCCCCGTTGTCGTTACGGGCAAGTAAAGATGTGGTGTATCGCAGCCTCGATACTGCGTCGCTTCGTGAATCGATGGAAGCCGATTACGAGACCGTGAAACAACTCGTGAAGAGCGACGATTTCATTGAGGGGCCTAAAGCTTTCGCGGAAAAGCGCCCTCCCAACTGGAGTGGCCACTAGCAGCATGGAAAGAGCAATTTCGGAGTTGTTGAGGAAAGCCTTAGGCAACAACTGCGATATTGCTATTGAAGGCCTAGCGCCGATTCCAGGCGGATTTTCACGTGAAACATTTAGTTGCACTGCGCTGGTGACCCAAGGGGACACAAAAGAGGTTTTGCCGCTCATTATTCGCAAAGATCCGCCCGAAGAAGTCTGTATTCTCCAGACCAGTCGCGCTAACGAACATGAACTTATTGAATCTTTGCGAGCACACACCTCTGTGCCAGTGAGTCGAAGTTACGGATACGAACTCGATCCGGTTGTTTTCGGTAGTGCCGCAATGGTGCTGCAGAGAGCCGACGGAAACGGGAAGACATCACAGTTGTTCAACGATGGTGCTGATGTCGACCAGGCAGAAGAAGTGATGCGGCATTTGTGTGAAGTGCTAGTGGAATTGCATCAGGCAGATATTGCGGTCATTGACCCGCGAGGAATATTGCAAGATCCGAGAGGAGTAGGAATTCGTACGTCATCTTGGGATGACTACATGGATTCCACCTTTGAGTACTATCTATCTACGTACGACCAGATTGTGTACGACCCATCATCCATCATCCTCCTCGATGCGTATCTCACATTGCGGCGTCGCAAGCCAAGGCCACTCAGGCTTTCGGTAGTGCACGGAGACTTCAACCCTGCAAACTTCCTTTATAAAAATGGCAAGGTCTCCGCACTGATCGACTGGGAAAATTCTCGCATCGGTGACCCGCGCGAAGATTTAGGTTGGATGACCACGATGGATATTTTGAGTAATACACACGTGATGGACTATCCCAAAAAAGAAGGTGGGTTCATTTCGTATTACAACAAACTCACCGGTTGGGATGTCACAAAAGAAGAAGTCGACTATTTCACACTTTTTGGTAGTGCAAATATTGGAGTACCGGTGCAGTCGGCCATTTATCGACGCATTGCCGGAGAGCATCGGCAATTCATGCATCTCTATCTCATCCAGTCATCGGCTCCTGCTATCCCGTCAATGGCGCAACTTCTCGGATACCCAGGGTCAAATTCAAGTGAAACAACGGGGGCTTCTTCATGAATACAACACCGAGTATCGACGAGCTTCTTGAGGGCCTCATCTTTGCGCTCAGCGATGAAATTCTTCCCTATCTCACCAATGAAAAGTCACAGGCAACAGCAGTCATGATGCAATCTGTGATTCAAGAGATTCGACAGATGTTGCCTGTATTCGATGTTTGTATCGCTGAGGAACATAATCAAATGACCAAGGTTCTACGTGACGTGGCCTCTCTGGTTGGCAGCATTAATAGTGATGCGGCTACGCGCATTAGCGAGCGAGGTGCAACGTTGGGTGCTGTCGCCGACGTGCCTGTTCCCGAGAAGCACGATGTTGCTGGCGCACATCGTGCTTTGGGTTTTGCACTCCAAGAAACACTCCGTGACCTAGATGAGTTACAACGGAAAGGTTTCGCTAGTGCCGATGATGCTTTAGATACTGTGCGTTCGTACTTGTATCCGAGTTTTGTTCGTTATGCAAACACTGTTTCCGTCGAAGGCGGAATGGTGGGGCGTGGCTAGGTAGTTCTAGGCGCCGGGAAGTGAAGCTGCGTCGTAGTAATCAGCGGCGTAGGTAATGAATTGCCCATCGCTGCGGCGCACACTTGTGCCTCGTGTAAGAAAAGTGCGCTCGCCGCTGGGTTGAACCAAT
>JANRCO010000038.1 GCA_030726975.1 Ilumatobacteraceae bacterium | reverse complement strand
GGCGTATCCCATTCCGTCGTCGGTTCCGTCGGCTAGTGCCTTTTCTGCGGCAATGAGCGCTCTGCCCGCAGTGCGCAAATGCTTTGGCGCCACTTCAACAAGCATTTCGCGCAAGGTGTCGTTGGGGTTCGACATGCCTACTTCTTGGGTCATGGTGAGCATGTTGCCATTCACCGTGTATTCGCCGTCGTCGGCCTCGATTACCTGCGACAAGATGCGCAATATGGTGCTTTTCCCAACGCCGTTGGCTCCCACAATTGCTGCGTGTTCACCTGGAGCAACACCAAAGCTGACATCGAAAAATAACTGATCGGCCCCGGGTGGGGCATAGGCCAACTCTGAAACAACGATGCTGCTCACAGGAGTATTCTTGCTGACGTAAAGGGTTCTCACACTTTTTTACACATATTGAGTCGGGGGGCTAAATATGACAACACCAATTTCAATGAGCGACGTCTCTAGCGAGTGGTTAAGTTCTGTTTTAGGAAGCGATGTCACACTGATTCGTAGCGAACCAGTGGGAGCAGGTGTTGGGTTTCTAGGACAACTGTCACGTGTTCATATTTCCTCCGCACACTTACCCAAAACACTCATTGTGAAGTTGCCAACAACAGACCCGGGTGGACACATGATGGGAGAAATGATGGGGGTGTGGGAACGTGAGCATCGTTTCTACACAGAAGTTGCACCTCGTATTACAGCAATGCGTATTCCGCAATGTTTCTATTCCACTGCTCAACCGTATGCCCTCATTTTAGAAGACATGGCGCCGGCGCAGTCGGGAGATCAGGTTGTTGGCCCCACTGCACAACAGGCGCGCGATGCTGTTGATGCTGCTGCTCGTCTACACAGTGCATGGTTCAATACACCGGAAGTTCATGAACTCACATGGATGCCCGATATCTCTGACCCGATGACGGCAACAGTGGGTGAAATGTTCGCCATTGGCTGGCCAATATTTTTAGAGCGATATGAAAGCAGCTTGCCATCACGTGTATTGCGGTGGTGTGAAGAGTTCGCACCACTGATTATTGATTGGATTGGTTCGTACTCTGCGTGGCCTGTCACCCTGTGTCATGGCGACTATCGGCTCGACAACATGTTCTTTGGTGCCGATGGAACATTTGGTCTCATTGATTGGCAGATGGCAATGCGTGCGCCAAGTACAACAGATTTGGTGTATTTCATCGGGACAAACTTGCCTACCGACATGCGCCGTGAGATGCAAGATGAGTTGATTCAACGCTATGTAGATGGCCTAGTGCGCGGTGGTGTGCCAAAGGAGTGGGCAAATGTCGACAAAATTGTGCGTGGTCTCACCGAAGGCGTGCTCTTTTACTGCACATCGTTTGGTGCCAGCATCCTCACTTTTGACCCTGCAAATGAACGCGGCGTAGCACTGATGGACTCACTTGTACGACGTGCATTTAGTGCCGCCGATGATTTGTCGGCGGGCCATGTGTTTGGCTTTGCGTAGCGTTTAGTTGGCGACGCTTGCGTCGACCCAGCTGCCATGGAAACCAAATGGCACGCGTGGCAAATGCACGCTGGCAATAGGTTCTTGGCTCATGGTCTGTGCATCGAAAATCACAAAGTCTGACGTGTTCTTCGCCTTGTCGAATACGTAGGTCATGAGATAACCGTCGTCTTCTGACGATGGATTCTCTGCTGGCACGAAGACGGCTTCGCCAGGTGAGCGACCTTTGCCGAGTTCAATTGATGTGCGAGCCCCGGTGACGCGGTCGTATTTGATAATTGCACCCGGGTCATCAAGCGGCGAATCGGAGCCACCAAGTTCTGGTGCAGACATTTCGTAACCAAAGCGATGTTTGCGACCAATGACAGAATCAGCAACGCGAGGGAACTCACCTGGGCGATCGTCTACTTGCTCTTCAGACACTTTGCCCGTTTTCATATTGATGACCCAACGCCAGAGAACTGGTGGTGGGAAATCCATGGCGCCATCGCGCCAAATATGTGAAAAGCGTGCAACGTCGATGATGATGTTATCGCCTTCTTCATACGAGTTCATAGGGTGAAAGACGTAGCACGGGTTGATGTCGAACCATTTCACATCTGCATCGGCACCGTCACGTGGCATTACGCCAAGGCGAGCTGGGTAGTTGTCGTCCCAGTGAATAGGAAGTTCGCCACGCATTGCCATTTCGAGGTCGAACACCGCAGGGAGGTCCATGAAGATGACGTAGTTCTCGGTGACGTTGAAGTCGTGCATCATGGTGGGCCCGCCCACAGTGATGACAGTGTTCTGCACCATTTCGCCAGTTGGCGAAACGCGTAGATAGGTGAGGTATGGCTCAAGGAAGTAATAGCCAAACGCGAGCATTTCGCCGGTGAGTGGGCAGATCTTGGGGTGTGCGGTAAATGAACCGGTGAGTTTGCCATTGAAGTTGGTGGGACCAACTGTGTTCAAGTCGCCATCGAGTACATAAGGAAAGTGACCCTCTTCAAGCGCAAGAAATTTTCCGGCGTGACCAAAAATGTGGGTGTTAGCTTTCGACATCGCCATGTCGCCAAGACCAGTGTCCATATCGAGAATATTGCGCGATGGGTCGGAAATATAAGGAGTTTGCACATAGCGGTTGCGGTACCACTGTGCTTTTCCTTCACGTAAACGAACGCCGTGAATCATGCCGTCACCGAGAAAGGGGTGATCGCTCATTCCGGTAATGGGGTTTGCGCCATTGCGTAAATAGCGACCATCGAGATGAGCAGGAATAGTGCCGGTGACTTTGAGATCGGTGAGTGTGAGTTCTTCTTGAACTGGTGCGCCGTTGCCACGTAAGTGTGGCGGTACGCCACTTGCAGAAACATTGTCGATAACAGCCATGATGGCCCCCTTGACTACTAGCAAGATCCCCTATGGCCTTGCTGTGAGGTTACGTTAGTCGCAATTTTATGGGGTGATTACTGCCGCATTCGCGACCTTTAGAGCGCCATTGAGATGTGGTGCCTATTTTGATGTCGTCGCAGTAGATAGTGACAATGATGCAGGTGAATCCGCGTGTAGAGCTTTTGAATTATAAGGTGAGTGCAATGACAAAGTCAGCGGTTCCCATGGAACAAGCAGTTCAGGCAATTCGACCCACCGACACACTGGCGGTGCCGTTAGGGCCAGGAGTGCCGGGAGCATTTCTGCATGCTTTGGGCGAGCGCACCGACTTTGTTGACTTGCGCGTGTCGGGTGCTCTTCTTCCCGACTTGTTCGCACTCTTCATGCAACCCACTGTGCACCTGCAGAGTGGGTTTTTTGGGCCAGCTGAAAGATTTCTGCGCGATAGTGGTGCCGATATTGACTTTGTGCCGGCCGACTTTCGTCGTTTTGCTCCGGTCTTGGCACGTAAGAAACCTCGTGTACTTGCAATTGCAGGTGCGCAACCCGTTGACGGTTGGGTGAGTTTGTCGCTTCATGCTGGTGCAACAACCGACGAAATAGAAAGAGTCATTGCCGACCCCGATCGAGTGCTCATTGTGGAAGTGAGCCTGCATTTTCCGCGCACGTTTGGTGCCGATGCGCCGGGTGGCAAATATATGCACCGTGTGCATGTAGACAACATCAATTTTTTGGTGGAGTCGGAACGCGAGCCATTGAATTTGGCCGATGTTGTCCCTACTGAATCAGAAATGAAAATTGCAGAAATAGCTATGCAATACATTTACGATGGTTGCACGTTGCAAACAGGCATTGGTGGTGTACCAAACCATATTGCGACGCAACTTGCTGCAGGTTCCGGTGGTGACTACGGAATTCATTCTGAAATGTTTACGTCGGGTTTGATGCGTCTACATATGTCGGGCAAAGTAACGAATAACAAGGGAACCGCATTCGATGGATTCTCGGTTACTACATTTGCAGCCGGAACTCCCGATTTATACACCTGGTTGCATAACAACAACGATGTGCGATTCTTGCCAGTTGACGTCGTGAACTCTCCGGAAATCATTGCTCAGAATCGCAACATGGTGGCTATTAACGGTGCAATGGCTGTTGATCTTTCTGGTCAGGTCATTGCCGACTCCATTGGTGGAAAACAGTTTTCCGGAATTGGCGGACACGAAGATTTCGTCGCTGGGCCAGGCTTACGTGTGGGAGGCCGCAGTTTGGTGTGCATGCCATCAACAACCGTGGTGAAAGGTGAAACAGTGTCACGCATTTTGGGCCGACTTCCCGAAGGCTCTGTAGTAACTACGCCGCGCCATCAAGTAGATGTAGTAATTACCGAATTTGGTGCTGCCGAATTGTCGGGGTTGTCCATTGCAGAGCGGTCTCATGAACTTGCCCGCATTAGTCACCCCGATTTTCGCGAGCAGTTGTTGTCAACGGCTGAAGTGTGGCCCGCCGACTAGAACGTGGTTATTTTGCGCACTAGTTTGCAGACGTGCCACCGCTCATTCGCCGCATAACGGATTGCCCAACGGAGAGTTGGGAGTCGCCAGCAGTGCAGTGGTGGACCCTGGTGAGTGGCGACCGCACTGCAAGTAACCAACTCACCGCCGGTATTGCAGAAATTCCTGTTGGTGCCGATATTCCTGAACGTGGTCACACGCACGATGCTGCAGAAATTTACTTTTTCATTAGTGGCGCTGGCCTTATGAGTGTTAATGGTGAAATTGCTCGAGTTTTAGCAGGAGATACAGTATTCATTCCCGAAGGGGCAGAGCATTTTGCTGCCAATGATGGCCCTGAACCTCTACGGCTTTTTTTATGTATTTGCCCGTGATGCATTTTCTGATGTGCACTATGAGTTTCCTGGTTCCGGCTCCTAAGACGAAATATCCTGCCCTGACGGGACATTGATCACTTTTTCATTTATGTTCGTGGTGTCGGCGAGTACGCTGAACGTAGGAACCATGAAAAATATAACCCCCCGTCCATTTTCCACCCGTGCCGCAGGCTTTAGCCTTGCCGGGGTACTTGGTGCCTCGCTTTTGGTTACCCTTGTTCCTTCCCAAGTTGTATCGGCAGAGGCTCCTGCCGGGGAGTACATCGTTACCTTCGATGCCGCAAGCAATCTGAGCAGCAAATTGCGCAAAGAAATGCAACTAGGCAATGCGGTCACCGACGTTTTCACTTCAGCAGCAGATGGGTTTGTTGCCACGCTCGACTCCGACGATGTCGCACGACTCCGGAAAGACTCCGACGTCTCATCAATTGAACTCAACAAAGTCGTTCGACTTGTTGACGATGCCCCTGTTGCAAATACGTCAACAGTCGCTAGCGGTCGCTATATCGTTCGCCTGAAATCGACCGCATCGTTCGCGGCTGCAGCATCGATTGCCAGTGCCGTGGGTGCCACCAACGTCACTTCATTTCGGAATGTCTTCACAGGTTTTGCGGCCGACTTATCAGCTTCTGCAGTGGCTGAGCTCACTGCAAATACCAACGTTGAATCAATTGAACTTGACTCTGTCGTTTCCATTTCCGCCGATCAAGCCAACCCCACGTGGGGCTTAGACCGCATTGACCAGCGCAACTTGCCAATGAACAACATCTATTCATATGCCAACTCAGGCACTGGTGTCACCGCGTATGTAGTTGACACCGGAATTCTTGCTACACATAGTGAGTTCGCGGGTCGCGTCTCTGCTGGTTTCAGTTCTATTTCCGATGGGCGTGGCACCACCGACTGCCACGGACACGGAACACATGTTGCAGGCACCCTGGGTGGCTCAACATTTGGCGTTGCAAAGGCGACAACACTTGTGCCAGTTCGCGTGATGTCATGTTCTGGTAGTGGGTCAACTTCAGGGGTTATTGCTGGCATCGATTGGATCATCGGTGACCATCAAGCAGGAGTTCCTGCTGTTGCCAACATGAGTCTTGGTGGCGCTTCTTCTAATGCGTTGAATGCCGCGGTTGCTCGTGGCGTTGCCGATGGTGTGGTGTTTGTGGTGGCCGCAGGAAATGACGGTGTCGATGCATGTCGGTATTCGCCAGCAAGTGCGGCAAGCGCCGTCACTGTGGGCGCAACCGGGGCAACTGATG
>JANRCO010000037.1 GCA_030726975.1 Ilumatobacteraceae bacterium | reverse complement strand
CCCATGCACACAGGGTCCATCGCCGCGTTTCAATGAGCCAACCTTCACCCACGCGCCCAGTAATGAGCGCAGCAACGGCAAAAGCAAACGGAATGGTGAAGCCCACATAGCCCAAATACAAAATGGGTGGGTGGAAGAGAACCAAAATGTGGTTTTGTAAGAGTGGGTTCGGCCCTGGCCCGTCGGTGACTCCAGGTGCACCCACAACAAAGGGGTTTGCCGGAGCAAAACTCAACAGAAAGAAGAATGCCAGAACAATAAACATCACTGCCATCGCCCATGCGATGAGTGGGTCGTTGAGTTTCTTGCGATATCGCCACACCACTGCTGCACATGACAACGCGAGAGCAAGTACCCACAACAAAATGGACCCCTCTAAGGCACTCCACACTGCGGTGAAGTTGTACAACGCTGGGGTGGAACGTGAGCCATGATCTTGCACATACTGCAAAGAAAAGTCGCGCGTGATCATTGCATATTCCATTGCGGTCATGGCCGCAAACGCCGCAAACAAAACAAGAGCAGCGAAGCGCGGAATGAGGCGCGCAGTACGAGCCTCTTCATGATGCAACGACTCTCGTGCAGTGTAAATAGAGGCAACAGCACCAAATACTGATGCAATGACTCCTAATAACAACGCGCCGCGACCCAAAGGCCCTGCAAGACCTTGGTTCACCGCTACTTCTACTGCATCGGCAGAGAACATGCAGCAGCCTCAGCTTTGTCTATGCGTTCTTTGTTCTCCGTGGAGTACGCATTCGAATGTTTCACTTCAATGCGGTCACTCAGAAAAACTCCATTGACCATTCGACCGTGCGCGACCACTGGAATACATTCTTGGAAAACGCCACCCGGGTCGCCGTCGTATCGCACTTCTAACGTGTCTTCATTAAACGACATTGAAAATATGGTCATTCCGGCTGCTTTTTTTAAACTTCCTTCGTCTACCGCGCCTTGTACTCGCAATCGACGAGTGCCTTCGCACCCGCTACGCACTCCCACCTCATCGACATTGCAGTAGTAATCGATAGCTGAAGATAAAAACTTTGTTACAACCACTCCGCCGAAAACAAGGATGACAGCTAGTAGCAGTGCAGGCTTCCAACGGCGTTTCTGTGAACGCACAGATGGTGCCGCGGGTACAGCATCTCGCGGAGAGAGATCGAGTGCATCATCTTCTATCGCCATGGTTTGTCACTCTCGGCAATTGCACTATTGAATTTGCGTGCTTGACGAAACATGCGCAGAACATACGCACCTACGGCAACAAAGGTAATTACATAGCCACCCACAATGAAACTGACGTGATCCATTAGTTCACCTCATTTCGTCGTTCTTGCAAAGCTGCTTCCAAACCACCGTCATCTATTGCATCGGCAAGTGCAAGCACACGCTGTCGATGGAGCACCATCCACGTGAATAGCAAGGTGAACACCACTACTCCGAACAGCAAGGAAAACAACATGAGACCATCCATGGTGACATCGCCACTGGGTTGCAGAACCGAAGCCTCTTGATGTAGAGAACGCCATAACACCACGCTGAAATGCACAAGTGGAATTTCGAGCACAGCGAGCAGTGCAATCACACCACTGCGCTTTGCGCGCTGGTGATGGCTGCCGCCGAGGTCGCGCACTGCGAGGTAGCCAACATAAGTAACAAACAAGAAAGCGGTTGTTGTAAGCCGCGGGTCCCACTGCCAATAGGTTCCCCAGGTGATCCGGCCCCACAAACTGCCGGTCACCAAACAAAGACCCATAAATATGACACCCACTTCAGCAGATGCGCCAGCGATGCGGTCGAAGGTGAGGGAGTGCTGCTTGCCCCACATATACATGGCCGAAGTAATTGCAGTGACAATAAATGCGAGGTATGCCACCCAGGCCGTGGGCACATGGATATACATGAGGCGCACGGTGCTTCCCTGCACCACGTCTTCACCGGTGAAAAAGAGACCAAGCAAAGCGAGCATCACCGTGCCGAAAAGAACAACGATTCCGAGCCCCCGAGAAGCGCGGGTACCCGTTGGCGTATCTAGCGGTGAGGGGAAGGGGTGAAGACGGTTCATATGATTCTGAGGTTTCTCATCTGAAGATAGTTGCTTTTGGCCATCTCTCACTCTTCGGTGAGAACACCAAAGGCAAGTGTTCCACCAAAACCAAAGAGAGCGCCAAATACAGCGAGCAATGCCACCCACGGCCACCCTTCGCCAAGAGTGGCGCCGCTGACTCCAAATGCCGATTCGGTTGCCCGGGTTGCGGCAATGAGAACGGGTGCAACAGCGGGTAACAACAACAGCGGCAAGAGGGTTTCACGGCCTTTTGCCGCTGCACCTAGTCCACCGTATAACGCTCCCATCGTCGCGATTCCAACGTTTGCCAACACACTGACTGTGACGAGAAGCACTGCACCACCCCACGACAATTTCACCTGGTACAGCACCAACGACAACATCACAAGCACACATTCGAAGAAGAGCAGCTGCACAGCGAGCGCTGCCGACTTACCCAAAAACACACCAGTCGACGACACTCCTGCAACTTTGATTGCATCGAGTGCATTATCGGCCGACTCAATGGCAAATGTCCGCTGAACAATAATCAAAGAAGAAAACAAGACGGCAAGCCACACAAGACCTGGGGCAACTCTTTGCAAGATGCCATCGTTGTCGAGCGCAAAAGCAAAGAGCACCATCACTATTCCTGCGAATGGCAACACTTGGTTGACCAAAACCTTGCTGCGCCACTCAATGCGCAAATCTTTAGTAGCAATTGCTCGCGCAACTGACATCGTTGAAATGGAGTTCTGTGTCATTGCGTACCGCGTTCCACAATGGCACCGCCAACAACTTCAATACGACGCGTAGCAAGCGCGCCTGCGCGTTCTAATTCATGTGACGCAACAATGACCGTTGCCCCAGCACTGGCAGCTTCACGCAACATATTGTCAATCTCGTCCCTGCCTGAAGCGTCGAGACCTGCATGGGGTTCGTCGAGTAGCCACAACGACGCTCGCCGAATCACCAAAATTGCTAAGGCTGTGCGCCGGCGCTGACCTGCAGACATTTTGGCAACGGGGGTATTCAAGAGTCGCTCGTTGAGACCCATCCGTTGCGCCGACAACGCAATTTCTCGCGATGATGCACCCACTACTGCACTCCAGAATTGCAAGTTTTCCTGCGCGGTGAGATCGAGATACAAACCGTTTGCATGGCCCAACATTCCTACGTGTGCTTGTGCCTCCTTGCGCTGCGTTGCAAGGTTGAAACCCAGCACCGATGCCTCACCGCGTGCCAATGGCACAAGCCCTGCGCATAACCGCAACAGCGTTGTTTTACCGGCGCCATTTGCGCCACTAATGAGGACAATTTCACCTTTTTTCACCACAAGTGAAGCTTCAGCAAGAGCGGGGAATGAGCCAAGAAGAACTACTGCATTGTGCAGTCGTACTGCTTCATCAGTGCTGCTCATACTGAGACGCTACCCATCACCATGGCGCAGGGCAAACGTGCCACTATCGTGATAAACGATGAATCTTAAAACTTCTCATGTTGTTGGCTTCATCGGCAAGGCCTTCATCACCACCGGGCTCTTGCTGCTCGGACTCGTTGTGTACCAGTTGTGGGGCACTGGTATTGAAACGCGTCGTACGCAAAGTGCGCTGCGCCAGGAATTCAATCGCATCATTGCTACAACACAACCAGCAATAGCAACAACCGCATCAGCCGGCACCTCAGCATTCCTTCCTGTCACTGATGCGCTGGCACTCATTGAGATTCCCAGCATCAATATTTCCAAGATCATTGTTGAAGGCATCACAACAAAAGATCTGCGGCGTGGGCCTGGCCACTTCCCCAAAACTCCCCTGCCAGGGGAACTAGGCAATAGCGCAATTGCCGGGCATCGCACTTCTTACGACGCCCCGTTTGGCAACCTCAATACCATCGCCCTCGACGACCCCATCATCATCACTACCCCAAAAGGAAAATTTGAATACATCGTGAAGGAGGTGTCGATTGTTGCGCCCGACGAGACCTCGGTTCTCAAAAATACTCCGCGTGTGGCAACCCTCACACTCGTGACCTGCCATCCACGCTTTAGTACCAGCCAACGCCTTATTGTTCGCGCAGAACTTTCTGCTACATCTCTTCCTGCCGCCCCAACAAGCACCACAACGCCACCGACGCCCACAACTACTCCTCAAGTAGCACAAGCCGTCACTCCCGAAGTGCTTCCTCAAGCCGACATCGATGATCTGGGTGGATGGTTTTCCGACTCGGGTGCAATATTTCCCCCACTCATGTTTGGGGCAATTCTGATTGCGCTAGCAAGGTCTCGAAAATTGCTACACAGCGGTATTTCACGACGCATCACTTCACGAATCACAGCAAGCATCACAACGTACGCGCTGCTCAGTATTCCATTTCTTGTGACGCTTTACTATTTCTATCGTCACGTCAATTTGCTTTTGCCTGCTGGGGCATAAAGCACTTTTAGTTCCCAGTAAATCGAGCTTTACGTTTCTCGAGAAATGCAGTGCGCCCCTCGTGCGCATCGGCACTTGCCCATGCTTTTGTGCGCAGCGCCTCAAATGCTGCATCGTCTACTAATTTTTCTGCGACGGCTTCCAACCCGCGCTTGTGTGCTGCAATAGTGATGGGCGCCAAGGTAGCAAGATGGTGAGCCCACTCCATTGCCTCGGCAAGTGTTCCTAGTTTGTGTACTGCCCCTTGTACATGAAGTTGTTCTCCGCTGTACGTGCTTGTACCCAACAGCATGTTGCGTGCAATAGCACCGCCGCATTCTCGCGCCACACGCTCAATGGTCCACTGGTCGACAGCAAGGCCTAGTTTTGCCGCAGGAATACCAAAGACGCTTGTTGGGGTGGCAACACGCAAATCACAGGCAACTGCTAATTGAGTTCCCGCACCCAATGCATGCCCGTGCACTGCAGCCAAAGTGATACACGGCAGCGAAGTGAACCCGCACAATGCTGTAGACAGTGCGCTACCAAACTCGTCGTCTTCAACACCAGTGAGGTCGGCGCCAGCACAAAACCCTTCGCCTTCACCAGTGAGTACTAGTACTCGAGCTCTACCCCGCGCCTCTTCTTGAAATTGCTGCAAGAGCATCAACGTGGCGTGATTCACCGCATTACGCCGCTGTGGACGGCAAATAGTGACTAATGCGACGTCTTCTTGCCACTCCAGAGTGGCAGGAATGCCGTCTTTCTGAGTACCTTTTGTATTGCTCGCCTCTACCATCTGTGAAACCTTATGGCTTTTCCTCCACCAACATCTGCATCGCACGACCCCGTCCGTGTTCGTCGTCGCCAATTTGCCAAGTACACGCTGCTCGCCAACCGCATTGGCTATTTGTTGTACGCAGTGTCCATGACAGTTTTCATATTGGCTTTTGCCCTCAAATTCACACCAACAATGGTCACCATCATTACGGTATGTCTTGTGATCGGATCCATTTTGTTGGCACCCTCCATAGTTCTTGGGCACGCCATCAAGGCAGCCGAACGAGAAGATCGTGAGAATGGCCTATGAGCATGACCACACCAGCACGACTCACTGCGGCTGAGCGACGCGAGCAACTTCTCCAAGTAGCCCTCACCGTTTTTGCACAACGCGGTTACCACACAACATCCATGAACGACATCGCCGATGCTGCTGGCGTCACCAAACCAGTTTTGTATCAGCACTTCGACTCCAAGCGTGCGCTCTACATCGCCGTGCTCGATGCGGTGGGTAACAACATGATCCACGCCATCACCTCTGCCACAAAAAGTGTTCCCACTGGTAAAGCTCAAACCGCTGCCGGAATGGTCGCCTATTTTGAATGGCTGTCGAGTGATCCCAATGCATTCACATTGCTATTCGGTGGTGGTACACGCCGCGACGAAGAGTTCGCAATCGTTGCCCGCAACGTCGAGAAGGCAGTTGCCGAACTCATCGCACCTCTCATTGAAGCTGGCGTCGATGCCGACTACCAGCGCATGGTTGCACATGCACTCATCGGCATGAGCGAAGGTGTTGCACGTCACCTTATTCAACGCCATGAGCCCTTCGATGCCCACATCGTTGGTGAACAACTTGCCTCACTGGCATGGGCCGGGCTGAGGGCAGTTGGGCGCAAGCCCGAGTAGGCTCGTCTTATGGCCTTACCAGGCGAACACCACCCAGCATTTGAAGAATACTGCGAGTGCATCTACGAACTTCTTGAAGAAAACGTAGAAGTCATTCAGGCGCGCATTGTTGAGCGCCTCCAAGTTTCACGTCCCTCTGTGTCTGAAATGATGAAGCGAATGGAGTCTGAGGGTCTCATTGCAATTACTGGTTCAACCATCGCACTCACCGAGATGGGTGAAAAACTTGCACAACGCACCGTTCGACGTCACCGCATTGCCGAAAGATTTCTCACCGATGTGTTGGGTCTTTCATGGGCGCAAGCTCATCATGAAGCCGGGCGCTGGGAACATGTCATGTCATCGGAAGTGGAGATGGCAATGGACCGAGTGCTCGGCAACCCAACAACTTGTCCACACGGCAACCCCATCCCTGGTTCGCAGTACCTCGCCGCTTTAGTAATGCGTTTAGTAGACGTGGCTCCTGGCCGCGGTTTTACCGTCGACCGCATTCCTGAAGAACTCGAGTTCACTCCTGGGTTGTTGGAGTTTTTGGAAACCGCCGAAATCCATCCAGGTAAATCGGGAACGGTGTCTGCCACATCACCCGATGGAAGTGTCACCGTAGAAATCGACGGCCAACGTATTGGTGTTGGCTCTTTTGCTAGTGCCCGAATCTTGGTCACAGCACAGTGAAGAAATCTGCTCTTCTTTGCCTCAGCGCTATTGCCCTGTTGAGCAGTTGCGCCACCACATTCAACAGCGGTGCAAACGCCCCCACCACTTCTTCTCCTAGCGCTTCCACCACTACAACTATCCCGCGGGGAAGCACAGAAGAGTTATTCGCACAATTACTAGAGACCGGCATAGAGCTAGGCAACGACATTGCCCAAGGCAACATGTCAACTGCACGCACAAAACTTGCTGACATTAAAGCTATTTGGATTGGTATTCAGCCCCAAATTGCGCAAGCATCACAAGAACTTCTTGACGACACGCAGCGCATGGTGAATTTGTTTATCACTGCAGTTGAACGCAAACGCCCTGCCGACGCAGACAAGGCAATGCGTTTTCTTCCAAGTCTTATTTCTGTACTAGTGAATTAATACACCATGCACGGCGGCAATGGCCGATGATGAACAACAGTGAGACGCTGAGTGGGTCGCGTGAGCGCAACATACAAAGCACGTAAGCCCAGCGTTTCAATTTCCACAATGTCTTGTGGCTCAACAACCACCACACCATCGAGTTCTAAGCCCTTCACCAAACTCACTGGCACCACGGTGAGACCCGTATCGAGTGCTGTGTTTGCTGCTTTACCGTGGGCCATGCCAGCTGAACTGAGCGCATCAGAAACCGCAGTCACCATGTTGTCGGGGCAAACAACAGCAACGTTGCCTGCTGGGAGTTCTTCAGTGAGTGCTTTGGTTTCTGCAGTGACGACATCGAGCAAGGTGCCGCCACTTTGCGCAGCATTCACAATGCGCGGGCCGGCATCGCCTTCACGCACCGATTGCGGCGAGCGCAAACCTGGCGCCGCAGCGTGCATCACCTTGTCGGCAAGTTCCATAATTTGAGCCGGAATGCGATAGCCCACAGAAAGCCCCACCACTCGCTGTTCGCGGCGATCGGGCAAATGCTTCAAAACATCGGCCCATGATTCTGGTGCAAGTGCTCCTGTTGCTTGGGCCATGTCGCCCACAATGGTCATGGAACCATTGAGTGAACGTCGCGAGACCATTTGCAACTGCATTGGTGTGAGGTCTTGCACTTCGTCAATCACGATGTGTCCGTAGGTACGAATTTCATCTGATTCGTCAATTTTTCCGTTTTTACCAGGAAGCGGACCAAGCACTTCAAAGGCATCGTCGAGCACCGCAACATCGTGTTCACTGAAGCGTGCCGACTCAATGTCTTGTACGCGCTCGCGATACAACGATGAGTACTCTGCCTCACTCAAAATATTCTCTGCCGCTAAACGCAACAATGCTTTCGAACCATAGAGATCGTTCAGCAATTGTGCAGGTGTGAGCAGTGGCCACATCCGTTCCATGGCAATACGGAATTCAGGCAATGGCCGCAACGATTCTTTCAATTCCGAAAGCGAAACACCCGGGTCGCGCCACGACGCCCCCAAGGCTTGCAGCACTTCTGTTTCCACCCACTTCCGAGCTGCGTTGTGTCGCCGAAAGCGACGTCGACCTTGGCGCACAATGTTGGCTGCATCTTGTGCGCTTAAACGCACGTAGCCCGACCTAAAAGGCAGTTGTAAATTGTCGCGCAACGGCCTCTCGCGGTCGCTCACTGCCTTCGTAATGACCTTCGACATCCGCATGTCACCTTTGACGCGTGCGGCAAGCACCGAGTCGCGTGCGCCGTAGGTAACACTGGGCACGAGATCGCTCAACACCACTTGCAGTACACCTGCTTCACCCAAGCTGGGCAGTACCCGTTCGATGTAGCGCAAAAACACGCGGTTCGGGCCAATGACTAATACGCCTTGCGCTTCTAATGGAAAACGAAATGTGTAGAGCAAATACGCAGCGCGATGCAAAGCAACAACAGTTTTTCCTGTACCTGGCCCGCCTTGCACTACCAACACGCCGGCTTGCGGTGAGCGAATGATTTCATCTTGTTCGCTTTGAATGGTGGCCACAATGTCGCCAAGTTGACCCGTGCGCCCACGTTGTAATGCAGCCAGCAACGTGCTGTAGCCACGCAAGTTTTGTTGCGCACCACCTTCAGTTGTTGTGGCGGGGCCATCGCTGCCAATACCCACATGGCCTTGTCCAAAAAGTTCGTCTTCAATACCCAGCAACTCGTGACCCTGCACCGAGAAGTGCCGACGACGCGCCAACCCCATCGTTTCACGGCCCGTTGCACGGTAAAAAGGCTCGGCAACGGGTGCGCGCCAGTCAACAACAACTGGTTCGCGATTTTGATCAGACACCGCTAAGCGCCCAATGTGAAAGCTCTCGAGCGCATCGGGGCTTTCGGCAAATCGATCGATGCGTCCGAAAACTAAAGCGGCATCGCCAAGGTCGAGTGCCGTTAAGCGATTCACCAAAGCTTCATCGAAAACATCGCGCTCGTAGCGGGCCTGGAAGGTTCCGCCCCTGCCTGCTTCGCTCAAGTCGCGCAATTTCCAAGCATCGGTCTTACTGAGTTCTAGGCATTCATAGGCATGGTCAATAAACGCCTGTTCTGTTGCGATATCGGGATGCTGTGCGCTCATAAATGACCTGATTTTGGGGTGTGAAGAGCCTACCTGCCCAACTTCACACAATGACATTGACTATGAGACGCCATCCCATTTCCTTATTTCGGCAAAAAACCTCTCTCTTTTCTGCAATATGCTGGGCACACCTTTGTAGGGGAAGGGCAACTTCCTCTATGCGCGCGCCTCTTCTTCTTCTTTCCACATGTGTCTTTGCCCTCGGCATAGGTGCTCCTGCACGCGTGCATAGTGCGCCCGCTGAGGTTGACGTGACTGGCAACGTGGTGGGCAACACCATTATTGCCGGGGTCACTTTTAACTCCGACAGCAGCACCACCGAATCACGATGCACGTGGAACACCACAGTCATTTCCAACGGTCAATACGAGCCATATTCATTTACTGTTCGCAATGGCATTACCTACCGTTGGTACGTACGTACCTGTGCACCTGCCATTGCTGGGCAACCATTCGCTCTTAGTTTCCACTGGATTCCTGTGATCTCCGAATCGACATTGGCGCAACAAGCATCGGCTCACTCGTGGAATACCTTGCCTGTTCCTATTGTGAACACCGCACCACCCGTGCAGCGAGCGCTGGTGAAGTTACCCATGTGGTGGTGGGTAACGAGTAATTCGTGGCGCACTATTTCCACCACTGCATGGATTCCTACGCCACGCGGAATAGTAACTGTTACTGTGACCGCTAAACCCAACACTCTCTTGGTGAACCCAGGTGATGTGAAAGCAGCAAACAACGGAAAATTCACGTGTTCTGGTCCGGGCAAAGCATGGCGCGAGAGCGATGGTGACGACGCAAAAAGCAACTGCATGTACACCTACGCACACAGCTCTTCACGCAATACATGGAATGCAAGCGTTGCCATTCGCTGGTCTATTACGTGGAAATCAAACCTTGGTAAAAAAGGAACTCTTCCTTCGGTCACCACCACTCGTCGTCTACCTGTGGTGGTCGGAGAAATTCAGGCGCTCGTTACTGGGTAGGCGACACGGGGCGCACGGGGCGGTGCCACACAGCCGAGTACGCAACAACTGAAATACTTGCTCCGTCGTCACGCAACCGCACAGTGGCGTCTCCATCGGCAATCACCGTGTGGTCGTCGAACTCCTCTTCCCCACCAATGTGTGGAGGCCAAAGCAACGTTGCTTTTCCATTAACTGCCACATTGTCGGCACTGCGTTTCCCCACTGCAGCCACCAAGGCGTTTCCCTCAGACACAAAGACCACTGCCCGCAGGTGGGGCTCACCGTTAGGGCTCACGGTAATGAGGTACCCAAAGGGTCTGCGTGCCACCGCTTTTGCCAAGTTGGCTGGATCTATCGTCACACTCACGCTCTACAACCTATAGTGGCGCCGTGACTTCCTCTCGTGACCTCATCATTTTGGAACGCCGTTTTGTGAATGCCCTCGCTGCCACCAGCGATGAAGCCATTACCACAGCGGCTCTAGCCCTCGAAGAAAACCTGCAAACAGTGCTGGCTCAAAGCGCAGGCCTGAGCGATGGCGCCTTTGATGACCCCGACACCCTGGCAAGTGCCATTCGTGAAGGAGCTACTCGCCGTAAATGTGCTGGCGACGTGTGTGTTGTTTTATGCGAACCCTGCACACAGCACTGTATTGAAGTTCTCGCCGGCGCAGCCGACGACCCTTCACTCGACGACCTCAATGCCATTTTGCCCGAGGCCATCGAAAAGTTTGGCGAGGAAATGGTGAAGCTGATGGTGGTGCAGTATTCACTCAGCCTGGCGGGTTTCAAGAAACTCATTCAGTCTGACGAAAAATGGGCGTTGCCCGTATCGCCCTCGGCGCTCACTGCTGTGCGCGTTGCCGACGAGGCCGAACAAGCTGCAAAGCGTGCACTGCGTAACGAACGCAAAGAAAAAGATAAAGCGCAGAAAAAGGCAGCAGCCGAACAGCGCGCTGCCGCTAAAAACCGCCGCTAGTTTTTAACGTGGTGTGAGAATGCGAAGGCATTGAATACCTTCGAAGACTCCCGGAACAACGACCACCGTGTATTGCTGGTAGGCATTTGCACATTGCCCAAAAGGCATTTTGATGCGTGCGCCGTCGAGCGGACCTGAAGTTCGCGCAATGGGCCAGTCGCCCTTAATGTCGTCGACCTTGAGCTGCGGAGAAATTTGACTTGGCTTTACGACGCCGCTGTATGTGCCCGTTTCGTCGAGTTGCGATGTGCGCAATTTGAGATTGTCGACAGAAACTTGAAGCGCATCGACAATGGCCTTTGCTGCGTCCACTTCAGAGCGAAGAACTGACGTTGCTTTTTCATTGGCATCAACATCGGAGCGCAAAGTTAATGTTGCTTTTTCATTAATTGCAACACGGTCGGCAAGATTACCGAGTGAGGTTTTTGCTGTTGCAAGGTCAGCGTCGAGAGTTTTCACTAACCCCGTTACTTCACTTAGAGTTGCCGCTGTTGCATCGTCATTTTCTGCAAGCGTGACCACGAGATCTTCGAGAGCAGAGATACGTGCATCGATTTCTGGATCAATTGGTGCAACTTCTCCATCGGGTGTGTCGCCAGTTGCAGGTGTGTCGACAACCGAATCGGAAGTTTCATCGTCAGACGTTGCTTCGTCAGACGGAGAACTTGTTGAACTTCCTGAAGAACTTTGCGAGGTTCCCGGCGGCGAGGTAACGCCAATGGCATCGGTGATAGCGCTAAAGGCGTTAACTTGCCCCAGAACTGAAACAGTGGCAAGCAAAACTCCGACGAGCGCAAAGCCCGACAAAATGACGCGAGAAGTGGACCGATTCAAATGACGTGGGTTCATACCCGTACCGTACGCCTTCGGTGTACAGAACCTTCCCAGCGCTGCTAATGCCGGCCGAGCACCCGCTCTGGGGTGAGCACAATGCCAATGCGCACTGTGTTTGCCGAGTCGAAGGCCTTGCCGTCGGCGTGACCATGTTTGCGCACCACTTCGTCGCGCAGTTCCATGTTGGGGTCATTTACCACGTGCAGCGAACCCCGCAATTCCACATAATGAGAGGAATTTGTGGGGTCGATGACCGACAACGAACCCTTACCCGACCGCAGAGCATCGACATGTTTTTGGCGCCCAAAATGTGTGCTCACCCACACTTTTCCGTCACGCCACACAAACCAGACGGGAGTGGAATGCGCATAACCGTCAGCACCAGCAATAGAAAGCGTTGCCGTCACCGGTTCAGCCAAAATACGCACCGCGTTGTCTTTCATTGCAAGCATTCAAACCCCCTCGCTGGTCACTGTAGTCGTGTCTGAGACTCGGCTTTGAATATCGGTACGCTCTACATATGGCACGCATCCTCATCACGAACGGCACCATTGTGAGCCCGAGTGGCCGCTATGCAAGCGATGTATTCATCAATGGTGAAACCATTCAAGCTATTTTTCAACCAGGGCAAGCAGCCGCACTCGGCATTGTTGCCGACAAGGTCATCGATGCAACAGGCAAGTACGTCATTCCTGGCGGCGTCGACGTGCATACACACATGGAACTTCCCATGGGCCCTATTGAAGCAACCGACACCTTTGAAACGGGTTCCAACGCAGCAGCGTGGGGTGGCATCACCACCATCGTCGATATGGCGCTGCAACGCAAAGGCGAAAACATTCAAGATGGCCTTGCTGCATGGCATCAGAAAGCTGCGGGCAACTGTTCTATCGATTACGCCTTTCACCAAATTATGGGCGATATTCACGAACAAAGTTTGAAAGACATGACCTACCTCGTTGAACACGAGGGCGTCACTTCATTCAAGTTGTTCATGGCGTATCCCGACACCTATTACAGCGACGATGGCCAAATACTTCGTGCGATGCAAGAGGCAAGCAACAACGGTGCAGTCATCATGATGCACGCCGAAAACGGTATGGCTATCGATGTACTTGTTCAACAACATCTTGCACGAGGTGAAACCGACCCCGTGTTTCACTCTATTAGCCGACCCAGTTTGCTCGAAGGCGAAGCAACACATCGCGCCATTGTGCTGAGCCAAGTAGCCGGAAACGTTCCGCTCTACATCGTGCACATGTCTGCCTCGGAAGCATTAAATGAAGTTGCGCATGCTCAGCACGAAGGCCTCAACGTCTTTGCTGAAACTTGCCCGCAGTATTTGTATCTCACGTTAGAAGAGCACCTCTCCCAGCCCGACTTCGAGGGCGCCAAGTTTGTGTGTAGCCCCCCAATTCGTTCACGGCACGACCACCATCATCACCAAAGTGATTTGTGGAAGGGCCTGCGCGTGAACGAACTCGCGGTAGTGAGCACAGACCATTGCCCATTTTGTTTCAAAGACCAAAAGACACTCGGGCGCAACGACTTCTCGAAAATCCCCAATGGCTTGCCCGGCGTTGAACATCGCATGGAGCTCATTTATCAGGGTGTTGTTCTTGGCGAACTGTCACTCGAGCGGTGGGTGGAAACTTGCTGCACCACACCAGCACGCATGTTCGGCATGTACCCCAAAAAAGGCATTATTGCCCCCGGAGCCGACGCCGACATTGTGGTGTGGGACCCGCATCAAAAAACCACTATTGGTATTAACGGCAAACACCACATGAATACCGACTACAGCGCATTCGAAGGAACCGTTATCGACGGCAAGGTCGACACGGTGCTTTCGCGTGGCATGGTCGTTGTGGAAAATGACACCTTCACTGGTCGCAAAGGTCACGGCAAGTACGTGAAGCGCGACCTTTGCCAATACCTACACTGATCTTTACTTTCTCCATCTCACACAGATTGAAGGCAATATGAAGCGCATCTCGCATTGGATTAATGGAACCGTCGTTGCTGGCACCTCTGGCAAGTCTGGAAAAGTCTTTAACCCGGCAACTGGCGAACAATCAGCAGCGGTCGACTTCGCTTCAGTCGCCGAGGTAGACGCAGCAGTTGCAAATGCTGTTGCAGCATTTCCTGCATGGCGTGCCACCAACTTGTCACGTCGTGCCGAAGTGATGTTTCACATGCGCGAACTCGTCGATGTGAATCGTAAAAAAATTGCTGCCATGCTGAGCGCCGAGCACGGCAAAGTTCTGTCCGATGCATTGGGTGAAGTTGCCCGTGGTTTGGAAAACATTGAATATGCATGTGGTATTCCCAATCTCTTGAAGGGTGGCTATAGCGAGCAAGCTTCTGCCGGAGTAGACGTGTACAACATTCGTCAACCTCTTGGCGTTGTTGCCGGCATCACCCCGTTCAACTTCCCTGCAATGGTGCCGATGTGGATGTTTGCCAATGCACTGGGCTGTGGCAACACGTTCATTCTGAAGCCAAGTGAAAAAGACCCATCGGTCACCATGTTCATTGCCGAGTTACTCAAGCAGGCTGGCCTTCCCGACGGCTGCTTCAACGTTGTTCACGGCGACAAGGTGGCAGTCGACCGTATACTTGATCACCCCGATATTGCAGCAATTTCATTCGTTGGCTCTACGCCTATTGCAAAATACATTTACGAAACCGGCACACGAAACGGAAAGCGTGTTCAAGCTTTAGGTGGCGCAAAAAACCACATGCTCGTGCTCCCCGATGCCGACCTCAATATGGCTGCCGACGCTGCGGTCAGCGCTGCTTATGGTTCTGCGGGCGAACGCTGCATGGCTATTTCTGTGCTGCTTGCACACGACTCCATTGCCGACGCACTCATTTCTAAAATTGAAGAGCGCATCCCCAACATCACTGTTGGTGCAGGCGACGACCCTACGAGCGAAATGGGTCCGCTCATTACCGGCGAACATCGCGACAAGGTTGCTACTTACATTGCAGGCGCTACACAAGAAGGCGCAACCCTCGTTGTCGACGGTCGCACCGATGTTCCTGCACAAGGCTTCTACTTAAAGCCAAGCCTCATCGACAAAGTCGCACCTGGCATGAAGTGTTACGACGATGAAATTTTTGGTCCAGTCTTGTCGGTTGTTCGTGTGAAGAGCTACGACGAAGGCGTTCAACTCATCAACAACAACCTCTACGGCAACGGCACAGCAATCTTCACCCGCGACGGTGGCGCTGCTCGCCAGTTCCAATTCGACATCAATGTGGGCATGGTAGGCATCAACGTGCCTGTTCCCGTACCCGTGTCGTACTACTCATTCGGTGGCTGGAAATCGAGCCTCTTTGGCGACCAACACATGTATGGGCCAGAAGGCATCAACTTCTACACCCGTTCCAAAGTGGTGACTTCGCGCTGGCCAGACCCACGCACATCAACTGTCGATCTTGGGTTCCCTCAGAATCGTTAGACCTTAGTTATTTTCCGGTGTAAAAAGCATCGGCCACATCGAGCGCCTCATCAATGATGGCTAAACCGTCACGCATTTCCTGATCGGAAATAACCAATGGCGGCACCACATGCAAACGATTGAAGTGCGTAAATGGCCACAGGTTCTTCGCTTTGCACGCTGCTGCCAAATCGGCCATTGGCTGTGCGGCGGGCCCTGATGCATTGAACGGAACAAGTGGCTCACGTGTTTCGCGATCGCGCACCAGTTCAATTGCCCAAAAGACACCCAAGCCTCGCACGTCGCCCACGCTGGGGTGCTTCGCTTTTAACTTTTCAAGTTCTGGACCAATGATGTCTGCACCCAAATGCCGGGCGTTCTCCACAATCTTTTCTTCCTTGAAGATATTGATAGAAGCAACTGCCGATGCACATGCAAGTGGATGACCGCTATAAGTGAGACCACCCGGGTATGGCTTTTGACGGAAAGTTTCAGAGATGCGATCAGAAATGATGACGCCACCCAGCGGCAAATAACCCGAGTTCACGCCTTTAGCGAAACAGATGAGATCGGGCGCAACGTTCCAATGATCTACGGCAAACCATTCACCGCAACGACCAAAGCCCGACATCACTTCATCGCAAATCATCACAATGCCAGTACGGTCACAGATGTCGCGCACGCCCTGCAAGTATCCAGGTGGCGGCACCAAGATGCCATTGGTTCCTACAACGCTTTCTAAAACAATGGCGGCAATATTGTTTGCACCCTCCACCATGATGACGTCTTCAAGATGCTGCAGTGCGCGTTCGCTTTCTTCAACCTCGCTTTGGGAGTAAAACTGCGAGCGGTACGGGTATGGCCCCCAGAATTTAATGATGCCCGGTGTTGATGGCTCGCTCCCCCATCGCCGCGGGTCGCCAGTCATTTGAATTGCCGCTGCAGTTCCACCGTGATAACTGCGATACGTGGTGAGCACTTTGAGGCGGCCAGTGTGAACGCGCGCCATGCGCATTGCGTTTTCCGTTGCCTCTGCTCCACCATTGGTGAAAAACACCATGTTTAAATCGCCAGGAGCGAGTTCACAAATGAGCCGCGCTGCTTCACTACGTGCTTCATTGGCATGGATCGGAGAAATGGTGCACAAACGGTCGGCATATTCTTTGATTGCCGCAATGAGTTTTGGGTGCTGATGACCGATGTTGACGTTGACAAGTTGACTAGAAAAGTCGAGGTACTTTCGACCCGACTCATCCCAAAACCACGCACCTTCGCCACCTGCAACAACCACTGGATTCAAGGTGCTCTGCGCCGACCATGAATGAAATACGTGTTTACGGTCGTTCGCAAATGCCTGCGAAGGATTGGTGTCAAGAATTGCCATGCCGTAAGACTAGAACAGCCCGACGATGTTGCCCTCGTCGTCAAGGTCAATACTTTCCGCAGCGGGCGCAGAGCCAAGACCCGGCATGGTGCTCATGTCGCCGCAGATGGGATACACAAAGCCTGCCCCCACCGAGGCGCGCACTTCACGCACGCGCAAAATATGACCCGTTGGCGCCCCTTTGAGCGTGGGGTCGGCTGAAATGCTGAGGTGTGTTTTGGCAATACACACAGGCAAATGACCCATCCCAAGATGCTCGTAACGATCGAGTTGCTCATTCGCCACGTCGGAGTACTCCACACCAGCTGCCCCGTAAATTGAAGTGGCCACCTTTTCAATTTTTTCGCGTAGAGAAAATGAGTCGGGGTACAACATGGAAAATGTGGTGGGTTCGTTGCATGCTTCCACCACTGCATGCGCAAGTTCTATTGCACCTGCTCCGCCGTCGGCGAAATGTGTACACACAGCAACTCGCGCACCCATCTCTTGTGCAATACGGCAAATCGCATCGTGTTCACTTGCATGATCTGTAGGAAATGCGTTAATTGCCACGACGGGCGAAACACCATGCACTTGTACATTTTCAATTTGCTTACGCAAATTTGCAGCACCTGCCAAAACATGTTCCGGGTTTTCTTCTAAGAGTTCTGGAGGCAGAGGTTTACCAGCAATAATTTTGTACTCGCCGCTATGCGCTTTTAACGCACGAACGGTTGCTACCAGAACTGCGGCATCGGGTTTCAAACCCGACACTCTGCATTTAATATTGAAGAAACGCTCGGCGCCCATGTCGGCGCCAAAGCCAGCCTCAGTAATGACGTAGTCGGCCATGCGCATTGCCATGAGGTCTCCCATTACTGAAGAGTTACCTGTGGCAATATTTCCGAAAGGCCCCGTGTGCACAATGACTGGTGTGTTTTCTAGGGTCTGCATCAGGTTTGGTTGCAGTGCATCTTTCAAAATCACTGCCATTGCCCCCGCTGCACGCAGGTGTTCTGCAGTAACTGCTTCACCAGTGGTGGTGTACCCCACCACAATGCGACCCAGGCGTTGACGCAAATCTTTCAACGACGTCGACAAACCAAGAAGTGCCATCACTTCCGATGCAGCCGTGATATCGAAACCCGTATCGCGTACAACTCCGTCCATCTTGCCTCCACGGCCAATGGCAATGGCACGTAGTGACCTGTCGTTCACATCGAGCGCACGACGCCATGTGATGTTGTCTAAGTCGAGGCCAAGTTCATTGCCACGAAAGAGATGGTTGTCGAGCATCGCGGCAAGCAAGTTGTGTGCGGCAGTCACCGCATGGAAGTCGCCCGTGAGATGCAGGTTCAGGTTCTCCATGGGAACCACTTGGCTGTATCCACCACCGGCTGCTCCACCTTTGATGCCAAAGGTGGGCCCCATCGAGGGCTGGCGCAATGTGAGCACCGCTTTTTGACCAATGCGCCCCATTGCTTGGCCAAGACCTACCGAGGTGGTGGTTTTCCCTTCACCCAATGGCGTGGGCGTAATGGCTGTGACCACCACATATTTGCCCGAAGGACGGCTCTGAAGCGCTTCTAAGGCTCCCAACTTGATCTTTGCAACTCCAGGGCCATACGCCTCTAAAAACTCAATGGGCAGGTTCAGTTGGCTCGCAATGTCGCTGAGTGGCACAAGCTGTGCCCGACGCGCAATATCGATATCGGAGAGAAAAGACACGGACTTTAGTGACCACCCAGGTACGCAGCGCGTACGGCAGGGTCGTTCAGCAAATCGTTACCCAGACCAGTTTTCACCACATGCCCAGTTTCCAAAACGTAACCACGGTGCGCACGGCGCAATGCTTGCGATGCATTTTGTTCTACAAGAAGCACTGTTGTTCCTTGCTTGTTGATTTCGGTGATGATGTTGAAAATTTGCGCGATGAGTTTTGGAGCAAGACCCATCGAAGGTTCGTCGAGCAACAATAACCGTGGACGGCTCATGAGTGCACGACCAATGGCAAGCATTTGTTGCTCACCACCAGAGAGAGTTCCACCTAATTGTGTAATGCGTTCTTCCAGGCGCGGGAAGAGTTCCAACACGCGTGCGAAGTCGGCATCTTTAGCACTCGACTTGTGATCTTTACGCGTGTAGGTACCCATGTCGAGGTTCTCGCGAACGGTCATACCTGGGAAAATGCCGCGACCTTCTGGCGACTGACAAATGCCCAACTTCACACGCTCGTGCGAGGGAATCTGTGTGATGTCTTTGCCTTCGAAAGTAACGCTGCCGCCCACCACGTTGCGCAAGCCAGAAATTGTGCGCATGGTTGTGGTTTTGCCAGCACCATTGGCACCAACGAGTGTGACAATTTCACCTTCGTCGACAGTGAAAGAAATACCTTTCAACGCCTCAATTTTCCCGTAAGCAACACGGAGATCTTGCACCTCAAGCATCATCGTCGGGCACTCCCAAATACGCAGCAACCACTGCAGGGTTGTCTTGCACTTCACTTGGCGTACCTGTTGCAATGACTTTGCCAAAGTCGAGCACCACAATGCGGTCGGTCACTCCCATCACCAAACTCATATCGTGTTCAATGAGCAACACGGTGTAACCCTGTGCGCGAATTTTGCGAATGAGATCCATGAGTTCAACTTTTTCAGCAGGCGTAAAGCCAGCAGCAGGTTCATCGAGGCATAAGAGCTGTGGCTTGGTAGCAAGCGCACGGGCAATTTCGAGTCGACGCTGATAGCCGTAGGGCAAATTGCGCGCAGCATCGCCAGCACGGTCGGCAATGCCCATAAAGGTGAGCAACTCCATTGCCGTATTGCGGCCTTCAGCTTCTTCACGATGATGACGTGGCAGGCCAAGAAGCGCTCCACCCACACTGGTGCGATGATTCGCATCGGCACCCACCATGACATTTTCAACTGCAGTCATGTCGGGAAATAAACGAATGTTCTGGAACGTACGTGCAATGCCGCGCTTGGTAATTTGAAAACGCTTCAAGCCCGCAAGTGACGTGCCGTCAAAATGCACTCCACCGCTGGTAGCCGCATACACGCCCGTCACCACATTGAAGCAGGTTGTTTTTCCTGCGCCGTTTGGCCCAATAAGACCAAGAATTTCTCCGCGACGAATAGCGAAGGTGACGTCGTCGAGAGCAGTAACGCCGCCAAATTTCATGGTGACATGATCGAGTTCTAAAAGATTGTCGCTCATAGTCACTCCTTGCCTCCGAGATCAGCTTCGGTTGACGGCTTCCACGACTCGAGCCAGCGCTCTTTACGTATTTTGCGCGGAATAAGACCCTGTGGCCGAAACACCATCACCAACACCAGTGCGACACCAAATACAAACACGCGCTTGTCGGCAAAACCACGGAAACGCTCTGGCATCCACGCCACCAATGCCCCACCTACAACAGCTCCCCACATGTTTCCTGCTCCACCAAGTACAACTGCAGCGAGGAACAAAATAGATAGTTGCAACGGGAAGTTGTTCGGGTTAATGAATTGCACTTTGCCGGCATACAGAGAGCCCGCAAGACCACCAATAGCTGCTCCTATAGCAAATGCCCACAATTTAAATTTGAATGTGTCGACACCCATCAGTTCTGCTGCGTCTTCGTCTTCACGGATGGCGTTCCAAGAACGACCCACGCGACTATTTTCCAAACGACGTAACAAGAAAATGACAATCAAAATTGTGGTGAAACCCAAAAAGTAATACGGCTTTGCGTCGAGCACAGTGAACTTCAATGGCCCAATACTTGGGGGCGTAGCAATATTGCTAATGCCACGGCTATCGCCAAGCCATTCCACATTGTTTGCAGTAATACGAATAATTTCACCGAAGCCAAGCGTGACGATGGCCAAATAGTCTCCGCGCAAGCGCAACGTAGGTGTTCCTAAAATGACACCGGCAATCATGGACACCAATACGGCAATAGGCATGCACAACAGCCACGGCAAGTTGGCGTGCTGGCTCGACAAAATGGCAACCGTGTAAGCACCAACTGCGTAAAAGCCCACGTAACCAAGGTCGAGAAGCCCAGCAAGACCCACCACGACGTTGAGGCCCAACGCAACTAAAACAAAAATTACTACTTGGTCGGTTAGCACACTCGGAAAACTGGTTCCGGGTGTTTCCACAATCCAACCCAACACCGGCACGCTTGGCCACCAAGGCAAGAGATACAAAGCCAGAATGCAAATGGCACCGAACGACCAACGCACAGAACGCGACTGCTTCGCCAGGGCTTCACCTAAACGCGAAACGGAATACGAACCGGACGTCACGCTTCTTAAAGATTCAGACAGGCTCATACGCGCGCCTTAGACAGCGATTCACCCAAAAGACCCGTTGGGCGGAACATCAACACCACAAGTAACAACACAAAGGCGATGACGTCTTTCCATTCGCCTCCGAATAGCGCTGAGCCATAGTTTTCTGCAAGGCCAAGAACGAGTCCGCCGAGCAATGCGCCCTTGAGGTTTCCAATGCCGCCAAGCACTGCTGCAGTAAAGCTCTTCACGCCCAGCAGGAACCCGATGTTGAACTTCGACTGGTCGTATACCAGAGTGAACATCATTGCTGCACCACCAGCCATCACGCCGCCGAGCACGAAGGTAATCAAAATAACGAAGTCAACATTGACTCCTAATATTTTTGCCGTTTCAACATCTTGTGCAACAGCACGTACACCACGACCCAGGCGGGTGCGATTCACAAACAACAACAATGCTGTCGTCATGAGCAAAGCACCAATGATGACAATGACATAGTCAATACGAATGTCGGTTCCGAACAATTGAAAAAGTGTTTTCTTTTCTAGAACACGTGGGGTTTGATACTGCTCGCGGTCGCGCGGTCCCCAAATGGCAACAGCTTCTGTAATTGCTGTTGACGCGCCGATTGCCGAAATGAGAAACGCTAAACGCGGGGCCTGACGTCCGCGGCGGAAAATGTTGAGATACATCCACGCAATGGGCCCAGTGCCAATAATTCCGAAAATGAGGTTCGACTTCGGTGTATCGAAGAAGACAAGCCCCACAACAAATGCGGTAACGAATGCCAGCACTACTGCGCCAAACTGGTCGCCCGAGCCGCGCAGAGGGCGGTATGCAGCGCGTTCTAGTGCAACTGCACCCGCGCCCGAGAGAACCATGGAGCCGAGTAAACAGGCCAACAAAATGAGAACAAGTTGGAACCCGGTGCGATACGGATACTGCCCCGCTTCCAACATGGGAACTCCCAACACATTTGTTGCCGTAATGAGCGAGGCAAATGTGCCAATCATGAAAATTTCTGAGTGAGCAAAGTTGATGAGGCGCAACACGCCATACACCAAGGTGTAGCCCAGTGCCACGAGGGCATAGAGGGAACCTAGCGCTACGCCGGTCACCGTGAGGTCCCAGAATGTTTTGTATATCAGCCAGTCACGCATGTGTCCCCGAGAACGAAGTTGCTCTCCTGTTGTTTAGCAGAAAAAGTCTTATAAAAAGAATGACCGGGAACATTTGTTCCCGGTCATTCTCAAAAAGTTTCTCTCAGAGAGAGAAGAGTTTTTATTCGATCAAACCAATAACGGAAATTACTCCTGCTTCTACCTTGTAGGCATAAACAGCGTTTCCTGCAACTTCTCCAGTCTCATCCCACTTGATCTGCTTGGTTACACCAGCAGCATCGTAGGTTCCGAGGAACTCAAGAACGCCAGCGCGGTCGGTCTCACCAGCAGCAATTGCGGCTAGGAAAGCCGATGCTGCGTCGTAAGCCTCTGCACCGTAGGTCTGTGGTGTTTCGCCAGGGAACTTCGCTGTGTAAGCAGCAGCAAATTCAGCAAATGACGCACCGTCTGCACATGTGCAGGTGATGATGGAACCATCAGCAGCAGGACCTGCAGCTTCGATGAAACCATTGTCTTTTACGCCGTCACCGAACACGAGTGTTGCGGTCACGCCAGCGTCACGAAGTTGCTTGGCAAGCTTGCCAGCTTCTGCGTAGTAGCCACCATAGAAAATTGTGTCTGGAGCAGCATCTTTCATCTTGCTTACTACAGCTGAGAAGTCAGCCGCATTAGGGTCGATGGAATCGCTTGCAACAACCGTGTCGCCAAGTGTGTCGCGCACAATGTCGGCAAGACCCTTACCGTATTCTGTAGCGTCGTCAATGACGCCAACTTTGGCTGCAGCCAATGTATTTTGGATGTACGTAGCAATGGCTGGGCCTTGCTTGTCATCACCAGCAAGTGCGCGATGAAAGACCTTCCAGTTGTTGTCATTCAAATCAGCATTCGTTGCCGAAGGAGTAATGATGGCAAGACCTGCTGCGTCGAACAATGGAATAGCAGCTTTTGACTCACCTGAGAATGCAGGTCCGACAATGCCAAGGATGCTGGCGTCGTCAATTGCTTCCTGAGCAAGTGCTGGAGCTTGTGCTGGGTCACCTTGTGAGTCGAAGTCAACAAGTCCAACTTGGCAGTCTGGGTTTGCGGTGTTGAATTCACTCACAGCAAGGTCTGCACCAGCGCGAATGTTTTTACCGAGGTTGCCGTTATCGCCTGAAAGCGCACCAAAGAAGGCAATGGATACGGGTTCACAAGTCACGCCAGCTGCTGTTGCTGCGGTGTCTTCGGTTACTTCGGATGCAACGGTATCTTCCGCTGCTGAGCTATCGCTGTCGCTGTCGCTACCGCATGCTGCAGCAACGAAGGCAAGGCTCACTGCGATTGCGCTCGCGCGCAACAGAGTGGATTTCTTCATAATTTTCTCCCCTTGTTTTGTGAGTCAAAGGTGGCTCACAGGTTGATTGGTGGTGAACGCAAGGTTAGACCGTCTTTACGAAACGTTCAATAGGTGACAATTGGCTCAGTATCTGTCATTTCCCTTATAAAATAAGGGTTTCAGGAGATTCGGAGGCGAACCGTCAACTTTTGGACTGCAAAAGGCGCCTTTTTGGCTACCGATACCCGAAATACACACGACCCCTTGCGGGAGGCCGCCACCAGGTATTTCCCTGACACTATGCATTTCCCTCTGCGACGGGTCCAGGTGGTTTTCCCTTTCGACATTGTTGAGGCAACTTTTCTCAACAACGCCCGCGATTTCACTTTCATCACTTCTCGTTTTTGTACGAGTCCACCCACAACGACTTTTGGAATTGCTTGCGATACCGCTACCGCAGTGGCCCCCAGTGCCTCGACACTGAATGTAGGTCTCGAACCATTAGCGAGTCCGCCCGCCTTGCAAGTCACCGCTGTTGTTCTACATACCTCAACGCCATCAGATGTTTTCACCACGTATCCAGTTGGGGAACCACTGCTGAGCACTCCAACAGACCATGTGAGCACAACTACTTTGTTTCCGGGAACTGCACTGACGAATTCGGGGGTCGTGACCCAAGTAGCACTTGGCGTGACTGCGATTGATGCAGGCGATGCAGTACTTGTTCCCATTTCATTTGTTGCTGCAACCGCGAATGTGTAGGACAAAAGATTTTGCAAACCAGAAAACAAACAAAAAAGTTCTGTTGTAGTGCACGTTGCTCCACCAGGTGATGCGGTCACCACATACGAAGTAATGACACTCCCACCGTTGCTTGGTGCAGCCCACGTCACCGTTGCTGCACCATCACTTGCAACAACACTTGGTGCACCTGGTGCACTCGGAGTGGTTGCTGGTACCACTGTAATTTCAGCAGAGGGAATACCGCTACCCACCGAGTTTTGAGCGGAAACGGTAACGGTGTATGTATTTCCGTTCACCAGGCCATTGAAAACACAATTTCGTACCGATGCGTCGACGTTGCATGCGAGGTTGCCAGGGTTCAGCGTTGCTGTGTATCCGGTAATTGCGCCTCCACCATCAGAAACAGGCACCGACCAAGACACCGAAGCACTGGTGTTTCCGGCAATCGCAGACACTGATGAGGGTTCACTTGAATAACAAATGACGCCGCAGGTATACAACAACAAGTTGGGCGATTGCGTGCCCGCACTTGCACTTCCATGCACCATGGTGACGGCATTCGTTGTTGCCTTGGCAAGTATCTGATTCGCAATAGTTGTGGGTGATGCAGTGCGAGAAGCTTCCAAAAGACGAGCAACTGCTCCTGCCACAAATGGCGCCGCCATTGAAGTACCCGACGACAACGCCCACGCACTGTCGGAAGCAACCCCCGTGCCGGCGACAGGGTAATTTGGGTTCGCCGGAACAGTGGGCCAAGCTGACTTAATGTCATCACCTGGTGCCATGATGTTCACACAGTCTCCATAATTGGAAAACGGCGCTTCTCGGTTATCGCGTTGCGTTGCGCCAACGGAAATGGTCCCAGGCGTGCATGCAGGCGTCGCATAGTTGTAGTAGTCGATATAAGCACCGTCATTGCCTGCAGCCACCACCACCGATACTCCATGAGACTGCAAAGCAATGACAGCTGCTTCCAGCGATGCGGAATACCCTCTTGTGGCTCCCAAACTCATATTTGCCACCGCAGTATTTGTTACTCCTCCGCGATCGCTTACTACCCAATTCACTCCGGCAACAACGTTGGCAACAGATGTTCCATCATTACAAATGGCTTGCGACCCTCCCGGAAAAACGCGAACAGGAATAATGCGTGCAGCTTTGGCAACTCCGTAGGTGGCTCCTGCAGCAATTCCAGCAACGTGCGTGCCGTGCCCACAACCATCGTCGGTAGAGCCTAAACCTGGCGTGAAATAGCCTGTGCCAACACGAGTGGGTGCAGGTGCGAATTCACTATGTGATCTGCGTATGCCCGTGTCGATGATGTAAATATCGACGCCAGCACCTGTCGTTGTATAGCTATAACGCGAGTCGTACGTAGACGACGCTTGGTTGATCCGATCAAGACCCCAGTTTCCCGCAGTACTCCAATCTGAACCGCTGGGAGCGGCGATTGTTTGGTCGACTGCAGGTACCACTTTTTGATTCACTTCAATGTGGCGAACGCCGGCAAATTGCGACCACATTGCAGCTTGCGTTGCAGTAAGCATCACTTCTACAAAATCCACAGCGCCCAGTTGCGTTGATTCAACACTCAAGCCGCTATCAGACATTGCACGAGAAATAGCAAGAGCAGATGAATTGTCTTGTGCCAGCACGATGTAGCTCTCGCGCACTTCAGTGGCAACTACCCGCGTAGTAAAGAGAGTGGAGGTGAGCACTACAGCGCATAGAGCTACGCAACTTGCTGCTCGCCTCAGCATCGCTCTCGTCATGTATCTAGTTTACGAACTCATTTCTGAGAGTTCGGTAAGAATTTGTCTTCGAACGTGCCCGAAAGGCCTTGACGGTGAATCTCGACTTCTTTATTTTCTTCATTTTCAGGGTCACCAACTTTTTCGAGGTGGTGAGGAGATATTTACCATTGCGATAGATATCAACTTTTCCTCTACCCGAGATACGCAAAGTCACCTTATTGATTGACTTTTTCACCACCGACACTCGCGGCACCGCATTGACTCTTGGAGCGCGTTCGGCATTTGCAGGTGCTGCATTACGCACCGGAACTGTCGTGGTGGGAGTTGTTGCTATTGGTTCGGGAACTGCCGTTGGTGGTGCCGGGATTGTTGGTGGCGGGATTGTTGGTGGCGGGATTGTTGGTGGCGTAGTTACCACCGGAGCCGTTGTTGGCGGCACATCTACCCCAGTGTCACCGGCACCTGTTGCGCTGGCTGGCCCCGTATACAACATGAGATTTGCCGTACCCACAGGGTCGGTCACCACATTCGGCGTTGCGCTAATTGACAATGCAGAGGCAACTACCGCTGGGGTTAACGCAGGTGTTGCTTCAAGTAAGAGTGCAGCTGCGCCTGCTACGTGAGGTGTTGCCATTGATGTGCCCGACAATGATCGTCGAGCTGTGGGTGAAGAGGTGCCTGCAGAAACAATTGCTGAACCTGGTGCAAAAATATCAACACACGAGCCATAGTTTGAGTAGTAGGCACGAGCATCACTTGCTTCGGTGGCACCCACTGTCACGGCAGATGCCTCACTTGCAGGAGACACTCCACACGCGTCTGCATTTTCATTTCCAGCGGCAACTGCCATCACAATGCCATCGGCAACTGCGCGCGCAACTGCTGCATTCATTGCTGGCGAGTATGAACCACCCAACGACAAGTTTGCTACTGCAGGAGTACCTGCTGTGTGGTGTGCAATCATCCAATCGATTCCTGCGATGACTCCAGCGGTGCTGCCCGAGCCCGAGCAGTCGAGCACGCGAATAGGAACAACAGTTGCTCGTGGTGCCACCCCATAGGAAGACCCAGCAACTGTTCCGGCCACGTGTGTTCCGTGACCCTGACAATCATCTGTTCCATTGCCGTCGGAAACTGCAGAGAAGCCAGTTGCAACACGACCGATGAATTCTGAATGACCTGCATACACACCTGTGTCGATGATGTAAGTAGTAACACCCAAGCCAGTTTGACGGCGCGTGACATTGCCATCGAGTGGCAAAGCTCGTTGGTCGATGCGATCGAGGCCCCACGAAGCAGCCGTTACTGGCGTCGCAGTAGGTACTGCTGGAGCAACTGCACTAGACGGCGCAGATGCAGGACTATCGCCCACAGCATTTGTGGCCACCACGGTCACGGTGTACAAAGTTCCGTTGGTGAGGCCAGCAATAACGCATCCGAGTTGAGTTGAGGCCGCACAGGTATTGCCACCAGGTGCAGCAGTTGCTTTGTACATGGTGATTGGCGAGTTGCCATCGCTGAGTGGAACTGCCCACGACACCACGAGAGCAGCATTTGCAGGTGCAGCCGATGCATTACGTGGCGCACTTGGCAATGCAGGTGGAAGTGAAGCAACAAAACTCCAGTTCAACGTCGCAGCACCGCGAAGTCCGTTCCATCCATCAATCGCGATTTTGTATTCAGTTCCTTCAACAACATTTCCCACAACCTTGCTCCACAAAACGGAGGAGTTTGGCGCGTCATCATTCATTCCTAGAACTCTGAGGTCGCTCATTGTGCTACCGGAGTAGACGCCCAACAGGGTGTCGAATCTGCTTCCTTGTGTGGTCACCGTGAGCACTCCATTATTTGGAGCAACCCAGCGGTACCAAATAGACGCCGCACCACCAACACCACCGTGAGTTGGTTCGCCAGCTTCACGAGTCGCGAGTGCGGTTGTTCCTGTTGCAGTGCCTGCGTCACCCACAATTGCCTCTGCCGCTACAAATGCATCGTTTGTGAGAGACTGAAATGGTGTTGACGACACCACCGATGACGCTTCGCTGTTACCTGCACTGTTCACTGCGCGTACACGGAAATAATGAACGACATCATTATTTAAACCAGTAACCGTTGCGGCGTTTGCTGCTGAAGTTCCATCGGCAAATGTAAGCCAAGTAGTGGTATTGGCAATTGCATATTCCACTACATAGTCGGTTACTGCGGCGCCGCCATCGGAGCTCGGCGCATTCCACGTGAGGGCAACAGCATTATTCGTTGGGCTGGCAACCAATGCGAGAGGGGCGGTAGGAACACTTGGGGCAATTGGCAAAGTACTTGCCACAAAACTCCAGTTGAGTTTTACTGCACCTTTACGGGCGTTCCATCCGTCGACCGCAATGGAATATTCTGTGCCGGCGACAACATTGCCTTCTACTTTGCTCCAAAGCACTCCAAGTTTTGGTGCGTCGTCGTTCATTCCCACAACAGTGAGGGCATTCACCGCACTACCGGAATACACGCCGAGCAAGGTGTCAAAGTCGCTGCCTCGAGTAGTAACACTCAACACCCCGTTACCTGGAGCAGTGAAGCGATACCAAATTGATGCAGCTCCGCCATTTCCGCCATGCGTTGGTTCACCGGTTTCACGAGTGGCGAGCAGCGTGCTGTCGAGCACTGCACCGGAATTGCCCTCGAGAACTATGCCGCCAGCAAATGGATCGTTAGCACCCAGAGCAAATGGTCGAGCAGAAACGACATTTGATGCTTCTCCGGTGCCAGCAGTATTCACTGCCTTCACGCGGAATTGATAGGAAGTGCCATTCACGAGTCCGGTCACCGTTGCTGCGAGACCAGACGAAACGTCATCGGCGAATGTGCTCCACACAGAACCATCGGTGCTGACCTCAACAACATAATCAGAAATATTGGCGCCGCCATTTGCGCTCGGAACTTGCCAAGCCAACTCAACCGAAGCGTTGCGTGCTTCAGCACTTAAGGCTCGTGGGGCACTTGGTGCGACCACTGGCGCACTCTCGAGGCTTCCCGAATACACCAATTTGTTCGGTGACAAACGTCCGGCATTGCCAACTAGACCTGTAGTGGCGTTCAGCACTAGGGCCTGCGAAATGGCTTCAACAGTTGCTGTTGGTGTTGCTGCTAGCAAAAGAGCTGCAACGCCTGCAACGTGCGGAGATGCCATTGAAGTACCCGACCACGTTGCACGAGCTGCGTCGGAACCAATGGTTGAGGAGGTAATTGCTTCACCTGGAGCAAAAATATCGAGACACGAGCCGAAGTTAGAGAACCTTGCACGCACATCAGTTG
>JANRCO010000036.1 GCA_030726975.1 Ilumatobacteraceae bacterium | reverse complement strand
GCTTTGTTGCCCAAAGAGCTGGGGTCCACACTTGCTGAAGATTCTGGGAACTCTTCAATATCAACAAAATCTGTTTGCTTCAGTGCATCGGCGGGTGTCAACAAGCCCATCACCACACCTGCAAGCGTGGGGTGCACGCCACCTTGATATAGCCCCAGCCAAATAGATATACCTACAACTACATACAGGAGGACTGATTGCACGCCTAACCGACGCGCAACCACTGAAGCGCTCACACCAATGATTGAAACTAATAACCACCCGAAAGAAACACCCGTTGAATAAACGGCGGCGATAATGATGATTGCTCCGATGTCGTCGACGATGGCAAGACCAAGCAAAAAAGCACGCAACGAAGCTGGAACTCTCTTTCCCACCACTGAAATTACACCAATAGCTAACGCAATATCGGTAGCAACAGGAATAGCCCAACCACGTGGCGCACTTGACCCTGCGATTGCCAGATAAATAAGTGCTGGAACGAGCATTCCACCAACGGCGGCGAAACCAGGAAGTAACGCTGCACGACGTTCAGAAAGATGGCCATCGGTGGCTTCGCGTTTAATTTCCAAACCCACGACAAAGAAGAAAATTGTCATGAGCCCGTCATTCACCCAATGCCGGAGATCTAAGTCAATTGAGTTCCCAGCGATGGTGAGTGCAATGCGACTGTTCCACAAACTTTCGTAGGAAGCAGACAAAGGAGAGTTTGCCCATATCAGCGCAAGGAGTGCTCCGCCCGCAAGTAACACTGCACCGGCAGATTCTGTATGCAGGAAATCTCGCAGTGGCGCCAACGTGCGTACTCTTTGTGAATGATGAGCATTTGCCTGGCGGTTCATAGTGATCTCCTATTTTCATCAATTCGGCTTGTCGATGCACCGATTGCTGTCTCGACGAGCCAATAAACCCTACCTTGTCGTTACAACACTTCAGCCCTTGGAATTTGCCTGCAGTTCAATCCATAGATATCAAATTTTGTTTAAGGAAAGAAGTCAGTTATCGGGTCAATGCTGCTGGGGACTCGCAGTCACCAACCGCATTGGGCAGCTACGCCGAATCGCTTCAAAACAATTGAGGCTGGACATGCACCAAAAAAGACATACAACCATTGGTTCACGCCCACAAACGCAGTGAGTGCGAGAAACCATGGGCTCACTACTGCTACAAGAAATACACTCAGTAAACTCACCGACCCTGCCATTGCAAAGAGAATTCGCTCTAGGGGCCACTTTGTTGAAGTACTTTGCATTGCGTTCATCCTTCTCAATACCGCCAAGGGGAAGCCCCTTGTTCTACCGAGAGCATATACCCCCTAGGGTATATGCTAACCAATCATCGGCGGATCTTGGTGGGAAGAACCGAGACCCACAATGTTGATGAAAATGAATTTGCTAGTCGACGAAGAAAGTACTGCGGGTTTCCCCGCTTGGCCCGTAGACCGGCTCGTCTTTGGCCACCAGATACATCCGGTTCCAAGCGTTAGACGGCTTGTTCGATACCAACAGTTCCTTCATGGCCTCGTAATTGGGGTGGAGGAAATGTGCTGCCAAAGATTCTTGGTCTTCCCACAGTTCATACACCTGAATACGAGTATTGATGCTGGGGTCGGCAGCGAAGCAATACGCATGACACCCAGCTTCGTCGGTGCGCGTTGCCATTTGAATAGACGCAGACGCTGCAACAACTGCATTTCTAATATCGGAAGTGGCGTAGTCGAGGTGTGCTGCAACAACAATCATTTCTGCACCTTAGTGTGGTGGGGTGACTCAGTATGAAGACGTAAACGATGGCGACACCACATGGCGATTTGAAACGAACTTCCTGCAATCACACTGGACCTGCATCTGGGGTCGCGGGTGCAAAGGCATTGAAGCAACAGCAAATACCGAAAGACTGCATGGCTGCTGTTCACTAGGCGCCGAGCTTGATGGAGTTGACGAAGCAATGGATCTTGCGGCGCATGCTGCGTTGTTGTCGCCTGAGCACTTTCAATTCCATGCCGACGCCGCTGCAGGAGGAGTATTTAAGGACCCTTCAAAGAGCGCAACGCGAGTAGTCGACGGGGCGTGCATTTTTCTGAACCGACCAGGTTTTGCCGGTGGAGGTGGTTGTGCGCTGCACATTGCAAGCGAACACTTCAACGAAAGCCCCACAGAGTGGAAGCCTTCGGTGTGTTGGCAGTTACCCATCAAGGTCGACTGGGAACTTCAACCCGACAACACCGAAATTGCAACGGTACGCAGGTGGTCGCGTGCCGATTGGGGTGAACACGGGAAAACCATGGCGTGGGTGTGCACCGAGGGTGACGAGGCATACGTGGGCGCCGAGCACGTGATTGATTCATTGCAAGATGAACTCACTGCGCTCGTCGGAAATGACGTTTACGTTCAGATTCGCAAGAAACTCCAGCCCGAGTAGGGCTTCAGATCTTTTTCAGCACACTCACTACGGCAAACTAGGCAGATGGGGAAATTACCAACTATTGCTGTTTGCTATATCGCTGCTGTCGATGACTCACAGTTAGCGCAGCGTCGCGGGCCACAGCGCATGACCGATGCGTTGCCCGAGTACAACATTGTTGACATGCGCGACCGCACCCCAGAAGATTTGTCGCCAAGCGAACTTGAGCAACTGCAAGATGTAGAAGTTGCCTTCATTCTTTACATGCCCGACTGGCTATTAGCTGCGTGCCCCAAGTTGAAGTGGATCCATTCGTTCATGACTGGGCATGACCATATTCCATTGCCTCAATTAAAGGAACGCAGTATTCGCCTCACCAATGGTGCAGGCACTGCCGCAATTGAAATTGCCGAATTTGTGATTGCACGCGTTTTGGAACACTGGAAATTCTTTCCGCAAATTGCCGCACTCCAGGTGGAACATAAATGGCGGCCCATCTTTGGGCGCGCACTGAGCGATGCACACATTGTGCTGGTGGGATATGGCCCCATCAACCAAGAGGTGGCTCGACTACTTGCTCCATTCAATATGCGCATTACCGCTGTGCGCAGGTCGGCTACTACCCCATCACCGGGGGCAGATGCTGTTGTGGCATTCACCGACTTGAATACGGCAATGCACGATGCCGACATTGTGGTGGCAGCAGTGCCATCGAACGACGACACGACGGGAATGTTCAATGCCGAGAAGTTTGCTGCCATGCAAGAGGGATGCTTGTTCATCAACGTTGGTCGTGGCACTGCAGTTGTAGAAGCCGACCTCATTGCTTCACTTGAGTCGGGTCACCTTGGAGGAGCAGCAGTTGACGTTGCATCGGAAGAACCACTTCCCCCCGACAATGCACTTTGGAATTCACCGGTACGCATTTCGGCACACTGTTCGGCAACCCTGCCCAACACGATGCGCCGCGTACATGAACTCTTTTTCCGCAACATCGCCAAGTTCGCAACCGGCGAACGCTTTGAAAATGAAGTCGACCTGTAAGGGTCTTTCGTTGTGAAACGAGCGACTATTTAGAGAACAGTGACCGTGCCGTTATTGCCGTCGACAGTGACCATTGCACCGTCGGCAATACGCACTGTTGCATCGGCAACCGACACCACACAAGGAATGCCAAGTTCGCGCGACACGATCATTGCGTGACTACCAAGTGCTCCAACGTTCACCACAACAGCTGATGCCGTAATGAACAATGGTGCCCACGAAGGGTCGGTTTGTGGAGCAATGAGTACGTCGCCTGGGTCGAAATCGTCAAGTGCACCTGGGTCGAGAATGACTCGTGCCCGACCAGTGGCCACACCACCAGAACCAGCAACACCAACAAGCACTTCGCCGGCTTCTGCACGGGTGGCAGTGGAGTTAATGCGCTTTGGCCACGTACTGATAGGTGGACATACTCCATCGACTGCGAAGGGTGGCTCAACGTCGAAGAGCGAACGATGTTCTACTGCACGTGCGGCAAAAATGTCGGTGAACTTTTCTGGTTGCACGCTGAACTCATTGAGTTCAGAAGCAAGCACCATGAACACGTGCTCAACTTCTTTGAGTTGACCCTTGGCAACAAGGCGGCGGCCCACTTCACGCATTGCTTCGCGAATTTCGCCCACAATTTTGATGCAGTTGGTCTTGTAGCGCTCGCGCCCACCAAGGAACACAGTTGACGACTGCATACCAGCCTCAAACATGCCAAGAGTTTCTGGGTCGCCAGCTAATTTCGCACGAATGTCGGCTGCAATGCGGTCGCGTTCGGCAACTGCTTCACCATGACGCAACACTGGGTCTTGAGCGGCTTCACCAAAACGCATGCGGTCGATAGCAGCGAGCGCGATGTCGGGCTTCGATTCCCACGATGGAGCAATTGCGTCCCACTCTGCTGGGCCACGTGAGCCATAGTTGAAAAGGAAGTCATCGAATGCAACAACAAACTTCTTCACTTCAGCAGAACCACTTGCGCGCAAGCGATCATTCAGGCCTTGAACACCTGCTTCGAACAATGCGGTGACATCTTTTGATTCGCGAGCAAGGCGCGACAACTTCCACATCACACGTGGTGGCACGGAAGAGTCGGCTTCAATGCCGGCAAGCAGGCGAATGGTGAGCGATGGGTCGCCAAGTGCTTCACACACTGCCCCCAACACGCCTGGGCCCACAGAGGAAACGGTTGAGGCAATCATGCCAGTATCGAATGCCTGACGGATGTACGGGAACATCGCGCGCACGCGGTCGAGCAATGCCTTGTGGTCGAGTGTTGAGAAGTCGGGGCGCGTTACACGCAAATTGTCGGCCATTACTTTGTCGCGGTCGAGTTCAGGGAACGATGGCGTGCTTAAGGTCCACGCGGCGGTTTCACCTAATTTCGCAGCATGCTTTTCTGACTCGTGCCAGGGCTCTGCTTTGTATGGCGGCACAATTTGGCGATCGTCGAAGAATGCCTTGTCGACAATTTCTGGCGATGCACCTGGCATACGTGCTCCGAACAAGCGAATGTATGACAGCGGGTTGTAAACATAGCCACCGAACACACCGAACATGGTGGGGTCGGCTGGGTTCTCTACTTCTTCCCAGTCGAGTACACCCATTTCGGTGTAGGCATCGACGAGCGCGCGGCCAAGGCCTTCACGTAAGTAGGTAGAAGCAAAAAAGGGTGAAGCTGGGTCGGGAAATACGTCGGCCGCGTTGCCGCGGGTCCATGCTGGGAAACGTACGCCTGGGTCTGTGTCAATAATCCAACGGTCCATGGATTTGAGCATATTCTGCAGACCTCAATTTCAAGCAATTGACGTGAAAGTAATGCGCTTCTACGAAATGGAAGTGCCGAAAAGCTTTCCAATCGCCATGGTAAACGCCATTGCAATTAACCCACCAATAACAACGCGCACAATGGGTCGCACGGGGTGTGCACCGCCGGCGCGTGCGCCAGCTGCCCCGAGGCCCAGTAGCGCAACCACCACAATTGCAATGGTCACCGCAATGCGGTTACTCGTTGAGGAAATGGCCACCGCAAGGAGTGGCACAGCAGCACCAATGGCAAAAGCAACTGCCGAGCCAATCATGGCCTCAACGGGCTTTGCTCGTGAATGCTCTGAAATACCTAGTTCTTCTGCAAGATGAATTTTTAAGGCGTCGTCAGCGGTGAGTTCCTCAGCAACCTGGCGAGCAAGATCCGCGCTCAAACCTTTGTGTACATAAATTGCAGTGAGTTCTTCAAGTTCACGCTCAGGAACATTGGCCAGTTCCCACTTTTCTTTAGCGATATTTGCATCTTCAGCGTCTCTTTGTGAACTCACCGAAATGTATTCCCCAAGCGCCATTGAAGCCGCGCCAGCCACCAAACCCGCAAGACCCACTGTGAGAATTGCGCTGCGCGAGGCATTGGCAGCAGCAACTCCGAGAACCAAACAGGCCGTAGAAATAATGCCGTCGTTGGCACCGAGCACCACCGCACGCAGTAAACCAATACGCTTTCCGACATGACTTTCATTGTGTGTAGACATTGCTCACACCCTAATAGACCAACAATGCGCCATGCCGAGTACTGCCTCCAACAATTGAAGGTTTAGTGTGTCGGATATGGAAGTACGGGGCTTGCACCATGTCAATGTCAATGTTCGTGATCTCACCGAGGCGCTCGACTTTTACGTACAAGGTCTTGGCTTTGAACCATTCGTTCGGCCCGAAATGGCAGTGCGCGGTGGATGGCTAAAGATGGGCCCACACGAATTGCACATTATGGAAGTGGCCAACATTGTTCCCGACAAGAGACAGCACTTTGCTCTACTCGTGAACAGTGTCGACGACACGTGCAAAGAACTTGATGAAAAAGGTATTTCCTTTCGTCGCATCACCAACACCGATGGCCGCAGCGACCAATTGTTCCTGCACGACCCCACCGGCAATCGTATTGAAATTCAGGAGTAGCCCTTGAGCAACCAACTTATAGTTGATTCTTTACAACGACGCATGAAGGCCATGCACTCGCTGTACCACGATGCAACAAGCACCATGACCGTTGAACAGGTCAATCATTTTGAACGCGAAGGCGTAGTACCTATCGCCTTTTGTCTTTTTCACATTGTGAACATGATCGATGCTTCTTTCATGCTCATGACCGGAGCAATGCCTATTTGGAATGACGAGTGGGCAGGTCGTGTCCAGATGAGCATTAATGATCACGGTAAACACCGCACGGTTGACGAGATGGTGAATCAGCGCATTGGCAACTACCCCGAGTTCATTGCGTACATGAACGAGGTATTTACTCGCACCGAGCAGTGGCTCGAGACACTCGACCCCTCCGAACTCGATCGTGTTGTCATTCCACGCCCCTTCCCTCCGCAAATCGCCAGCACCTATTCCGCTCGCGTTGCCGGCGAAGTGGGCATCACATTGCTCGATGCCACCGAATGCTGGATCTACCAACACGGCCTACGCCATATGGGCGAAATTGAACATGCCCGAGGCCTCGTTGGCCTACAGGGAATGACATCTTGAAATGAGTTTTTGGCGTACCATTTCTTCATGAGCGAAGAAATCACTGTGCCGCAACAAACCATTCGACGCGAATGCGACTTGTCAGAGCAGTGCATCCACTGCGGGGCAAGAATGCGCCAAGAACACGCGCATTACCGTTGCCCACAATGTGGCAACCGCGATGCGTGCTGCGAAGGCGTTTACTAAATCAGCTTGCGAGCGCGGCTGCAATAGCCTGCGCACCAGCAAGGAAATCTTGACGCTCTTGCGCATTCAATACGCCATAGGCAGGGGCCACAAGCTTGTCGGTGAGTTCTTCAGCAGCCACCATGCGAGCGCGCAGGTCGTCGTCAATGTTCGGTGCGTCGGCTTCGGTCCAGCCAAACATCTTGACGTCGTTCGGGCGCTTCACGAAGTGAGCAGTTTTTGAGTCGATGCCCATTGCGCGAAGTGCCAGCAAGTGAGCACTGCCACGGAATTCTCTGAGCACTGTAACCAACTGCATTGCACGACCAGGAATGTCGCTCACCAAAGGCTCTGTTTTAATGGCTGCATATAGCGTTAAGCCATCGGGGTCGGCTGCATTGTTGACCGCATCGGCTGCGGCGACAAAGGCAGCAAGACCCGCAATATCGCTCAACTTGTTGCGACCATGTTCGGCACAGCATGCCAAGTGCGCCTTGCCTGCAACGCGTGGTGAAACTTTTGCTTTAGCGCTTTCCCATGCTCCACCAGATACTGCGGGGTTGAAGTAGCCGAAAGCCGACGCCAAGGCGGCACCATCGCAATCGCCAAGAGGGCCGCCGCGACCGGCAACATAGAACTCCATACCTACAAGGCCAAGTTCTGCACCTTTAGCTTGAGTGTGTGGTGCGAAGTAATACGCCCAACCCGAGTTGCCAATAATGGGGCAAGCTTCACGAACAAAATCTTCTGTCGACATCTGTGCTGCGGTCATTGCATCACATTAGTGCTTCAGAGATACGTCTCTTATACCGCACATTCCGAGTCGCCAACAGCAGCAACGAATGGGCCCGTCTCGCCGTAGTCAATATAGAAATTTGGGTTCTCTTCAGGTGTTGGGAAGAAATCCAGGTCGCGCAGTTCGTCGGCAACTTTGTCGACTCCCCCCACGCGATCCATCCAGGTGCGGAAGGTTTCACCAGCAACGCGTTCGTTGGCAAACCTGCGTACCACACGAGCAACTGCCTCGGGTGCAGCCTTGGCGGGAACGCGCAATGCCTTTTCACCAAAGTGGATTTGTTCTTGACCTACGTACCCACCAAGCAGCATCTGATAACCAGGTGCCGACTGGCCATGCGCACGGCGCTCGGCACCAAAGAATCCGATATCGGAAGCGTGGTGCTGGCCGCAACTATTGGTGCAACCCGAAATGTTGATACGAATTCCACCCACTTCGGCGAGACCTTGTGCTTCAAGTTCATCCCCAATTGCTTTTGCCAGACCACGTGATTGGGTGACGGCAATATTGCAGGTGTCGGCGCCAGGGCATGCCACTACGTCGCGAGCAAGTTCTGCACCTGGGCGCGCCATGCCAATGGCATCGAGGCGGTCGTACAGAACACGCAACTTCTCTTCAGTGAGATTACGGAACACAACGTTTTGACGATTCGACAAACGCACGTCGGCATTCAACTCGCGCTGCATTGCTGCTAACGCTGTGAATTGACTCGAAGTGATGTCGCCCAACTCGGCATAAGCAATTGCAGAAATAGTTCCGTTTGCAGTTCCACGAATCACACTTGTTTGCACCCAGCGGGCAAAGGGGTCACGAGCTGTCATTTCAACACGCACACCTTGGCCAACTGTTGTTACTTCACCACTTGTTGCTTTACCAGCAGCTTTGTCGCCAGCGGCAACAACCTCTGGTGGAATTCCACCTGGCCACGACGACGAAGCAGGAAGCGTGAGGCGAACTTTTTGCACACGACGACGCACCTCGTCGATACCGAGAGTGTCGACAAGCCACTTCATACGAGCACGCAATTTGTTGTCGCGGTTACCGGCTTGGTCGAACACGCGAAGAGCAGCCTCGATTGTTGGCATGAGATCTTCACGTGAAGTGAAATCTTCCAATGCCAACGCAGGATGCGGGTTTGCACCTAAACCACCAGCAATGAAGATGCGAAAGCCTTGTTCTACGGACCCGTCTTCGTTGGTGCGCGTCGTTGCAACAACACCAACATCGTTAAACATTGCTTGTCCACAGTCGGTTGCACAACCCGAGAAGTTGACTTTGAACTTGCGTGGCAAACGCTGACCCAATGGGTTACGCACAAAGTGCCGGAAAACAGCTTCTGCCCATGGCGTGACATCGAGGTGTTCGTGTGGGCATGCGCCAGCAAGATGGCAAGCCATCACGTTGCGCACAGTGTCGCCACATGCTTCACGCGACGTGAGTTGTACCCCAGCAAGGTGACGCAAGAGTTCTGGCATGCGACGCAGCTCTACAAAGTGGAACTGAATGTTTTGGCGCGTGGTGATGTGGCCCCAGCCGCGCGAGAACTCGGTCGAGAGATATGCCATGAGGTCGAGTTGCTCTGGAGTAATTGTTCCGGCAGGCAACTTGATGCGCACCATTTGGTTGGTGCCGCCTTGGCGCTGGCCATAGACGCCGTTGTTCAAACGCATGACGCGGAATACATCTTCGTGAATCTCGCCGGCAAGATACTGCTCAATGGCTTGTTCGAAGCGCTCGATATCGGCCATCTGTTCCGCGTCGAGGTCGCGGGGTGCTGCAATGACTGGTGGTATTCCCACGAGGTGCCTCCAAATGGCCAATTGACGGTGCCGAGCAAAACCCGACTAACACAGTCAACTTTATCGGGAATCGGCCCTAAGGGCAATATCTGCTGCCGAAAAGCCGAAAATCGCTATTCGCCTGGGTCTTCTCCAATTTCGCGCAGCGCATCGCGCAAAGCACTGCGTAGCCGGCGCACATGTTCAGCACTCAGGTGGGCTACCAAACCCGCACCAGGCGACCCCACCTCTTCAGTGGTAAGTACCACTCGGGGCTCGGCATCGTCGTAATCATCACAAATGGCCACTGCCCATGCAATGCGCATTGCATCGTCGTCACCTGCAGGAACATCGGCGCTGGTCATGGGGTAATCGTCAATGGAACGTCGCATGTCACACAGCGTTTCACATTTTGAACCGCTTCTATGCATCTCTTGTCATGCACAATGCATGGGTGGCTCTTCAGAACGTCCTCGGCATTGTTGCCTCCACCTTGTCGATGCTGTTCATTTGGCCCCAAGTAATCCATGTGTACCATCGCAATACCGTCGAGGGCCTCTCGCCCACAGGCGCCTTGCAGGGCATCTGCGGGTCAACGCTGTGGAGTGTTTACGGCTTATCGCAATGCGACGTTGCCGTGGGCGGGTCTAACTTCCTCATCGTCCTTGCAATTGCACTTCTTGCACGGGCAATGGTGAAGCATGGAACACTTCCTGCTTCGCGCCTCTATGTCACTGTCTTTGCAATCACTGCTTTTGCATTTGTCTGTGTTTCCATTTCCCCTGGGGTCACCGGCTTCATTGCTTTTGTTGTTGGCGCATCGTCGGTACTGCCGCAGACCTTCACCTCGGCAAAATCTGATGACCTCAGCGGTGTGTCGCTTCCTACCTATGTGCTGCTCTTTTTCACCGCAGTTGCGTGGTCTGCATACGGGGTCATCGTGAAAGATGCTCTTGTTGTGTTGCCCAACGTCGTGGTGATTCCTTGTGCCATCTTTATTGGGGCAAAAATTATTCGCACCCGCAAAGCCAACGTGTCAACATTGGTTGATGTCGCTTGAAACTGAGTACTCCCCTAGCTCGGTAGCCCACCACAGCGTTCCGTGGTATATCGAACAATATGGAGCAAAAAGTTCTGCAACAAGAAAACTGCTCGGGGAAGACCTGCGCAAGGTTGCTTACGGAACCCACGAAGATGAGTATTTACTCTTAGCTCAACACTCACCCGAGGCCCCCTTGCTCGTCTTCATTCACGGTGGGTATTGGAAAGCACTTTCTGCAGATGAATGCTGCATGTGGGCAAGCGACGCACTTGCACAAGGAGTCAGCTTTGCCAGCATTAACTACACGCTGGCTCCACATACAACCCTCGCTCACATTGTTCAACAATGCCGCAGCGCACTGTTGTGGCTAGAACAGCACTCACAACTCACTCCGCAAAACACCGTGGTATCCGGTTCTTCAGCTGGCGCTCACCTTGCAGCAATGTGTAGTACTGCTGACCCCAGCAATAACTTCATTACTGGTGCGGTTCTGTTAAGTGGTGTTTATGACCTGCGACCTCTACTGCACACCACGGTGAATGACCCATTGCAACTCACACAAGACGCTGCCATTGGCCTCAGCCCTCAGCTGCACGCAGTTTCACCTGTTGCCCAGGTAGTTGTTGCGTGGGGCGAACACGAAACCAACTCGTTTAAAGACCAAAGCCGCAATTACGCCCAACACCTCACCGCAGGTGGCTGCAACGTTGCACAAATCGAAGCAGAAGAACACGATCACTTCGATGTGATCTACGATCTCATCACGCCAGCAACGCCTCTTGGCGATGCAACGCTTCAATTACTTCTGAGGTAAAGGAAACAATTCGGCCATGTCAATGAGCTCATATTTTGCACAAGCAGAATCTCTTGACGCTGCAAACCCACTTGCACCGGCCCGTCAGCTCTTCGACCTGCCCAGCGACCAGCGCTACTTTCTGGGCAATTCACTTGGCCCACTCACGCATGCTGCTCGCGAAGCGGTGAACCAGGCCGTGAACGCCGAGTGGAAAACAGGCTTAGTGCGCACATGGCACGATGGTGACTGGTTCAGCCTGGCTACCGCAACGGGCAACAGAATTGCTCACATTATTGGAGCACCAAGTGGCAGCGTCATTGCCGGAGACTCCACTTCCATTGCGCTTTTCAAAGTGCTCTCTGCTGCCGCACAGAAAAACGCAACGCCTACACGCAATGTGTTGCTATGCGACATTAACAATTTTCCCACCGATCGCTATGTTGCACGCAGTGTTGCCGACCTTTTTCATTTGCACTACAAAGAGTGCGCTGTTTCAGAGATGGCCACTCACTTCAATGACAACGTTGCTGTTGCTACTGCCTCGATGATCGATTTTCGTTCGTCGGAAATTCATGATGTTGCTTCGGTTACTGCCGCTGCACATGCAGTGGGAGCGCTTGTGGTGTGGGATCTTGCACATGCGACCGGAATCATTCCCTGCGACGTCGAGCGTCACGGCATCGATTTTGCAGTGGGTTGTGGATACAAGTACATCAATGGCGGGCCAGGCGCTCCTGCATTTATGTATGTGGCCCCACATCTGGTGAACGACGTACAGCAACCCATTCCCGGCTGGTTTGGACACGATGCCCCTTTTGCGTTCGAAGATACATATAGGCCAGCGCAAGGCATCGCGCGTTTTTCCAGCGGCACCACCAACGTCTTGTCAATGAAGGCCTTGCATGGAGCCTTAGAGGTGTTTGAAAAATTTCCCATCTCTTCCATTCGTGCGGGCTCAATTGCACTTGGCGACTATTTCATTGCAGGCTTCGACGAGCATCTGTCGTCAAGTGGATTCTCGCTAGGCTCGCCCCGCAACAGCGGCGCTCGTGGCGGGCACGTAGCGCTTTTGCACGACAGGGCGCAAGAACTCACCGAGGAGCTCATTGGCGATGGTTTCATTGTTGATTTTCGCCCGCCCAATGTCATCCGCATTGCTCTGAGCCCATTGTTTTTGCGCTTTGACGACGTTGCTGCGCTCATCGGCCGCCTGAGCGACGCCACATAACTTCCCCTTCGTAGGAACATAGGCCGCCTGAGTAGCGTTGCGGCATGGCAACAATTTTGGCGCACATCACAGTTCAAGACGGCAAAGAAAAAGAATTTGAAGAAGTACTCCATCGACTCTGGCGCTCCACTCACGAACATGAAGATCATGTACTGCGCTATGAGTATTGGCGTGGTGCAGAAAAGAACCAGTACTACGGGCTCTTGTCATTCAACGACTACAACGGGTTCCTTGAGCACCAGACTTCCGATCATCACGAGACCGATGCCAAGTTGCTCACGCACCTTTTCACCGATTTCCGCGTGGAGTGGATTGACCCCATTTCAACGGCATCACCATTGCCTGAAACAAACATGCAGCCGCTGATTGCCGACGCCAGCGACTTGTGGAAGGCATACCACGAGCGCATGCCAGCTGCCGTTGCAACCTGGTGGTTAGCGCTACGTGCACTCAACAAGAAATCGTGATGAAAATGAGGTTCCTCACCTCTGATGACGGCACAATATTGACGTGACTGTTTCCGACATTTTTGATGCCTCCCAGTGGAATGAGATTCCTCAGTTTCACTTCACCGACATTACGTACCATCGTGCAAAAGATCATGGAACAGTGCGCATTGCGTTCAACCGACCCGAAGTGCGTAACGCTTTTCGCCCGCACACGGTCGACGAACTCTTTACCGCCCTCGACCATGCTCGACAAACGAGCGATGTGGGTTGTGTGCTTCTCACCGGCAATGGCCCTTCACCCAAAGATGGCGGCTGGGCATTTTGCAGCGGTGGCGACCAACGCATTCGTGGCAAAGATGGCTACCAATACGTAGAAGGCAACGAGATCGCCGATCGCGACCCAGCGCGCACAGGACGCCTTCATATTCTTGAGGTGCAACGCCTCATTCGCTTCATGCCAAAAGTTGTGATTTGTGTAGTACCTGGTTGGGCTGCCGGCGGTGGGCACAGCTTGCACGTGGTTGCCGATCTCACCATTGCTTCACAAGAACATGCTCGCTTTAAGCAAACCGATGCCGATGTCGCAAGTTTCGATGGCGGCTATGGCTCTGCGTATCTTGCACGCCAAACGGGTCAGAAATTTGCACGTGAAATCTTCTTCCTTGGTCGCGAGTATTCCGCCGACGATGCACTCCGCATGGGCATGGTGAATGCTGTTGTTCCTCACCATGAACTCGAGAACACCGCTCTTCAATGGGCAAAAGAAGTGAACGAGAAAAGCCCCACGGCGCAACGCATGTTGAAGTTCTCCTTCAACCTCATCGACGACGGCCTCGTTGGTCAACAAATTTTTGCAGGTGAAGCAACTCGGTTGGCTTACATGACCGATGAAGCACAAGAAGGTCGCGATTCCTTCTTGGAAAAGCGTGATGCCGACTGGTCACGCTTTCCTTGGTACTACTAAACAATGGCCATTCGTACACGTTTTGTAGAAGTTGTTACCGACCCTGCACTCGTACCGTTTCGCTTTCGCGAACGCCAACTCAATAACCGCCCTCAACGCCGCGGCGACATTGATGGCGCCCAGTTCATTGCCGAAGGTGACCTCGTTGTGTTGCGCGCCCTCGAAACGGGCTTTACGCCGAACACCATCTTGTGCGACCCCAACCAGGTGCATCGCCTCGAGCCTTTTCTGCATTTGCTCGGCGACACAGAAGTTCTTGTGGCTGAAGAAAGTGTTCGCCGTGAAGCAACTGGTTTGGCCCTTGCACTCAGCATGGTTGGCCTCTTTGTTAAACCACCAGCGTCAGACGTCGCAACTCTGCTCAGCAAGCACTCGCGCATTGTGATGCTTTCTCAAATAGACAACCCCACCAATGTGGGTGCCATTATGCGCAGCGCACAGGCATTCGGGTTTCATGGCGTGGTGCTTGATAGCGAAACATCTGACCCATTCACGCGTCGTGCACTGCGCGTTTCTATGGGAACTTCATTCGATGCCAACATTTGCCGTGTCGCCCAACTCGCCCCTGTGCTCGATGAGTTCCATGCCAACGGCTTCACTAGTTGTGCGCTCACACCAGCGCATGACGCACTCAATATGGCCGAGCTTGCCCCCATAGAGAAATTGATACTTATTCTCGGCTCAGAGCGTGAAGGTCTTGGACTAAGCGTGATGAATGCCGCAACGATGCGTGTACGCATTCCCATGGCTGAAGGAATCGACTCACTCAATGTGGCAGCAGCAGCTGCAGTTGCGTGTTACGGATTAACGAGCCGCAGCGGTTGATCGTTGCGTAAGTGCTCGGCAGCTTTCACGAAATAGTCCACAAATTTGGCCCGCGTTTCATCGCTGATGTCGGCTTCACTCACCGCTGTCAACATATGTAGCAACCAGTGATCTCTTTCGAGTTCTGAAATGCGATACGGCATATGCCGTGCACGCAACATGGGCTGACCACGCTCTTCGTTGTAAGTATGTGGCCCACCCCAGTACTGGGCAAGAAACAAAGCGAGTCGATGAGTTGCACCATCTAGGTCTTCACCATCGGGGTACAACGGCAGCAACACTGCGTCGGTGCGAATACCCTCATAGAAGCGAGCGGCGATGCCTTGGAAAAAAAGCATGCCTCCTACTTCGTCGTAGACCGATATTTCTTCATCGCTCACGAAAACTCAGGATCTTCCCAATCGGGGAAAATAGCTGGCAATCCGTCACTCACTTTGTCGGTGAATACTGCTGCACGCTTTTCCAAGAAACTCACTACGCCTTCTTTCGCATCGGCGCTGCGACCGCGCATTTGAATACCACGGCTGTCAACACGGTGCGCTTCCATGGGGTGATCTGCTCCCAGCATGCGCCACATCATTTGCCGTGATAACGCCACAGAAACTGGTGACGTGTTGTCGGCAATTTCTCGAGCAATGGCATATGCAGCAGGTAGCAGATCTTCTGGCTCATGAATGCTGCGCACAAGTCCACCCGACAATGCTTCTTCAGCGCTAAAGAGACGCCCCGTATAGACCCATTCGGCAGCTTGCGAGATGCCCACCAATCGCGGCAAGAACCACGATGAACATGCTTCAGGAACAATGCCACGCTTTGCAAAGACAAAGCCGAACTTCGCCTTAGTACTTGCCAATCGAATGTCCATGGGCAAGGTCATTGTTGCGCCCACGCCAACTGCAGCGCCATTGATGGCGGCAATGACTGGTTTCTTCAATTCAAAAATGCGTAGCGAGACGAGCCCACCACCATCGCGCACCACACCACCTTTGTCGGTGATGTCGCTGCCGCCTTTTTCAAACGTTTTACCGCCGCTCGACAGGTCGGCTCCGGCACAAAAAGCGCGCCCACTACCTGTCATGACGAGAGCACGAATGTCGTCGTTTGCATCTACTTCATCGAATGCAACCTTGAGGTCACGCACCATTTGGTTGGTGAAGGCATTGAGTGCATCTGGCCGATGCAATGTAATGGTGGCAATGCCATCTGAAACGTCAAACAAAATATCGGTAGAAGTCATTACCCTTTTTACCTGAATTTGTTACGTGGTTGCGTATTGGTAGGTCTGTCTACACATCGAGGAATCGGCTAGCCGCAATGCCCGAGCCAATGGCGCCCGCCAAAGCACCAATAACAAGCAGCATCACCATGACCCCATTGACATAACTGCCGGGCACTACTAACGCACTGATTCCGGTGCCAGGCTTAAACCCAGCCACGCCACTTGTCCAGGCGCGATTCAGTGCCCAGAGCCCTCCACACGACGCCACACCGCCAATGAGACCTTGAAGTAGCCCCTCCAACATAAAGGGAATGCGAATGAACCAGTTGGTGGCACCCACCAACTTCATCACTTCAATTTCTCGACGGCGAGCAAACATCGCGGTTCTGATGGTGTTCCAAATGAGAGCCACCGCAACGCCTAAAAGCACCACCGACATCACAATCGTGACCGTACGAACAAAGCCCGACAACGTAGAGATGACCTGGAACTCGTCTTCAGCAAGTGAGACACCTTCCACTTTCGGAAGACCACGATATTGCTCGGCCAAACTGCGCACGAGTGCAGCATCGCCGGTGAGCGGCACCACTTTAAATTGCGTCGGAATTGTCTCAGGCGTGAGCAAACTCAGCAAAGTGGGGTCACCTGTGAAGATGACCTTTGCTTCTTCAAAACTGGCCTCCTTGTCGAGATACTTCAAATTATTGAGGTCAATGACTGCGGGTTGACTTTTAATGATTTCTTCGATGTAGGCAATTTGTTCGGGGGCGGCATCGGAAGCAACGAACACAATCATTTGCACGTCGCCCTTCCAGCGCACAAGAAGATTGTCGAACCCGCGTTGAATGAGGAACGTGGCGCCAACGAGCAACAACGAAATTGCCGATGTCACTATAGCAGCCGCGGTAAGCGTGAGGTTGCGACGGAAACTGGCCCACGTTTCACGAAAAGCGTATGCAATGCGACTCAACATTATTCGTATACCCCTCGTTCTTGGTCGCGCACAAGTACGCCACGATCGAGTTGAATAACTCGTTTACGCATCATGTTGACAATGCGATGGTCGTGAGTGGCCATGACCACTGTTGTTCCGCTGCGGTTGATGCTGTCGAGCAGCTGCATAATTCCCTCGCCGGTGGCGGGGTCGAGGTTTCCTGTTGGTTCGTCGGCCAACATGATGAGTGGCCTATTAACAAATGCCCGAGCAATAGAGACACGTTGCTGCTCGCCACCCGACAACTGGTCGGGCAAGCGGTCGTGCTTGTCTTCTAGGCCCACAAGTTCAAGAACTGCCGGAACTTGTTGACGAATCACGTGACGGGGCTTGCCAATTACTTCTAAGGCAAATGCCACGTTTTCAAAAACCGTCTTATTTGAGAGCAATTTGTAGTCTTGAAAAACATTTCCCATGCCACGCCGCAGGAAAGGCACTCGGGAGTCGCTGAGCTCGTTGATATTGCGACCAGCGATCCATACATCGCCACGTTCTGGACGTTCTTGACGGTTCATGAGACGCAAGAGAGTGGATTTCCCTGAACCTGAAGGACCCACCAAAAAGACGAAGTCTCCTTTGCCGATGTCGAAACTTACATCTCGCACCGCAACGGAATCGGTTCCGTACACCTTGGTCACATTGTCTAAGCGAATCATGACAAAGTGAACCTATCAGCACATTGGCAACAAGCCATGAAAGTGCTTATTTTTCGTCGAGAGAGCGCCGCCAACGCAAAAAACCTTCCATAAATTCGTCTAAATCACCATCGAGCACGGAAGCAACATTGCCGTCTTCTACTTCTGTTCTCACATCTTTCACCATTTGATATGGCTGCATCACGTATGAACGAATTTGACTTCCCCAACCCACTTGCGCAGGCTTACCAGCAATACGGTCACGCTCTGCTTCGTGTTCTTCTTCAATGCGTGCAGCAATCATTGCTTTGAGTCTTGTCATCGCACGTTCGCGGTTTTGCAACTGACTGCGTTCTTCTTGCGATGATGAAACTAAACCAGTTGGTTCATGAATGAGTCGCACTGCAGACGATGTTTTGTTGATGTGTTGTCCACCAGCACCCGATGCGCGAAATACTTCCATGCGAATTTCTGATTCATTAACTTCAATGTTCGGAGCGTCCATGACGGGCCACACTTGTACCGACGCAAAGCTTGTTTGCCTGCGACCCTGGTTGTCGAATGGGCTAATACGCACCAGACGATGTGTGCCGCGCTCTGAGGTCATGAGACCATAGGCATAGCGGCCATGAATGGTGAAGTCGGCAGACAAGATGCCGGCTTCAGTGCCTTCAGAGATGCCGCTTAATTCCACTGTGAAGCCACGACGCTCGGCCCAACGCGTGTACATCCGCAAGAGCAATTCCGACCAGTCTTGTGCATCGACGCCACCGTCTTTTGCGTTGATTTGCACGATGCAATCAACCTCATCGTGCTCGCCAGTAAACAAACTGCGCAGCTCGAGGGTACGTAGCTGCTTCGAAGCACGCGAAATGCCATCGGCAAGTTCAGGCTCTTGTGTTGCGTCGTCTACTTCACGTGCCATGTCGTGCAAGACATCGAGGTCATCAACCGCGGCGGTGAGTTGCTGGAACTCGTCGAGGTCTGACTTGATGTTGGAGTATTCCGTGTTCACCTTTTTTGCAAGATCTTGGTTATCCCACAAATCGGGACGCGAAATTTCAATTTCAAGTTCACTGAGACGCGCAGTATTTTGTTCGACCTTGAGATACGAAGAAGCCTCGCCGAGTCGGCGCCGGAGATCTCGTAGGTCGTCGGTGAAGTCACGCATGGAGAGAAAAGCCTTGGTATGGTGTCAGGCAGCTTTGCCGTGACACACCTTGAATTTTTTGCCCGAACCACAAGGGCACGGCGCGTTGCGAGGAGTTTTATCGAATTCGCTTTTCACCACTGGCGTGTTGCTGACCGCACGAATAGGTGCCGCCTCGGGTGGCAATTCACCATCGGCAATTGCCGAGGCAACAGCCGCATCGAAGCCTGAAGCCACGTCGTCATCGGAAGATGTTTGACGAATGTTTTGCACGGTGGTTCCTGCAGCGTCGTCTGACACCACTTCAACATGCATGACGTACTTCACGAAATCTTGTGCGATGCCTTTCATGAGCGAGCCAAACATGTCGTAGCCCTCGCGCTGCCACTCGGTGAGTGGGTCTTTTTGACCCATGGCACGCAAGTTGATGCCCTCTTGGAGGTAGTCCATCTCTTCAAGGTGTTCACGCCAGCGTTGATCGATAATACGCAACATCACCTGACGTTCAATTTCACGCATTACTGTTTCGCCGAGTTGCTCTTCACGCTGTTTGTAGAACACAGCAGCATCGGCCATCACGATGTCGTAAATGTTGTCGGTTGACGAAGCTTGCTCGAGAAGGGAAATAGCAACCGTGGTTGGCCAATAGGTGGCCAACTCGCGAGTGAGGCCATCGAGATCCCATTCATCGTCGGCTTCGCTGACGCAATAGGCAGCAATGAGCGAATCGACTGCATCTGACAAATACTCCATCGCAGCAGCGTGCAGGTCGAGGCCATCGAGAATTTGATCGCGGCGCATGTAAATAACCTTGCGCTGCTCATTCATGACCTCGTCGTATTTGAGCACGTTCTTGCGAATTTCACCGTTGCGCTGCTCAACGGTACTTTGCGCACGTTCAATAGCTTTTGTCACCATTTTTGCTTCAATTGCTTCGTCGTCGGGCAAAGCACGAGACATCACCCAACTCAGTGCACCTGTTGCAAACAAACGCAAAAGTTCATCGTCGAGCGATAAGTAGAAACGGCTCTCGCCTGGGTCGCCTTGACGCCCTGCACGACCACGCAGCTGGTTGTCGATACGGCGGCTTTCATGGCGCTCTGTTCCTAATACGAAGAGTCCACCAGCAGCGCGCACTTCGTCGCCTTCTGCAGAACACTGCACCTTGAATTCTTCAAGTAAGGCGCTGTAGCGGGCTTGCGCTGTGGCGCGAGAGGTTTGGAAGTCGGCTGGCATCTGATCTAACGGAACCGGAAGAGCAAACTCGTCGAGCAGGGTTTCTTCTGTGAACCCTTCGGCCAGCACTGCTTGGCGCGCAAGGCCTTCAGGGTTTCCGCCCAAAAGAATGTCGACGCCGCGACCAGCCATGTTGGTAGCAACAGTTACTGAACCAATACGACCAGCTTGAGTAACAATGTGTGCTTCTCGACTGTGCTGTTTTGCGTTCAGCACTTCGTGCTTAATTCCACGCTTGTTGAGCTGACGCGAAAGGAGTTCGCTCTTTTCCACGCTGATGGTTCCGACAAGAACCGGTTGACCATTTTTATACTTCTCAGTAATTTCATCGACAACAGCAGCAAACTTTGCATCTTCATTTTTGTAGATGAGGTCGGGCTGATCGAGACGCTGAATAGTTTGATTTGTTGGAATAGATACAACAGCAAGTTGATAGGTGTTGACAAGTTCCGCCGCTTCAGTTTGAGCTGTACCGGTCATACCAGAGAGTTTTTTGTACATGCGGAAATAGTTCTGCAATGTAATGGTGGCAAGAGTCTGATTTTCCTCTTTAATTTTGACGCCTTCTTTGGCCTCAATTGCCTGGTGAATACCTTCACTCCAGCGCCGACCTTCAAGAATACGACCTGTAAATTCGTCGACGATTTTTACTTCACCACCCTGGATGATGTAGTCCTTATCGCGCTTGTACAGTTCTTTAGCTTTCAACGCCACTTGTAGTTGGTGCACCAAGTTTTGTTGCACGCCGTCGTAGAGGTTTCCGACACCCAATTGCGCTTCAACTTTTTCGATTCCTACTTCAGTTGGCACAACTGTGCGCTTTGGCTCATCGACTTCGTAGTCAACGTCACGGGTAAGTGCTCGCACCACCGAAGCAAAGCGGTAGTACAACTGTGCAGCGTCGGCTAAGCGACCCGAAATGATGAGCGGAGTACGTGCCTCGTCGATGAGAATGGAGTCGACTTCGTCGACAATGGCGAAGTTATGACCACGCTGAACTTTTTCTTCTAACGACCCAGCCATGTTGTCGCGCAAGTAGTCGAAGCCAAATTCATTGTTGGTTCCGTAGGTGATGTCGGCTGCGTAGTCTTCACGCTTTTGTTGTGGAGATTCGCGGTGGCCTGGAACCACAAGACCAACACTGAGACCCAGCCAACGGTGTACGCGACCCATCCACTCGGAGTCGCGTCGGGCCAAATAGTCGTTGACGGTCACAAGATGCACGCCATTGCCCGAGAGACCATTGAGGTATGCAGGCAAGGTGGAAACAAGAGTTTTACCTTCACCGGTTTTCATTTCAGAGATCCAACCGAAGTGCAACGCTGCGCCACCCATGAGTTGCACGTCGTAATGGCGCTGCCCCAGCACGCGCTTTGCCGCTTCGCGCATTACAGCAAATGACTCAACTAACAGATCGTCGAGAGACTCACCGTTAGCAATACGTTGGCGAAATTCGTCGGTCTTGCCGCGCAAGGCATCGTCAGACAATGCGGCAACAGATACCTCGAGGGCATTGATTTCTGGAACAAGACCTTCTAAGGCCTTGACCTTTTTGCCTTCGCCGGCCCGGAGAACACGATCAAGAATACTCATTAGGGCGAAATTCTACCTGCTAGGGGTCGCAGCGACCGCCCAGCATTCCACTAATTCCACCCCAATACTGCGAAATGCGCGCCGAACCGCATGCAAAGTTGCCCCCGTTGTCACTACATCATCTACCACCAGCACTTTTCGGCCAGTGGCAAGACAATGCGCTCGAAAGGTTGGCCCCAAAAGGCGTTGTTGACGCGACCGATGCGTTTGTGTTTCATGTGTCATTCTGCGCAAGAGGTTTTTGACGGGAATACCTAACTCCTTACCCACTTCACGCGCAATGAGCTCTGCGTGATCCATTCCGCGTTGTCGGAGATGTTGAGCGGTTGTGGGTGCCCATGTGACGTAATCAAAGTCATAGTTCATTGCACGTTCACGCAGAATTGCATTTGACAAAAGTTTGGCAAGTGGTTTTGCGAATTGGCGCTCATTGCGGTATTTCAACGAAATGACCGCTGTGCGCACGTTTCCTTCGAACACAGCAGCAGCACTCACATAAAACGGCAATGATGCCCGGTCTGGAACTTGAGCAATAAGGTGAATCTTTCGCGTGAACACCTTTTATTGTGTTCATTCCGAGAAGTTGATGGCAGTAACATTCGCCAATGCCATCTACGAGCACTCCGCGACCCCTGCGCGAACGATTTTTTGAGCGGCTTGCTCGATGCGCTGCCGGGCTCTTTTGCTTTGGCGCCGGCATTGCCTGCTTCGTGCACAGTAACCTCGGCGTTCCACCGTGGGATGTTCTGCATCAGGGCATTAGTGAAAAAACCGATATCAAAATGGGAACGGTCATCATCATTGTTGGGGTGGTTCTGCTGCTCACATGGATTCCGCTGCGCATGAAGCCTGGTATCGGCACCATTATGAACGCCATCCAAATTGGGCTCGTTGAAAACGTGATGGAAGATCTCCTTCCCGATTCTGATTTCCTTCTTGCCCGTGTGGCATACCTCGCTGCAGGAATGCTCTTTATTGCATTTGGCTCTGGGCTCTACATTGGCGCCGAACTCGGGTCTGGACCCCGCGACGGCCTCATGCTGGGCCTCAACAAACGCTTTGGTATTTCCATTCGCCTGGCCCGCACCACCGTTGAAATTGTCGTGTTGGTTGTTGGGCTCATCTTGGGCGGGTCACTTGGGCTCGGTACATTCGTCTTTGCCTTTGGTATTGGCCCGCTTGTACAAAAAGCGCTGCACAGATTGCGCATGTCCCCGTCGCTGGATGAATCAGCAACGGGGCAAGCACTCGAAATGTAACTCTTGTTGTTTAGTAGCGGTAGTTCTCGGGCTTGAATGGGCCCGATGGGTCGATTCCCAAGTATTCAGCCTGCACATCGTTCATCTGTGTGAGCACAACACCGAGAGCATCGAGATGCAATGCAGCAACTTTCTCATCAAGTTTTTTTGGCAATACATAAACACCAAGTGGGTATTTTTCGGTGTAGTTGAACAGCTCAATTTGGGCAATGACTTGGTTGGTGAATGAGCAACTCATCACGAAACTTGGGTGACCAGTTGCGCAACCCAAGTTCACCAAACGGCCTTCTGCCAAAACAATGACAGAATGACCATCGGGGAACGACCACAGGTCGGTACCGGCTTTGAGTTCGTCGCGTGTTGCACCACTGCGAGCCAAACCAGCCATATCGATTTCGTTATCGAAGTGGCCAATGTTGCAGACGATGGCATTGTGTTTCATTTTCGACATGTGAGTCACATCAACAATTGCCTCGTTACCTGTTGCAGTAACAAAAATATCTGCTTGCCCGACAACTGATTCGAGGGTATTCACTTCATACCCTTCCATTGCTGCCTGCAGCGCGTTGATGGGGTCAATTTCGGTCACGATGACTCGTGCGCCTTGACCACGCAAACTTTGCGCACAACCCTTACCTACGTCGCCATAGCCACAGACCACTGCAAGCTTTCCGGCAATCATGACGTCGGTGGCACGGTTGATGGCGTCGATGAGCGAATGGCGGCAACCATAAAGATTGTCGAACTTGCTCTTAGTCACACTGTCGTTCACGTTGATGGCAGGGAACAAAAGTTCATTATTCTCTGACATTTTGTACAAACGCTTCACCCCAGTGGTGGTTTCTTCGGTCACGCCTTTAATGCCCTTAGCCATCGTGGTCCACTTCTGTGGCTCCGACTTCAAGCTGCGCTGCAATAAGCCAAGCACAATGGCAAATTCAGGGTTTGATGCTGTGGTGGGGTCGGGAACAACTCCCGATTTTTCAAACTCCACGCCTTTATGCACGAGCATGGTGGCATCGCCGCCGTCGTCGAGAATCATGTTGGGGCCATCGCCATCGGGCCATGTCATCATCTGATCGGTGCACCACCAATACTCTTCAAGAGTTTCGCCCTTCCATGCGTAACAAGGAACACCCTGTGGGTTTTCTGCTGTGCCATTTGGGCCAACTACTACAGCTGCTGCTGCATGGTCTTGAGTAGAGAAAATATTGCAACTCGCCCAACGCACTTCAGCGCCTAATTCAACAAGGGTTTCAATGAGCACTGCAGTTTGAATAGTCATGTGCAATGAACCAGAGATGCGGCAACCCTTGAGTGGTTTGGTTGGACCGAACTCTTTGCGCAGTGCGCGAAGGCCTGGCATTTCGTGTTCGGCGAGGTGAATTTCCTTGCGACCAAATGGAGCAAGCGCAAGATCTGCAACGCGGAAATCGCCGCGTTGTGCAAAGGTGCTATTTGTAGACATGGAGGAGCCTTTCGGGGACTGTCGATATGAAGGGAAAGTACCCGGGCTGGGGCCTGCTGGCTCCGGTCTTTCAGCCCGACTGGTAAATACTAGTGCGCAATAAAGGTGGGCTGAATGTTTTCAGCGGTGATTTTTGCCATGATGCGATCATGTTCACCGGTATCAACAGTGCGTGATTCAGAGATGAGCATGACGGGAATGCCCGCTTTGACGTCGTAGACGCGCTGCAAACGGTTGTTGTAGAGAAGCGACTCTGATTCCACATAGAACAGCGGGCCTTTGTCTTCTGGGCAAGCCAGAATCTCCAACAATTTTGCGTTTAACGACATACCTTTACACTAGCCAATTTGTGCTGGGGTTACTGCTACGCGCTTTGTGTAATGAGGGCAAGCACTTCTGAAACATGCTGGTCGCATTCATCGCGGTTATTTGCCTCAAGATTGAGTCGTAATAATGGCTCGGTGTTCGAGGGTCGCAGGTTGAACCACCATGAGCCGCAATCGATGGTGAGCCCGTCGAGACGATCGCTCGGAAATGTAGCAAATGCGGCACCCACTTTTTCAATGACAGCCAGAGGGTCATTGACTTGTGTATTGATTTCACCACTTGCGCTGTAGCGCTCAAAGGGAATACGTACCTGCGAAAGCTTTTCACCGCTACGACTCATCTCATTAAACATGTGCATTGCAGCAATGAGCCCGCTATCGGCACGATAATTGTTGAGGAAGTAATAGTGCGCTGAATGCTCTCCACCAAACACAGCACCAGTTTCTGCCATGAGTTGTTTGATGTAACTGTGCCCTACCTGAGAGCGAATAGGCACTCCCCCGTATTCCGTAATGACTTCAGGTACTGCCTTGGAGCAGATGAGGTTGTGAATGATTTTTGCACCAGGATTTTTGCGCAACACTGCTGCGGCCAACAAAGCAGTTGTTGTGCTTCCCGACAACCCAATTCCTTTTTCGTCAACAACGAATACCCGGTCGGCGTCGCCGTCGAATGCCAGGCCAACATCGAACCCGCCAGATAAGACGCGTGCTTGGAGATCTTTTTGATTGGCAGGCTGAATGGGGTCTGCTGGGTGATTAGGGAAGGTGCCATCGAGTTCACCAAACATCACTTCAAGTTGTATTTGTGGAAGTCGTTCGCATACTGCAGGAACCACCAGGCCACCCATTCCGTTTGCTGTATCGGCAACAACTTTCAAAGGAATGAGTTGGTCTTGATCGACAAAGCTCACCACATGGTCGGCAAATGCATCGAGCAAATTGCGTTGCGACAACTGGCCTCTACTTGCCACCGATGCCGATGGTTGCGCCAATTCACGCATGGCAACTTCACGAATATCGTTGAGGCCGCTATCTACACCAACTGGCCGCGCCCCCGACAAGCAAAATTTGATGCCGTTATATTGCGCGGGGTTGTGTGATGCGGTGAACATTGCCCCTGGTGCATCGAGCGAGCCAGCAGCAAAGTACAACAAGTCGGTACTTGCTAAACCAAGATCAATGACATCGACACCCTGCGACATTGCGCCCTCTGCAAATGCAGCGACGAGCTCTACTCCGGAAGGCCGCATATCGCGAGCCACCAAAATGGTGGAAGTTTTTGCAAAGCGAGCAAAGCCAACCCCCACTGCTCGTGCGATGTTGACATTGAATTGATCGGGAACAGTTCCGCGAACGTCGTATGCCTTGAAAATATTGGTGAGATCTGAATGTGTCATCTCATAATTACATTAGCGGTGGCATTGATGTGCCATAACGATACGGGCCGCGCCGCCACCAAAAAATAACAATTCCAATGCCAATGAAGGTGAATAAATAGGCAAGTTTGTCGATGCCAGTAGATGAGTACTTCAATTGCACATTTTTCTCGGTAGGAATGACCACCATCATGTTTGGTGCAGCCCGATACGGACCTTTTGCACCCGAAACAGTCCAGTTCGGGAAATAGCTCACCCGCACCAACACGGGTACTCCTACTTTGTCCACTGTGAAAGAAAGTGATTCTTGTGTATGTGAGTAGTTCGAAATATTCACTTGTGGCAATGCCACCGGGGTAATTTCCTCTAGTGGTTGAACAATATCAACACTGCGCGATGAACTTCCTGGGTCTCCTACGCGACGATTGAGGTCGGGAGCAACAGTAACACGTTGCCATTCCTTTGGCCCATTAGCCACTGGCGTGGCCGCCCATTCATCGGTGTTTTGCAACCAGCTTGAACCGAGCTCGAGCCAGCGCTCACGTTGGTCGCCCGAACGTTTTTCCACTACAACGGGCTGCACGGTCATTGGCACTACCCAGTCGCTATCGGCCACTTGGTACACCACCCATGGCCCACTACGAGCAACTTCAGTGAGGTCTTTTTGCGTCTCGGCTTGCGCTACCGCTTCTGGTGTGTAGGCCATGTAGTACCGCACACCGAGCTCTTGCAAGTAATGAACACCCATTTCGGCATTGTTGTTGTCGTAACGCAGCTCACGAACTGGGTTGCTGCTTTGTTTCGACATCGCAGCAGCACTAATGAAGTGATACGGCGTTGTGCCGGCAGCTTCAAAGAAGAGTCCTTCTTGCGAACCAATGCACCCGTCGGTCCAAAATGGCAACAGCATCAGCGCCATGGTGGTGCCGTACTTATTGAGGTCGCTGCTGTTTTCCCACAATGCTCGACCACACCCCAAATCAGGGTCTTCGCCAATTTTTTTCATGGTTTGAACAATGCCTTCGTATTCACCGTATGCAGGCTTGCCTTCATATCCTTGAAAGTTCCAGCGTGCCCACCCATCGACAAATGCTTTGTTGCCAGATGGACCACGAAATGGGCCCCATGAATATTCCGATTTATCGTTGGCCCCTACTACCACCGAAGCAAATGGCAACTGCTGAAACCGAAAACCAAAGATGCACAGAACCGTGACGGCAACTGCCCACACGGAACCGTTACGCACAAACCCAGAAGTCACCTCTGCTGGAACTGGCACCGACTTTTCTCCACGTTCAAGCATGGCCAAACGCACCGCCGATGCAATGACGGCATAAATGCCGATCATCATGAGCATGTAACGCAAAATGTACATAAACGGCAAGAGACGCGGGTTCCACAACAGACCAATGACGGGCAAACTGTCGCGGGTGATGTACACCCCGGCAAATAATGCCGTGCAGTACACGCCCATCCACATGCCAAAAGTTTTTTTGCGCACAATGCAGGCAGCAAAACCGATGAGGGCAAATGCCATAACAAAGAGATCCCAAAAGACGGTGTGCGGGAAGAACATGTCCCAAAATGAATCGGTCGCGCCGCTCGGACGTGGCTCATATTTCATGTCGGTCATGAAGGCATGCGCTGTGAGAAAGGGCATGACCCAAAATGATGAGAGCAATACCGCTACACCAATTGCACTGACGCCAAAACGAAAACGTTGTTTATTGGCGTGGATGAGAACCATGAGGGCCGCACCACCAAACACAAAAATGAGAACGATGCCGTGACTTAGCCCAGATAAGGCAATACATATAGCCGCTGCTCCTCTTTTTGTTCCGTCGTCAAGACCGCGGGCTAAAAAACCCAACCCGAGAAATGCAAACGCCAATGCAATGGAAAAGGAAAACTCCCCAGCCATGGTGCTGGCAATGTTTCCTCCATAGATAGTGAAGCTTTCATCGAAGAGAAAAACAGTTGCAGCTAAGGCGAAAAGTTCGGGCAATGGGTATGCGAATCGCGCAAGTTTTCCAAAAGCCCACGCACATGCAGGGAGTGCAATAATTCCTATCACTGCAATAATTTTGAATGCAATGCCATAAGGAAGAACGATGTCGAGCAACAAGATGAATAACGCCGGCACCACCATATAAAAGCGGTACGTGGGCAAACCGGAGTACCAGTCCATACTCCAGCCCGACAGTTTGAAGTTCGACAACAAGTTGTCGCGCAAAAACGCCGGGCCCCATACATGGGCACCCATGTCGCCACCTGTTGGCGTGTTGTTTCTAAAAATCAGCGAAGGATGCAACGTTGCGAAGAGAAACAACATCGCCCCGCCCACAATGACAATTGTTGAGAAGATTTGAAAGCCCTGAAACGATGCAGCAAGTTTCTGGATTCTGTTCGGCGCAACTACTTCGTCTTCAACGTCGTGTTCGCTTTCGATTTCAGTGGTCATATACGTACCATTGTGGCATTTATGGTGCCAATAAGTGACTCACTTCAGGGCTACAAGTAATAATCCTGTTGCATTAAAAGCCATGTGCGTCACTATTGCCATACCAATTCTGTGGGAAAAGTGATACGAAAGACCTAAAACCAAGGCAATGGCAAAAAGCCCTGGATACTCCACGGGCACGAAATGGATGAGTGCGAACCACACCGCTGTCACCACAAGCGCAACGCCATGATTCATGGTTCCCCGCAAAGTTCCCTGTATGAATCCTCGGTACACGAGTTCTTCAACAATGGGTGCACCAACCACCACAATGAGCACGAGAACGATGAGCCATCCGCCATCAGCACGGTCGTAAAGGTCGCGTGCACGATCTTCAACATCTGCTGGGTCGAAGGTATTAGGGAAAATTTTGCGCAATGGCCAATACACCGCACTCACTAAAAGTATTTGCGATGCAATTCCCAAGGGAATACCGAGAGCATCAATTGGCTGAAAGCGAACGGAATAGTCGCTCCAAAAATGACCTGAACCCAATTTGCGCGAGAGCATCACCAACATGACGATGAATGGTGTCCACAATGCAAGGGCTGATGCACCAAGAACCCAGATGGGTTCTTCGCCAGAAGGAGCGCTTGTTGTACCCACAATGACGCCACCTAAAATATTGGCAACGAGATAACAACCCAGCCAACCGCCAATGACCGTTGGCAGCGAATAGAGCGATGCGGTACCGCGGTAATCGCTCGAGTGCCGCGGAGCTGAGTTACCCGGCAAGGCGATTGGGTGTGATGAAGTGATACACAGCTCGGCGGTCTTCGAGGCGCCAACCTGAAGGAACAGTGGTGCGTTTTCCGTGCCGTTCGCAGAGATCGTAAGCATGCGGATCACGTTCAGCCTGCAGTTGATCGATCCAGGCCACTGAGCGGTTGTATTGATAGGTAAGGGTCATTGATGCTGGCGAGGAGCATCCGGAACGTGAGCATTGGCGAGCCATTGCAGAACGCTATCCATACCCGATTACGAGGTGGGGGATACATGACGACCACCCAGCCCATATCATGTGGGTATGAGCAACTTGCCCCCGCCACCACCCCCCTCGCAGTTTCCCGGAAATGCCCCCTCATC
>JANRCO010000035.1 GCA_030726975.1 Ilumatobacteraceae bacterium | reverse complement strand
CAGCAACTGCCGTCGGTGGCGTGGGTGCCCGCGGCAATTATTTGGTTTGGTTTGTCGCCAAGCACCATTTATTGCGTCGTGATTCTTGGAGCTGCGCCGTCTATTGCTAACGGGCTTGTTGCAGGAATCGACCAGATTCCGCCGTTGTATTTGCGTGCAGCGAAAGTGCTGGGTCTCTCTGGGTTTTCTTCCATTAGGCAAGTGGTTCTACCCGCAGCATTTCCTAACTATTTGGCAGGGCTAGAACAAGGTTGGGCTTTTGCGTGGCGTTCGCTGATGGCCGCCGAACTCATTGCTGTTTCACCTGAACTTGGCGCGGGTCTTGGACAGCTTTTGGAAGTAGGGCGCACACTGGGCGATATGTCGCTCATTGTGATGAGTATCTTCCTCATTCTCATTACTGGTATTTGCGTGGAGCGACTCTTTTTTGCACCAATTCGCAGGCGTGTGTTCCGTGCGCGTGGTCTTCTTGTTGCGTAGTCGTACCGTGCGCAAACTCTGGCGCTAATGTCACAGTGCATGTTGACGGTTGGCGCACATTCCATTGAAGAGATGAAACAACACGCTCTCGATGGTTACCCCTATGAGAGTTGTGGGCTGTTAGTAGGCGTGCGCGAAACAGGAGTGGTTGCTCGGTTTGTGCCATGTACAAATGTGGCCAACAGCGCCCGCGTGTACACCATCGATGCCAAGGAACATTTTCGCGCCGAGATGGCAGCTGAAGACGATGGCTATGAGGTGATAGGCGTGATGCATAGCCATACCCACAGCGAGGCGTACCCCAGCCCCACCGACGTGGCACAGGCCCCCGACCCTGGTTGGCACTATGTGATTGTGACCCTGAAGAGGGAAGTACCCGAAGTGAGGAGTTTTCTCATCAATTCTGAGGCTCCCGAACCTGCTCAGATAGAAGAAGAAAGCATCTCTGAGCTGATCTGAGCATCCGAGCGAGTAATTCAGTACAATTCCGACAGGAATAGTCACGAATTGCCAAGGGAGGCCCTCATGTTGAACGACAGTGTGCTCGACCTCATTGGCAATACCCCGATGGTCGACGTGAGCGTTTTGTCGCCGAACCCGCGGGTGCGTTTGGTGGCAAAGTTAGAAAACCAGAACCCCTTTGGTTCGGTGAAAGACCGCATTGCGAAGTCGATGATTGAAGCTGCGGAAAAAGACGGCACCTTGTTGCCAGGTCAGCGCATCTTGGAACCATCGTCGGGCAACACCGGCATTGCACTTGCGGCTATTGCGCAAATTAAGGGTTACCCCATCACTATTTTGATGCCAACAAGCGTGTCTATTGAGCGTCGTCAAATGTTGCAGATTTTTGGCGCCGACATCATTCTCACTCCGGGCGAAGAAGGTTCAAATGGTGCCGTGCGTCGTGCGCAAGAGATGTCTGAAGCGCACCCTGAATGGTGCTTTTTGTATCAGTACGCAAACAATGCCAACCCGCAGGCACATTATGAAAATACTGGCCCAGAAATTTGGCGCGACTGCCCTGAAATTACGCACTTTGTTGCAGGTCTCGGTACTTCAGGAACATTGATGGGTACAGGAAAATTCCTCAAGGAAAAAAACCCGAACATCAAACTCATCGCTATTGAACCGCCACTAGGTGAGCGTGTTGAAGGTTTGCGTAACTTAGAAGATGGCTATATTCCACCTGTTTTTGAAAACTGGAATGGCTTTGAACTTCTCGATCGCAAGCGTGTGGTGCGACCACGCGAAAGTATTGAGTGGACGCGACGCCTTGTTGCTGAAACAGGAATTTTTGCTGGAATTTCTTCCGGAGCCAGCCTTGCTGGTGCAGTAAAAGTGGCACAAGATCTAGAGGAAGGTGTTGTGGTGTTTATTGTGTGTGACGGTGGCTGGAAGTACTTGTCGACTGGTGCCTACACCGACGACCTCGATGCAGCTGAAGCCGCTGCCGAGAAAATTATCTACTTCTAATTCGCCACCAAAATAGCGAGAATTCTTTAACTTGCGTGCAAAATGGCCGCGCTGAGCACAATGCAACAGCACTCGCATGCGCCAGGCTCTAACCTGTTCTCGGAATGGTGCAGCCAATTGGAATGTTTGACTCGGGCTTTGGTGGCTTGACGGTTGCTCGAGCAGTCATCGACCTGTTGCCCAACGAAGATCTTGTTTACATTGGCGACACGGGTCGGTACCCCTATGGCAATAAGCCTGCTGCAGAAGTACAGCGCTTTGCCCACGAAATTGCCACGAGCTTGGTGAACGACTTCGACGTGAAGCTCATTGTGGTGGCGTGCAACACGGCTGCTTCAGTGGCACTTGAGCAATTGAAAGAAACCTTGCCAGTGCCGGTAGTGAGTGTCATTGAACCTGGTGTGAGTGCGCTCGTACAAACCACACGCAACAAGCGAGTGGGTGTTATTGGTACTGTGGGAACCATCGACTCGGGTGCATATGAGCGCGCCGTTGGAGCAGCAGATGCTTCGGTGTCGTTGGTATCGGCAGCATGCCCTGGGTTAGTGGAGTTCGTTGAACGTGGGCAAACAAGTGGAGCCGAAGTGACGCTTCTTGCGCAACGGCTACTTGCGCCCATCGTTGATGCTGGTGTCGACTCATTGCTGCTGGGGTGCACGCATTACCCATACCTCGCCCGAGTAATTAGCGATGTGATGGGCCCCGATGTGGTGCTGGTGTCATCGGGTGACGAAACTGCTTTTGCGGTCAAAGAGATGCTTGAAGTAGCTGAGATGCAAGAAGACGCAAGTCGCGTGGGCGAACATTTCTTTTATTCTTCTGGAGATCCAGAATGGTTTGCGCATTTAGGGCGTCGACTCTTTGGCCCAGAGCTGAGCGATGCACAATCGTGGATCGTAAAATAAACATTCACTAACAAGGAGACAACATGACACGACCAGACGGACGCGCGGCGAATGAATTGCGGCCACTTACCTTTCAGCGCGATTTCACCGAGATGGCAGCCGGGTCTGTTTTGGTTTCCTTTGGCAACACACGCGTGTTGTGCACAGCTTCGGTCGATGAAAATGTTCCTCGTTGGATGAAGGGCACCGGCAAGGGATGGGTGACTGCGGAATACAGCATGTTGCCAGGTTCGTCACCAGAGCGCGTCGACCGTGAAGCCGCTAAGGGCAAGCAAAGCGGCCGCACCGTAGAAATTCAACGCCTCATTGGTCGCTCATTGCGCGCAGCATGCGACATGAAACTTCTTGGCGAGCGCCAAGTAGTGGTCGACTGTGATGTGTTGCAAGCCGATGGTGGAACACGCACCGCAAGTATTTGTGGCGGGTTCATTGCCTTGCACGATGCGCTCACACGTGTGCAACAAAACGGTCTCATTACGGCGCACCCATTGCATTCGCAGTGTGCGGCAATCAGCGTTGGCATTCACAATGGCCAACCCATTCTCGACCTTCCTTACGTTGAAGACAGCTCGGCGGAAGTTGATATGAACGTGGTGATGTTGCAGCCAGTTGCTGGCGGTGAACCAAGTTTCGTTGAAGTGCAAGGAACTGCAGAAGGCAAAGCATTCAGCCGCGGTGAACTCGATGACCTTTTGGGTTTAGCTGCACATGGGCTGGGGCAAATCTTCACGGTGCAGCGCAATGTGTTGTCGACTCCACCAACACCTCGTACTTTGGGTCGTTAACCATGGCACTGCAACTGGTGTGTGCTTCGGCAAACCCGGGAAAAGTTGCAGAAATTGAACAACTCATGCCGCAAGGTGTTTCCTTGTTGCCACGACCTACGTCGGTTCCCGACGTTGTAGAAGACGCCGACACGTTGGTGGGTAATGCGCGCCTCAAGGCACAAGCCATTGTGAATGCAACGGGGTGCGCGGCACTCGCCGACGACACGGGGCTCTTTGTTGACGTACTCCAGGGTTTGCCTGGAGTACGAACAGCGCGTTATGCGGGTGAAGAAGCAACCGATGCCGACAATAAACGAAAGCTTCTTGCTGCGTTGGAAAACACCTCCGAACGTTCGTGTCGTTTTCAAACAGTGGTGGTGTTGCTGTGGCCAAATGGCGATGAAATTGTGGTGGAAGGCGTGTGCGAAGGCTCTATTGCAACCAGTGAAACAGGAACGAGTGGTTTTGGTTTCGACGCAGTTTTCATTCCAACCGATGGCGATGGAAGAACTTTTGCAGAAATGAATGCGGTAGAAAAAAATGCAATGTCGCATCGCGGACGCGCATTTGTTGAACTAGCGAAAGTGCTTACCAACCACGTAGGTCAATAGCCCATTCATCAACCACAAGTCCTTCGCGGTGCACGAAGGCGCGCTCGTGTTGCGACATGGTGGGGTCAATGTGTGCAGGTGTAATGAGTACGCGTTCGCCCACTTGGGGGAGTGTGAGCGGTGCGGGAATAGGTTGCGATGCTGCGTCGCGCTTCACGGCAAAGGTGATGTGCTCATCGGAGCAAAACCACACGTCATAACCATCAACTTCAGGGTTGCCGTGGTCCATGCCGAGAGCCTTCAGCCCAACGTCGGCAACAGCCCATTTTGCAGAGCGAGAAATGACGGTTCCTACCACGTGGGCGGCTTGGATGAAAGGAAAGCCGAGGGTCGCATAGTGCGAGTCCATGAGTGCATAGCTGCCCGCTTGCAGTTCGGTAATGCCCGAGGTGAGGTGTTCTTTGTATGTTCCCGTTCCGCCAGCAGAGATGATGTCGCCACCAACGCTTTGTGCACATGCATGGAGAGTTTGCATTGCAGCATTTACCTGATGTGATTTGTCGGCAGTCTTTTCCATCATGAGGTGACCTTCATAACCCATTACTCCGCGCACGGTGAGGCCAAGCGAGCGTGCTAGGTCGGCGAGTCGTGTGGCATCGTCGGGTTCGCAACCACATCGTGGTAGTCCAACAAAAACATCGATGACAACTTTTTTGAGACCCGCGCGAAACGCAGCACGAATTGTTTCTTCAGAGTCAACGGCAATGGTCACATTGGTTCCAGCAAGAGCACCCAGTCGTGCCACGTCGACGCACTCGTTGGCGAGCAAAATATCGGTGTTGAGACCGGCCTTGGCTAGACCAAGCACTTCGCGAGGAGTTGCGCAGGTGAAGCCTGTATGCCCGAATCGCTCTTGCACCTTGGCGAGCGACGTGCACTTGTGGGCTTTCACATGGGGCCGCAAAGTGGTGCCGGGGTACGAGGCCGCCATGGCAGACAAATTGTGCTCGAGGGCGTTGGCTTCAATGATGAGAGCCGGGGTCGGCAGGTCGTCGATGTACACGTGCCGACGGAGAGACTCGAACTCTCACTGGCGGCGTCCTAAGCGCCGTGCCTCTGCCATTGGGCTACGTCGGCGACGGTGGAAGGCTACCGAGAGATCGCGAAGAGTCACGAAAATGAGAGAGATTCATTGATTTTGGGCTGAAAAGGCGAGGTGTCGGGACTTTTTTTGACAGAATGTAAAAGTGACAACAACTCAGCAAGCCACCAGCATCTCTGGCCTTTCCCCAGAAGCTCTCATTAGTCAGCTCGGTCTCGCCGACACGGTGGTCGATGAAAAGGCGCTCGCCAACAGTGTGAAGCGCTTTGCTGAGCAGAAAATTGTCCTTCCCACATTTGCTCAACTTGCCGACCCGTCAACTATTCCCGCAAGCATCACGGCTGGTGTCCACAAAGATGCACCCGATGCTCGCAACCTCTTTCGTGTGCACTGGTACAACGACATGGTGGGTAACCGCGTTGATGTGCCGAACTATGTGGTGTTGCCACAAGCCCTCACCGGAGTAGAGAGCCCTATTGTTGTTGCCTTCGGCGACCGCTTTCCCATGATCACGGCGCACAAGGTGTTGGCTGCATTTTCATGTTTCGTGCCTCGTGTTATAACGGGCCAGTTCGACCCCACGCGTCATCGTGCGGTGTGGCCAAGTACGGGCAACTATGCGCGTGGCGGAATTGCCATTAGCCGCATTTTGGGAAGTCGTGGTGTTGCGGTGTTGCCTGCTGGTATGTCGCAAGAACGCTTCGATTGGCTCGACAAATGGGTAGCCGACCCGTCCGACATTGTGCGTACGCCGGGTACCGAGAGCAACGTCAAAGAAATTTACGACGCATGTAATGAAATGGCCAAAGATCCAGAAAATTTCATTTTGAACCAGTTCTGTGAATTTGGAAATCATGTGGGGCACTACGCAGTCACTGGCACGGCACTTGCTCATATTTACGAGCACTTCCGCGAAAATTCAGCGAACAAAAACCTGCGCCTTGCTGCATTTACCTCAGCAACAGGTAGTGGCGGAACCATTGCTGCCGGCGACAAACTCAAAGATGTTTACGGCACAAAAGTTGTTGCCGTCGAAGCATTGGAATGCCCCACCATGTTGGAAAATGGTTTTGGTGAGCACAACATTCAAGGTATTGGCGACAAGCATGTGCCACTCATTCAAAACGTCATGAACACCGATGTGGTTGTAGCTGTGTCAGATCGCGCCACCGATGAACTCGATGTGATGT
>JANRCO010000034.1:1211-6654 GCA_030726975.1 Ilumatobacteraceae bacterium | reverse complement strand
CACATTGTGGAGCCTGTGAAAAACCACGAATGTTTTCTACGGAAGCATTCAAGCCCGCTTTTACTTCGGCCAAGCTCAAATTGCGTTCGGTTCGTTCACTCAACAAATCAACTACAGCAAGTACTGCAGCACGAATTCCTTCACGATACGACGACACCCAATTCTTCACACCAAATTCAGCATCGCGATCATTCGTGAAGTCGTTTCCGTATCGCGCCACATACCAATTTTCCGTTTCACTTTTTGAGTTGCTCAATGCACAAGCATCAACGGTGAGCACAACGGGCTTGCTTGTTAACGAGTTCACCCATTTTGCAAAACCAGCACAGTTTTCTCCGGCAAGATCGGCAATGACTGCCGACGACGCAACTTCAGCATCTTCAAGTAGTTCCACTACTTCGTCACTAGTTGCATCGTCGGGAACAACAACTTCCGAAATGTCTTCAACACGCAAACCCGACTTCACTAAGACTGGCCGCACGATTGATGCAAAAATCGAATTTGATTCTTCGCTCCCACTATGCACAACGCTGACGCTTTTATTTTCAGCTGCTGCCACTATTGCCAACGACAGCATGAGTCCGGGCATTCCAGGCGTAATAGCAGTGACTTTTTGCGACACCAATACAGTAACATCGATGGGGTTAGCCACAACCACTGGCGTACTTTGCTCTGCTTCTTCCAATGCTGCGCCAATATCTCCCACACCTTCATCGGTCGCCACAATTGCGTACACCTTGTTCTGCGCAAACTCCTCAATACAGTCACTCAGCGTTTGGTCTTGGGAAACTTCACACTCCTGAAGCGCTAACGGCCTGCCGCCCACACCTGCGCGTTGTGTATTTACATACTTGGAGATCTCTTGCAACACACTGGCTTGCGAAGAACGCGTGAGCACCCCAAGTGCCACGGGTTCTCCCGATACTGGCGGAACCGTACTGGTTGTGGAGGTCGCCACCGGCTGCACCGTTGTGGATGTTGACGTGGTTGTGGTTTCAGTAGACCCGGCCGACCCACACGAGGTGGCGACCACCAGAAGTGCAACTAGGCATTGGATGCGCGCTCTGGGTCTCGTACTCTTCATCACTCGTGTTTACACTATGACGACCGCTGAATTGCGGACTTTCTTGAGGGGGAACATGAGCGCAACACTTTCCGACCACGACGCAATTCGACAAGTTGCTGCCAGGTACGCGCGCGGTGTTGACCGCCTCGATGGCGACCTGATGAAATCGGCATACTGGCCAGAAGCAACCGACGACCACGGGGTATTCGTGGGAAATGCAATGGCATTTTGTGACCGCGTGATCGACTCTCATCAGCGCTTCACAGGAACCATGCACTGTGTCATGAACCACGCCATTGAAGTGAACGGATCCACCGCCTCGGGCGAGATCTACAACGTCACTTATGTGTTCCGTACCGACAATGGCGTTGACCACATCGACACGTGGTTTGGGCGCTATCTCGACCAATATGAAAATCGCAATGGTGAATGGCGCATCATTGAGCGCATCTGCGTACACGAGAACACCACGAGCCAGTCAATTGACGCTCATATGCCTATCGACGCGGCAAAGTTTCGCCACGGCAGCATTGACCGTGGCACTGCTACCCCACTGGGTTATTAGCCACGACCCACAAGTTCGAGAGCACCGAGCACTTGCATTTCAATAGCTGAGCGAGCATCGAGCAATTCTTTTACTGCATCGATGCGACCCTGGTCGCCACTGCGAAATGCTGCCCCTACTTCGTCAGACAGCAGCGAACTCACTTGGTGATACCACGCCAGCACATCTTCGAGATGCAAACTCGCTGGCTTCCCAATGGGCTTACCGGTTAATGCGCCAATTTTCTCTGCTTCTTCATGCACCCAGGCAATTTCATGTGCAGCGCGACGTGAACAACCCATCAAAATTTGGTCGATTTGTTGCAACATGATTTTTGTGGTCTCGGTTTGCACTTCGCTCGCCACCACGGTGCGCAACTCTTCGGCAATACCAGCAAGCAACTGTTCGGTCGTTGGTCGTGAAAACATTTACTTCCCTCCGTTTGCTGCAGCAGCAATTTGCTTCATCGGTTCCGATAGTTGCCCCAAGAAATTCAGCCACATACTTTGGCCAAAGAGCACCGAACTCAAGTTGAACACCGAGTTGAACAAATGATTTTCACCTTTCGCCCAAGCCGCGCCGCCCTGCATCAGCTGCTCTACGGTGCCCACCACACCGAGTACCAAGAAGTAAGCAACAGTTGCGGGGTTCACTTGTAATTCATTGAGCCCAGTGAGTTCGCGGTAACGAGCACAAAACCCTTCAATGCCATCGTCGCCAAGTAGGTCGGGAGGCGAAGCTTGCGACACTGCTTTGAAATATCCAATGTCTTCACGCGGGTCACCAACTCCAGCAAGTTCCCAGTCGATGACCTCTATGTGCCCATCGGCTGTGACCATCACGTTGGCGCACTGGAAGTCGCCATGCATGAGCACAAGCGGTGCTGGCGGCGGACGATGCGCATCAAGCCACTCGGCTACGTAATGAAATACAGGAAGTGACTCCACATGGTTGTTGCTCGCCTCGCGCCACGAGTTAATGCGTTTGGTCATGTAGGCATCCCAACTCGTTGGGCGTTCCATGCTTGCCGGCAAAGCGCTAATAGGAATGCTCTGATACGAAGCAATGGCCTCTGCCAAGCGAACATTCAAACCTTCAATGGAGTTCCCCGCAGCAACGTGTGGCAAAAATGAAGTGGACTGCGAAAACTCCATCACAATGGCCATTGTTCCGAGATCTTCACCAGTTGCATCGAAATACAACGCGTGAGGAGTGCGCACCCCCGCGTCACCAACGATACGCAAGAGTTCATACTCTTGAGCACGGCTGGTATACAACAAGCTCTTGTCGGCTGGTGGGTCACCACGTAAAACAAAAGTAGAAACGATGCCGTCATGCGCAACATCGGCCCGGGCCAACAAGCGGCTATAGCCACCTGTCATGACCTCATACTTTTCCACCGAGACGTTTTTCCACGTTGGCTCTACCTTTTCAAAAAAGGCTTTCACCCGTTGCGGCATTTCCTCTAGATGAAGCACGATTCCCCCAATCGATACTGCGGTTCCTCAACACCAACTTGGTGTAGTCGTTACCTTCTTAGATAGTAGGCACTTCAACATGGCGCCCGAACACGTTCGCCATGGTGTTCATCATTTCGCCCAAAGTTGCATATGCCTTTGAAGCTTCGATGAGTGTGGGCATGAGGTTGATTGACGGATCGGCTGCTTCTGTTGCCAACTTTGCCAAAACAGCGTCGACTGCGGCCTGATTGCGATCGTGCTTCACCACATCGAGGCGCTTCAATTGACGCGCTTCATCTTCATTGGTGATTTGCAAAATATCGAGGCTGTCGTCTTCGTTGCCCTCTTTGAACATGCTCACACCAACAATGGTGCGACGCCCTTGGTTAAAAGCACGCTCAAGTTCGTAAGCCGAGTCGGCAATGCGACCCTGGAACCAGTTTTCTTCAATTCCGCGAATACAACCTTCCAAGATGGAACCCTCGCCAAGTTTGTCGAGGTGAGCAAAAATCTCTTCTGCCTGACGTTCCATTTCATCGGTGAGTTCTTCAACGAACCATGAGCCACCCAATGGGTCGGCCACGTGGGTGACATTGGTTTCAAAGGCGATGACTTGCTGTGTGCGCAATGCAATACGAGCGGTCTTTTCTGTGGGCAAAGCAAGTGCTTCGTCCATTGAGTTGGTGTGCAAGCTCTGTGTACCACCCAAAACACCAGCGAGAGCTTCAATTGCCGTACGCACAATGTTGACTTCTGGCTGCTGAGCAGTGAGCGACACACCTGCTGTTTGCGTATGGAAACGCAATTGCATGGAACGATCGAGCTTGGCGCCATAACGCTCTTTCAACCAACGTGCCCAGATGCGACGAGCAGCGCGATACTTCGCAATTTCTTCGAAGAAGTCGATGTGTGCGTTGAAGAAGAACGACAAACGCGGCGCAAATGAATCGATGGGCAAGCCAGCTTGCAACGCGAGCTCTACGTAAGCAAAACCGTTGGCAATAGTAAATGCCAATTCCTCAGCGGCAGTAGAGCCCGCTTCACGAATGTGGTAACCCGAAATAGAAATGGAGTGCCACTTTGGCATTTCGTTGGCAGTGAAGGCAATGGTGTCGCGCACCAAACGCATGCTTTGACGTGGAGGGAACACAAATTCTTTTTGTGCTTGGTATTCCTTCAAAATGTCGTTCTGCAAAGTGCCGCCAACGCGGGCACGATTCACACCAGCTTTTTCAGCCTGTGCAATAAACATTGCGAAAATAACTGCAGCTGGCGAGTTGATGGTCATTGACGTGGTGATCTGTGAAAGATCGATGCCCGAGTAGAGGTCTTCCATGTCGGCCAAGGTGTCGATAGCTACGCCACAACGACCCACTTCGCCTTCCGACATTTCGTCGTCGGAGTCGAGGCCCAACAATGTGGGCATGTCGAATGCGGTGGAGAGTCCGTCGCCACCCGACTTGATGATTTCCTTAAAGCGCCAGTTGGTGTCTTCGGCAGTACCGAAACCAGCGAACATACGCATGGTCCACAACTTTGAGCGATACATCGATGCGTACGGCCCACGGGTGTATGGGTACACGCCAGGGTGTTCGGCATCTTCTGGCCCGTACACAGGCTTAATGGGAATACCCGACATCGTGGTGTATTCGCCCTCACGCAATTTCGATGCCTCAAAGGCCTCGCTCCATTCTTGGCGCGGTGAGATTTTCTTGGCATCAGTCATGTGGGGTCCTTCACTCGAGAATCGTTCTGGCATCAACCCCATGGGCGATGACCACTAGTCTAAATCCTATGGGATTTACCTTCAATTTGGACCAGACAGACCACCTCCTTTCCACCACCCGGGCCGTGCGCAAGCGCCTCGACCTCACCCGGCCCGTTCCACGGGAGTTGCTCATCGACTGCGTGCGTCTCGCCGCACAAGCTCCTGCTGGCTCAAACTTGCAAAAGTGGCGCTGGATGGTGGTTGATGACCCCGATCTGAAGATGGGTCTTGCCGACATCTACCGCAAGGCGTATCTCCCCTACATCGAGATGCAGCGCAACCAAGTAGAGAAAAAGGGCCGTACCGATGCCGACGGCATTATGGAATCTGCCGACTACCTCGCAACTATTTTAGAGAAGGTTCCTGCGCTCCTCATTCCTATTGGCCTCGACCGCCTGCCATCCAACGCCGACGTTCAGGCACAAACGGGTTACTACGGCTCACTACTTCCCGCCGTGTGGAGCTTCATGCTTGCAGCTCGCTCGCGTGGCCTTGGCACTGCGTACACCACCTTGCACTTGAAGTACGAACAAGAAGCAGCACAGTTGCTCGGCTTGCCCGACACTGTTACGCAACTCGCACTTATCCCCGTTGCGTATTACACC
>JANRCO010000034.1:0-1201 GCA_030726975.1 Ilumatobacteraceae bacterium | reverse complement strand
TACACCGGTGAAGATTTCAAGGTGGGCAAGCGTCGCCCTGCTGAAGAAATCACCTACTTCAACAGTTGGAAGTCGACACTCTGAGTTCTCCTGACCCACGTATGCGCTCTGGCCTCATTGCCGGAGTCAGCGCATATGTCATGTGGGGACTACTCACCATCTATTGGAAGAACCTGCACGGGTTCCCACCCTTTGAACTCATCGGTTGGCGTATTTTTGCCAGCTTCTGCATGCTCGCCCCGCTCGTTATTTGGCACAAACGCCTACGCATCATTACCAGCGCCATGCGTTCGAAGGAAATGGGTTGGCGCCTTTTTGCCGCGAGCATTTTGGTAACGGTGAACTGGAGCTCGTACGTGTGGGCCGTTGCTCACGACCACGTCATTGAAACTGCACTTGGCTACTTCATGGCGCCACTGTGCACCACGTGGCTTGGTGTGGCGGTCTTGAAAGAGAAACTCAACACTGCTCAAAAAGTAACCATCTCGCTAGCTGTTGCCGCCATCGCAATACTCACTGTTGGTTACGGGCGCGTGCCCTACCTTGCATTGCTCATTGCTGGTTCATGGTCGCTTTACGGGTTGCTCAAAAAACAAATACCACTCAAGTCAATTGAAAGCTTGTCTGGTGAGATGATGTTTCTCTTTTTACCTGCAGTCGTTCTCATGATTGCTCAAGGTGGCAGCAGCGACAGCGCGATGCAGAATGCTTCAACGTGGCAATGGGTGCTCATTGCTGGCACCGGCATCATTACCGTTATTCCACTGTGGATCTTTGGCTACGCAGCACAACACGTACCGCTCACGGTTTTGGGCCCGTTGCAATACTCCGTTCCCACCATCAACTTTTTACTTGGATGGTTGGCATATCACGAAGAACTCGATGCCACGCGCATAGTTGGGTTCAGCTTGATTTGGGTTGCACTAGCTGTGCTTGCAACCGATACTGCTCGCAGAGCGCAACGCTCGCGGGCTTTAATTCATTAATTGACTATCGCGACAACACGGTGCATGCACTGATGCCAGGGGCGCCGTACACGTGTGTGAACGCAGTCTTAATGGGCTTTGGAACCTGGTGTGTACCAGCATCGCCACGTAACTGCAATGCACTTTCGTACACCTGTCGCAGACCAGATGCGCCAATGGGCTCACCGTTGGCGAGGCAGCCACCGTCGGTATTGATGGGCAAGCGACCATCGAGA
>JANRCO010000033.1 GCA_030726975.1 Ilumatobacteraceae bacterium | reverse complement strand
ATCGATACCGGTGGCACCATTTGTTCAGCCGCCGAGCTCTTGCTCGAGCGTGGCGCCACCGAAGTATGGGCAATGGCCACCCACGGCGTGCTCTCGGGTCCGGCCTGCGAACGCCTCGAAAAGAGCCCCATCTCTCGCGTGGTCCTCACCAACACCCTTCCCCTGCCTCCTAACAAACATCTCGCCAAAATTGAGGTTTTGTCGGTTGCCAAAATCATTGCCGACGCTCTGGCCGCCGTTTTTGACGAAACCAGCGTGAGCGAGCTCTTCGATGGGGAAAATCAGGCGTAGTTTTCCCTATTGCGCCCCCATACACTCCATCACCGGCTGTTCTTCATCTGAACGGGTAGCCCAACTCATCAATTCCGACACCAGCCAGGAGCCGACCATGGCAAATACAACACTCTCTGCAGAAATTGGCCGCACCACAGGTAGCGCCGCATCACGCCGCTTGCGCAGCACCGACGTCATCCCCGGCGTTCTTTATGGTCACGGTATGAGCCCCATTTCTTTGTCGGTTGCACGCCGCGACTTGCGCGTTGCCTTGTCGGGTCCTGCCGGCTTCAACACCATTCTCGATCTCACAGTTGATGGCAAGAGCTACCCCGCCATTGTGAAAGAACTCCAGCGCCACCCAGTGCGTCGCACCGTGAGCCATATCGACTTCCAGCAAATCAACATGTCAGAAGAAATTGTTGTGAGCGTGCCCATTCGTCTCGAAGGCACTGCAAAGGCAGTTCTTGCTGAAGGCGCAATGGTCGACCCAGCAGTCGACAGCATTGAAATTCGCACCACACCTACAGCGATGCCGAACGAAATTGTGATCGACATCACCAACATGACCATTCACGACGTCATCCGCCTCGACCAAGTGACTTTGCCAAAGGGTGCAGTTGCTGTAGGCGATCCTGAAATGGCTGTCGTTACGGTTCTTACTTCACGCGTCGAGGCTGCTCGTCCTGCCGCTGTCGATCCTGCAGCACCTGCAGACGATGCACCTGCTGCGTCGTAATCACACAGTTCACTGATGTTGTGGCTCGTCGTCGGGCTCGGTAACCCCGGTAAAAAGTACGAACAAACGCGCCACAACGTGGGGCAAAGCGCCATCGACGAATTGTGCCGCAGATGGAACGTTTCACTACGAGAAGGCAAAGACAAAGCTCGCGTTGGCGAAACGACTTTGCGCGATGCTGCTGGCAACGATCACAAAGTTGTCTTTGCAATCCCTATGACATTCATGAATGAATCGGGTCAAGCGGTGCGGTTGCTCATGAAGCGCCACAACTTAAAGTTTGATTCCGACATTGCTCAACTCATCATTGTTCACGATGAACTCGACCTCGAACCAGGTATCGTGCGAGCAAAAGTTGGTGGAGGCCTTGCAGGCCACAACGGTTTGCGCTCCATTACCTCACACCTGTCAACGCAAGACTATGCACGCGTGCGTATTGGCGTGGGAAAACCTCCCTCTGCCGACGAAGGAGCCGACCACGTGCTACGTAAGGTTGCTCCGGCAGATCGCGTAATACTCGATGCTGCTGTTGGTGTTGCAGCAGATGTTGTGGAGTCATTTATTTTGCGTGGAAGCGCAGCAACAATGAATACCTTTAACACGGCTACTTCGTGAATTTGCATCGCATCCCTGCACTTGTCGCACAAGACCCCATTGTTGCGGGTGCATTCACAGGTAAAAACGGAACTCTTGGCTGCCCTGAAGTAGCCCGCGCCGTTGTACTTAGCGCAATGGCATCTCTACACCCGCAAGCAACCTTTGTCGTTGCTACGTCAACAGGCTCGGCTGCTGCACAACTCGTTGACGACCTGCAGGTGTACCTCCCGGCGAACGATGTAGTGCTCTACCCCGCGTGGGAGACACTCCCTTTTGAACGCATTAGCCCCAATGTGGAAACCATGGGAAAGCGCATGGAAGCGCTGTGGCGTTTACGCACTCCCGAACATCGCCCCCGCATTGTTGTTGCTGGCGCACGTGCACTGTTGCAAAAAATTGCACCACAGCCAAACATCACCACGAACTACCCATGGCCCCTGCATATCAAAGTGGGCATGACCATCGACCCCGATGCGTTGATGTCGGACCTCGTCACCATTGGGTATCGCCGTGAAGACCTCGTTGAACTGCGCGGACACGTTGCACGACGAGGCGCAATTGTTGACGTCTTTCCTTCAACTGCCGATACGCCCGTTCGTATTGAACTGTGGGGCGATGAAGTAGAACGCCTCGTTACTTTCAATGTCAACGACCAACGCAGTGAAGGTGACCTCACAGAAATATGGATTCACCCCGCACGCGAGCTTCTCGTTGACGACACCATTCGTGCAACCGCTACTCAACTCATTTCGAGTGAACCATGGGGACGCGAGCATTGGGAACGCTTCAGTGAAGCACAAGTTTTCGATGGCATGGAAAGTTGGTTGCCATGGTTCTCTCGTGGTGACACTTTGCTTTCTGAGTTAAGCGCCATCAACACAAGTGGTGACGTGCGCTTAGTGCTTGTTGAACCTCGTCGTATTCGCGATCGTGGTCTCGACATTTTGGCCGAGGAAGCAGATCTTGCAAAGGCTCTGGCCAGCACGTGGGGCAGACTAAATGAGCCCGGAAACGAAATTAACTTTCCGCGCCTGCATGCCGACCCCGATGCTGTGCTTGATGGTGCAGAACAACTCCCGACATTTCATTTGCTTGCAGCGAGCGATGCGGAAGTGCACGATGCAATACCTGGTTTCAATGCTTCTGGGTGGGGCCCGCTCTCGGGCGATGCCAGCATCATTGTTTCGCGACTTGCCGAACTCGTTCGCGAAAAGAATCGTGTATTTGTTCTCGCCGATACCAACATGTCGCGTGAACGCCTCACCGAAAGCTTAAAACAAGGTGGCGCCGACGTTATTTTGCTCGACTCAGTCAGCACGCTGAAACAACCAGAGTTGCCACCAGCAATTTACGTTGCAACTGCGCGCATGCACTTTGGTGCCTACATGCCAAGTGCACATGTTGCTCTCATCACCGAATCCGACCTCACCGGAAGGCGTCGCACTCCACGCAGAGCACGGCCCCGCACCGCAGGTTCCACATTTCAAGATCTCAAATCTGGTGATTACGTTGTTCACTACCACCATGGCGTCGGCAAATTTGAAGGCCTAGTGAGTCGTGCCATTGGTGGTGCACAACGCGATTACTTGCTGCTTGCCTACAAGGGTGGCGACAAGCTCTACGTGCCCACCGATCAAATTGACACCATTCGTCAATACGTGGGTGGCGAAACACCTGCGATGCATCGCTTGGGTGGTTCCGATTTTGCTCGTGCGAAATCTCGTGTGCAATCTGCGGTGCAGGAAATCGCACAAGAACTTGTGGTCTTGTACCAGCGCCGCGTCACCGCTGAAGGCCACGCGTTCTCCCCCGACACCCCGTGGCAACACGAAATGGAAGGTTCCTTTCCTTTTGCAGAGACACCCGATCAGCGCACCGCAATTGCCGAGATCAAAAGCGACATGGAACGCGCCACCCCCATGGACCGCCTGGTGTGTGGCGATGTGGGTTTTGGCAAAACCGAAGTAGCTATTCGTGCCGCCTTCAAGGCAATTCAAGACGGCAAGCAGGTAGCGGTGCTAGCTCCCACCACATTGCTCGCTTCACAACACGGCAATACATTCAAAGAGCGCTTTGCTGGTTTCCCTATTCAGGTTGAGGTGTTGTCACGTTTTCAAACCACAAGTGAGGCAAAGAAAATTGTTGCGTCTCTCGCATCGGGTGAAATCGATTGCGTCATTGGTACGCATCGTCTGTTACAAGACACCATTAAATTTAAAGATCTTGGTTTGCTGGTTGTTGACGAAGAACAGCGCTTTGGTGTGCAGCATAAAGAGACTATGAAGAAGATGCGTCACAATGTGGACGTACTTACCTTGAGCGCTACGCCAATTCCACGAACACTCGAAATGAGTTTGGTGGGCATTCGCGACCTGTCTCTTTTACAAACTCCCCCCGCCGACCGCCAACCCATCCTCACCTACGTTGGTGAGCTCGATAAGCGACTTGCCGTTGAAGCAATCCGTCGCGAACTACTCCGTGAGGGCCAAGTATTTTGGGTGCACAACCGCGTTCAATCCATCGACGAACGCGCTGCAGAACTACGCGAACTCGTACCTGAAGCACGAATTGCTGTTGCTCATGGGCAAATGGACGAGGGTTCTCTTGAACAAATCGTCATTGATTTTTGGCAAGGCAAATTCGATGTGCTCGTGTGCACCACCATTATTGAGAGCGGCATTGATATGCCAACCGTGAACACTTTGGTTGTTGAACGCGCAGACCTCCTCGGTCTTGGGCAATTGCACCAACTTCGTGGACGTGTCGGAAGAAGCGGGCAACGCGCATACGCATACCTGTTCCATCCGCGCGACAAAGTACTGAGCGAAGATGCCTACGAACGGTTGCGTGCTATTGGCGAAGCAACTGAATTAGGGAGCGGATTCAAGATTGCGATGCGCGACCTTGAAATTCGCGGCGCTGGAAACATATTAGGCGAAGCACAAAGTGGCCATATTGCAGCGGTGGGTTACGACCTCTATTGCCAAATGGTCACTGAAGTGGTTGCCGAGATGAAAGGTGAGCCCATTGAAGTACCCAATGAACTCAAACTCGATATTCAGGTTTCTGCATTCCTTCCTAACGACTACGTACCAACAGAAGATCTCAGGCTCGAGGCCTACCGCCGCCTGAGTGAAGTGAAAACCTTTGAAGAAGTTGAAGACGTTCGCCGCGAATGGCTCGACCGCTTCGGCCCCCTTCCTACGCAAGCCGACATCCTTCTCGCAGTCGGTGCGTTACGTGCCGCGTGCCATACCTACAGCATCAAAGAACTCACGGTCATGATGAATACCGCTCGCATCTCTCCGGTGGAATTGAAAAACAGTCAGCAAATGGCGGTACAACGACTCTCGCGAACGGGAAAATTCAAGGGAATGTCATATCGCGAAGATGCGAAACAACTCGTGGTGCCACTACAAGGCCCCCCGCAGAATCGCAAAGGCACGAATAACGACCAAGTGGTGTACGACCTCCAAGAACTTCTGGCGGAACTCTTCGCAGATCAGTAACTCCTCGCCTTTGAGCAGTAAAGTTTCTCCGTGACTCGCATTTCAACTCTCCGCACATCGCTCCTTGCTGGCGCCTTGCTCATTGGCCTCACGGCATGTAGTACCGTCCCAAAAGCCTCTACCGCAGCAACGGTGAACGGCGTTTCTATCAGCAAAGATTCTTTTGAAGGCTTCATCAATGAGTTTTCACAAATTGGACAATTGAATATGCCAGAGGGCATTGCTGCTGGTGACGACGTGCGCAGCATCCTGACCGCAATCATCAAAGAAAACGACTATAAGGTCTTTCTTCAGAGCGTCGGTAAACCAGTCACCGCAGCACAGAAAAAGAAAGTTGCCGAGGGCATTGCCGACGAGAAGTTCAAGACGCTCACCCCTGAGCTTCAGAATCTCATTATCAACCTGAATGCAGAAACAGTAGCCGTCCAAGAACTTGGCGCACCCTCCGACACCGACATCAAAAAGATTTATGAGAAAAATCCTTCGCTCACCGGAGTCATGTGCGTTAGCCATATTGTGACAAAAGAGAAGAGCACAGCAACGAAAGTTTTAGCGGAACTCAAAAAGGGTGGCGACTTCGCAAAACTCGCCGCGAAATACTCAACTGAATCTGCCGCAAAGAAATCGGGCGGACGCATTTCTGGCGACGACCCTAAGGGTGTTGCCTCGCGCTGTATGTCGCTTCTCGACTATCAGGCAAACTTCGACCCCCTCTTTACTGCAGGGGCAATTGCGGCAAAGGCAGGCACTCCTTACGGACCCGTGCAATCGAGTTTTGGCTACCACATCATCTTGGTTGCACCGTTTGCTGAAGTAGCAAAAGATGTTGTTGCTTTTGTGAAGTCGGCCCCTGGTCCACTCTTGGCAACAGGCCACGTCACCAACTCACCTATTTCTGTTGACCCCGCTTATGGTCGCTGGAACCCTGCGACAGCGTCGATTGCTGCCAAGTAATTAATGCCGCGCATTTGTGTTGTTGGCCTCGGCCCTGGCGACCCGGGGCTTGTCACGTCGGCAACTCTCACTGCAATCAGTGAGATTCCACATCGCTTTTTGCGCACCACGCAACACCCGTCGGCACATCTCCTTTCCGATGCGCAGTCGTTCGACCACCTTTACGATTCTGCTGTCACGTTCGACGAGGTATACGTACAAATTGCCGAACTGCTTGTTGCTGCAGCCAAGCAGCACAACACGGTGCTCTACGCAGTGCCTGGTTCACCTTCCGTGCTTGAACGTAGTGTTCAGTTATTACGCCAGCACACAGACGTAGTGGTTGAAGTTTTTGCTGCAGTTTCCTTTCTCGACTGCTCGTGGGCGGCACTCGGCATTGACCCCATCGATAGCAATGTTCGCCTCATCGATGGCCACCTCTTTGCTCAACAAACTGCCGGCGACCATGGGCCATTCCTCGTTGCTCACTGCCACGCAAACTGGGTGCTCTCCGATATCAAACTTGCTGCAGAGTCTGAGCCTGCCGATACACCGGTTGTGTTATTACATCACGTCGGACTCGACGATGAAAATATTGTGCACACAACGTGGTCAGAAATAGACCGCATCATCGAAGCCGACCACCTCACCAGTTTGTACATTCCTCGCCTTGCCGAGCCTG
>JANRCO010000032.1:3816-31944 GCA_030726975.1 Ilumatobacteraceae bacterium | reverse complement strand
GAAGTGGGAACGCTGCTGAATGCTAAGCGGCGTGCTGCATATGCGCCGTCTTGTGCAAGAAGACGTGCGCGTTCAATGCTGCCAGCTGCGCCATGCGATGCAGATTGTGCTGTGGCTTGTGCGATGCCTTCGGAAATGAGTTGAGCTTCAATAATGTCGGCGCTGACTTCGCCGAATTGAACAACAACACAGCGGGAAGCAACGGTAACGAGGCTTGGCACAAGTGAGTCGGCAAGAAGAATAAAAACAACATGTGCAGTGGGCTCTTCAAATGTTTTGAGCAAGCGAACCACAGCTGCTTCGGCCATGAGATGCACTTCATGCAAGATGATGATTTTGTGCGATGACTCAATGGGGCTGCGTGATGCAGACTCAACAATGTCTTGTGCCATCTCGGCAGAGATAGACGCACCCTCACGCCAAATTTCATGCACGTCGGCAAAACCTTGTTGTGCAATGAGGCGACCTTCACGTGACGTGGGGTCGGCAGTGCCGGTGAGAAGCGTGGTGGCAAACGCGCGAGCGGCTTCATCTTTGCCGCAGCCTTCGGGGCCAACGAGGAGAAAACCATGAACAGGGTGTTCGGTGAGGCGTTGGAGAAGTTCAACGGCGTGGGGCTGGCCAATGACGGCGTCCCACATTGAACTCACCGGGGCATTGCTCATGAGTGCAATGTAAAGGATGGATGTGCCACTACCGCGGCAAAAATTTTTTCTTCCACCACATCTTTTGGCTCAAGGCCGTCGATGAGTATCCAGCGAGCGGGGTCTTTTGCGGCGAGTTCCGCGAAACCTGCACCGATGCGGGCGAAGAAGTCGGCGCCTTCACGCTCGAAACGGTCGAGGTCGCGCTTGGCTAAGCGTGTGTTGGCTTCTTCGGTGGAAATCTGAATCCACACCACAATGTCGGGGAGCACGTTGTTGAGCGCCCAAGTGTTGATGCTGAGCAACGTGTTGACGTCGAGACCACGGCCGTAACCCTGGTAGGCGAGTGTGGAGTACACACTGCGGTCGCTCACCACGTGTTGACCACGTTGGAGGGTGGGCTCAATGAGTTCGCTCATGTGTTGGGCGCGATCGGCGGTCATGAGCAGGAGTTCAGTGCGTGAGTTGAGATCGGTGTTTTCTGGGTCGGCCAAAATACCACGCAGCAATGCACCAATACGCGTGCCACCTGGTTCACGAGTGGCAACAGCGTTGATCTTTTCCGCAAGGCGAGTGACGTGCGTGCTCTTGCCGCAACCTTCGAGCCCCTCAAAGGCAATGTAGGTGCCGCGAGTGGTCATGAATCGTCGGTGCTCTTTGCAGGTTTTTTTGCAGCGGCTTTTTTCACGGTTGCTTTTTTAGCGGCGGCCTTTTTTGCTGGAGCTTTTTTAGCTGCTGCTTTCTTGGCAGGGGCTTTCTTCGCTGCAACTTTTTTCGCTCCACGCTTCTTTGGCGCACCACCGTTTTCCTCTATATATTCGCGGCGTAGTTGCAAGAGTTCATATGCCCGCTCGGGGTTCATGTCTTGCAAAATATCGCCACGCTTTAAGCCGGCATTGGTTTCACCGTCGGTGACGTATTCGCCAAAGCGACCTTCTTTTGCAACAACGGGTTTGCCGCTGACGGGGTCGTTGCCGAATTCTTTTAGTGGCGGTTTCGGCGCAGCGCGCCCGCGACCAAATACTCGAGGTGTTGCCAATAGTGCGAGAGCTTCCTCCAAAGTGATGGTGAGAATTTGCTCTTCATTTTGCAAAGTACGGCTGTCTTTACCTTTTGAGATGTAGGGGCCGAAACGACCGTTTTGGGCGGTGATGATTTCGCCGTCCGCCGGGTCATGGCCCACTGTTCGCGGGAGTGAAAGCAGGTCCTCTGCATCTTTCATGGTGAGACGATCAACATTCATAGTGCTAAATAGCGACACCATTTTGGGCTTGTCTAAACCAGGTGGCAAGTTGTCGGGAGTTCCCCATTGCACGTAAGCGCCGTAGCGACCAGTTTTGGCAAAGACCGGAAAGCCATCTTTGTAACCAATGGGCTCGTCGCCTTTCGGCGCAGCAAGAAGTTCTAAAGCAACTTCCAACGTGAGATCTTCCGGGGTCATGGTGTCGGGAACGCCAGCAGTGTTTTCCAGGCTGCGTACGTAGGGGCCAAATTTTCCTGGCTTCACATAGACGTCTTCACCGTCGGCTGGATTCTTGCCCAATATAAAGGTGTTGATTGCAGCGGCATCAATTTCGTCGAGGTTGTTGGCAACGATGCGCTTGAGGCCAAGGTCGTTGGCCACTTCTTTGCCATTGTTGTCGAGAGCGCCAAAGTAGAAGTGTTGCAACCAGGCTTCACGGCCTTGTTCGCCACGAGCAATGGCGTCGAGGTCTTCTTCCACCGAAGCGGTGAAGCCGTAGTCAACAAGTGTGCCGAAGTGATCTTCCAATAGTCGAATAACGGAGAACGCGGTCCAGGTAGGCACAAGCGCTGTTCCTTTTTTGCGCAGGTAATCGCCGCGGTCGACCATGGTGGAAATGATGGAAGCCCATGTTGACGGACGGCCAATGCCGAGTTCTTCAAGTTTCTTCACAAGCGAAGCTTCGGTGTAGCGCGCTGGTGGTGAGGTTGCATGTGCATTGCTGGTGTATTGCGCAACAGAAATGGATTGCCCAGCTTTCATCGCCGGGAGCAACACCGATTCATCATTTTTGGCATCGGCCTTGTCGTCGTCGGCAGCATCTTCATCGGGAAGATCTTCGTAAGCCATGCGATAGCCCTTGAAGTTAATGGTGGTGCCACTTGCAGAAAATTCACAACGCGAAGATGCGGCATCGGATGCTGTTACTTCTAGACGCACGCTCACGGTGACGCCAGTTGCGTCGGCCATTTGCGATGCAAGTGTGCGCTGCCAAATGAGACGGTAAAGCGCGGCTTCTTGTTTCGACTTGAAGCTGCTTTCTACTTTTTCTGGAGCACGCATCGGCAAGGTGGGCCGAATGGCTTCGTGTGCTTCTTGTGCGTTTTTAATTTTCGAATTGAAAATACGTGGTGACGACGAAAGCGCTTCATTGCCATATGTACTGCGAATGGTGTCGCGCACTTCACCCATTGCATCGGCGCTCAAAGTAACTGAGTCGGTACGCATGTAGGTGATGTATCCGTTTTCATACAAGCTTTGAGCAATGCTCATTACTTGGCGACCCGAGAGACGCAATTTGCGGCCTGCTTCTTGTTGCAAGGTGCTGGTCATGAACGGTGCTTTAGGAGATGAGCGGTACGGCTTATCTTCCACGCTGGTGACGGTGAGTGACTTGCCGGTGAGGCCTGCAAGAAGTTCTTGACCTTGTTTTTCATTGACAATAACAACATCACTTTTTGCTACACCATTGCTGTCGAAGTCTTTACCTGTTGCAATGCGCAACGAGTTGAGCGCAATGAGTCGGGCGGTGAACTGCGGGGCAGTGTCGGCAAGCGCGTCGATGTCGAAATATGCAGCAGAGTTGAATGCAATACGTTCGCGTTCACGTTCCACAATGAGGCGCAACGCCGGGCTTTGCACTCGGCCAGCCGAAAGACCACGGTTCACACGGCGCCATAAAACGGGCGAGAGTTCATAGCCATATAAACGGTCGAGTACGCGGCGGGTCTCTGCGGCGTCGACCAAGTGACGGTCGATCTTGCGGGGGTGGGCAACAGCGTGCTCAATGGCCGACCGGGTGATTTCGTGAAACACCATTCGATGGCATTCAACCTTGGGCTTCAGATACTCCTCGAGGTGGGCAGAGATGGCCTCTCCCTCGCGGTCTTCGTCGGTTGCGAGATACACCACGGTGGCGTTCTTCAGGTCGGCCTTCAGGTCTTTCACAATTTGCTTGCCGCGCTCGGTGAGTTCGTAGGCAGCCTTGAAATGGTTGTCTACATCGACCGCCATCCCCTTGCTGGGGAGGTCGGCAATGTGGCCCACAGAGGCTCGGACGATGTACTCGCTTCCGAGGAACTGAGAGATGGTTTTGGCCTTGGCAGGCGATTCGACGATGACGAGTGGTTTTCCCATATGGTCTGTATCTGCTAGGTCATTTCCGGGGGCCTTGTCAAGCCATAGGGATAAAACCCTTATACTGCAAGGGTTTCAGAATCGTGGTGATGACCCTCGACGTCAATTTTGGGCAAGATGCGATCGAGCCACTTCGGAATCCACCAGTTACGCGACCCGAGGAGTTCCATGGTGGCGGGCACCAAAACCATCCGCACGATGGTGGCGTCGATGAGGACGGCAAAAGCCATGCCCAAACCGAACAATTTCAGCTGGCGATCGTCACCCAAAACGAAGGCCGAAAAGACGCACACCATGATGAGTGCGGCTGCTGTAATGACTCGGGCGGTAGCGGCAAGGCCGTCGGCAACGGCTGACGCGTTGTCGCCAGTGCGGTCGTATTCCTCTTTTATACGCGAAAGCAAAAACACCTCGTAGTCCATGGATAATCCGAAGACGATGGCGAAGAGCATCATCGGTGCCCATGACTCCACAGGGCCTGCTTTGTCGACCCCGATGAGGTCTTTGCCCCAGCCCCACTGGAAGACGGCAACGATGAGGCCGTATGCCGCACCGATGGAAAGGAGGTTCATGATGACTGCTTTGAGGGGAACCAAGAGGCTACGGAAAACAGCCATTAATAAGAGGAATGACAAAATGAGAACTGCGCCAATGAGATAGGGCAAACGGCCACCGATGTAATCGGCAAAGTCAATACTTGCAGCAGTGAACCCGCCCACTTTTGCGGTGATTCCCGTTGCCGGAATCACTTCGTCACGCAACGTGTGCACGAGCTGGGTGGTTTCTTTTTCTTGTGGCGAACTCTTTGGATAGACCACCACCAAAGCGAGGGGTTGGCCATCAATTTCTGTTGATGGGCCAGCTGCACTGAGTGGACTTGGTGTTGCAAAGGCAACGTTGTCTGCTTGTGAGAGAGTGCCTGCAAATGCCATCAATTTTTCTGGTGATGCTGCAGTGTCGCCTTGAACCGTGACGAACAGTGGTCCGTTCACACCAGGGCCAAACCCTTCGGCGAGAAGGTCGTATGCCTGCCGTGCTGTTGTTTCTTCTGGTTGGTTACCCGTGTCGCCAAAGCCAAGACGAATACTGAAGAGAGGAACAGAGAGAAGAACTAAAACGCTTGACGATGCAATGAGCGCGGTCCATGGGCGACGTTGTACGAAACGACTCCAACGGAACCAAAAGGTGAGTTCGCGCGCTTTGGTAACGCGCAATGGAATAGGTGTGCGTAATGAACGAAAGACAAAACTCAGGGCTGTAATGGCAGCCGCACCAACGAGACCAAGGAGGAGAACGGGTAGTGAGTGGAAGATAATTGCACCGAGGGCACAGAGCACAACCACCGTGAGTGCAGCAATAGCGGCACGTGTAGTTACGTCGATGCGATGTTTCACCATGCCAAGTAGTGCGGGGAGCAAAGTAACTGATGCAAGCATCATGACAAGCACGCCAATAGCTGCACCTGTGGCAAGACCACGCACAAATGACAATCCCATCACGTATAAGCCAAGTAGTGAAATGATGACGGTGACGCCGGCGAAAAGAACTGCGCGACCACTTGTATCAACTGCATCGACCACTGCTTCTTCTACAGACATCCCTGCCTGTAAGCCTTCTCGGTATCGGGTAACGATAAATAGCGCGTAGTCGATGCCTACGCCAAGACCCACCATTGCCACCATTGAAGTGGTGAAGTCGGGCATCAACGTTGCATGACTCAAAATGGTGACGGTGCTGACAGCGATACCCAAACCAAGAAGTGCCGTGCCGATGGGCAAGCCCATGGCGAGTACCGAGCCAAAAGCAAGAACAAGAATCACAATGGCGGCAAGGATGCCGAGCGCTTCACTTTCAGGCACAGCGAACTTGACGAAAATTTCACCGCCGTATTCCACCTGTACTCCGCTGACCTTGGTGAGAGTGGCGTCACCAATTTCTTGAACCTCATCAGAGAAGGTGATTCCCTCTGCTTGACTTCTATTGCTGATATCTAAACGAGCAAAAGCAATTTTTCCCGACTGGCTGACCTGTTGTGGGTTGTCGTATGGGCTGATGGTGTCGACACCTTTGATGGCGCCTACTTGATTGAGAAAAGATGCCATGGCATCTTTGAGGCCCGGTGCATTGAGGCCTTCTTCGCTTTTGAAGACCACTGTTGCTGAGAAGCCGGCTTTGTTGGGGTTCGCTTTTTCAAGGAGTTCTTGAACTTCGCGCGATTCGCTACTTGGCAACACAAAGTCGGTGCGGAAGTCACCCTTCATTGCAGCCGAAACTGCAGCAACGATGAAAAAGAGGGGAATCCAAATTCCGAAAACAACAATGCGGCGACGGCGCACGCAAAACCGGGCAAGGGAACTCAACATGAGGGGCCTTTCGAAGAAGAACTCGTCACAGGTTATGGGATTAGGCATTAGCGTTTGCAGTAATGCACGAAGAAAACGCACATGCCTGGCGCGTGAAACGCCTCGACCGAGGGTGGAGCACTCTTTTGGCGAACGATGGTGGCGAAATGCGCGTACGGAACATTGGTGCAGAAGTTGCGGTGGGTGACTATGTGACCATCGACACAAACGAGGAACGCGTGAGCGAAGTCTTAACACGCAAGTCGGCCATCATTCGCCGCGCATCATTTGAAGGCGCACGCGCAACATCGCATGTTGTTGCAGCGAATCTCGACACCGTATTTTTGTTACACGCAGCACCGTCGGGTGTGAACCCACGGCGGCTTGAGCGCGAGCTCATCTTGGCTTTCGACAGTGGGGCAACTCCTGTTGTTCTTCTCACAAAATCAGATGCAGTAGATGCAGAAACAATCGCCAATCTCACTGAAGTGGTGCGAGAGGTTGCTCCCGATGTCGATGTGCACGGGTTGAGCTCTCGCCAACAAGAAACGCTGGCAGTTCTTCATCAATACACAAGCAACAACGAAACCATTGTGCTCTTAGGAGCAAGTGGAGTGGGTAAGTCAACCTTGGTCAACGCACTCGTGGGCGCACGAGTGCAAAATGTGGGCGAAGTACGTGAAGGCGACCAACGCGGGCGACACACCACCGTTGCTGCAGATCTTGTGGAAATACCAAGCGGTGGTTGGCTCATCGATACACCTGGTTTGCGTGCATTGAGTTTGTGGACGAGTGGTCATGGAATAGAAAAGGCATTTGCCGATGTATTCGCGTTGTCAGAGAAGTGTCGCTTTCGTGATTGCAAACACGAAGATGAACCAGAGTGTGCAGTTCAAAATGCAATTAGCACGAGCTCGCTTTCGCCGTTACGCCTCAGCAGCATGAAACGTCTCATTGCAGAAGAAGTTGCATTGGAAGACGAGCAACGTGAGCGGGAAAAAGCAAGCGATAAGCGCGGTTTTCGCAAGCCTAAACCTCAATAAAGGGTCATTACCTTGCACGTCATAGACGACGTACTACCGTTAAGGAATGCCCCAAACCCTTGTTGTGCTCGCTGCTGGTATGGGTTCGCGTTATGGCGGCCTGAAGCAAATTGACCCCATGGGCCCAACGGGTGAAACCATTCTCGACTATTCGGTGTTCGACGCACTGCGTGCTGGCTTTAGCAAAGTGGTTTTCATCATTCGCCCCGACTTTGAAGCCGACTTTCGCAACAATGTTTTGTCAAAGTTTGAGCATCTTGTCGATGTGGAATATGCATTTCAAACACTCGACAAATTGCCCAGCGGTTGGAGTGTTCCTGCAGGCCGTGAAAAACCATGGGGCACAACGCATGCCATTTTGTGTGCGGCAGATGTGGTGAAGGAAAACTTTGCTGTTATCAACGCCGATGACTTTTACGGGCAAGAATCGTATGCAGTTTTAAATGATGAATTGTCGGGGGTCGACTCGTTAGCAAACACTTTTTCTATGGTGGGTTTCACCCTGCGTAATACATTGTCCGACCACGGTTCTGTGGCGCGGGGAGTATGCACAACCAATGAACATGCGTTACTCACGCATATTGATGAGATGACAAACCTGAGCCGCAAGGGGAGTGGTGCCCTGTACACGCGTGAAGATGGCAGCGTGCTGAACCTCACTGGCGATGAACCGGTGTCAATGAACATGTGGGGGTTTACCCCTCGGTTGTTCGACCACCTCGATCGTGTGTTCCAAGAGTTTTTGCGTACGTCGGGAACTGAATTGAAAAGCGAGTGTTTTATTCCGTTGACGGTGGGCCAGCTCATTGCTGAGAAACACGTCACGTGCAAAGTGCTGCGGAGTAATTCCACATGGTTTGGCGTGACATATAAAGAGGACAAAGAGATTGTTCAAGGGTCAATTGCCGCACTTGTAGAAAAAGGAAAATACCCTCAGAGCCTCTGGGGCTAGTTCTCCATCGTCATTCGCGACACAGTACGGTAGAGACATGGATTTTGCACTCACACCTCGTTGCTTGGAATATCGTGAAAAATTGCTCGCCTACATGGACGAGATGATCTACCCCAATGAAGAACTATACGAAGAGCAGTTGCGTGCTGCTGGCAACCCACATGCCCAGCCACCCATCATGGAAGAACTCAAAAAAGAGGCTCGCAAGCGCGGGCTGTGGAACCTTTTCCAACCACATAAAGAGTGGGGACCTGGTTTAACCAACGCTGAGTACGCACCACTTGCTGAAATTCTTGGTCGTTCGAGCATCGCTTCTGAGTCGTGCAACTGCAACGCCCCCGACACCGGCAACATGGAAGTACTCACCATGTTCGGCACTCCAGAACAGCAAGACCTCTGGTTGCGTCCGTTGCTTGAAGGCGAAATTCGTTCAGCATTTGCCATGACCGAGCCTGCGGTCGCCTCGAGCGACGCCACCAATATTTCACTGAGCATCGAACGTGATGGCGACCACTACGTGTTGAATGGCCGCAAGTGGTGGACCTCAAATGCGTTTCACCCCAATACAAAAATTCTCATTGTGATGGGTAAGACCGACCCCAAGGCAGCGCCGCATCAACAGCAGAGCCAAATCTTGGTTCCCATCGATACACCGGGCGTGACGTTGAAGCGCAACCTCACCGTGTTTGGTTATATCGACCAAGAAGGTCATGCCGAAACTATTTTCGACAACGTGCGTGTTCCTGTGAGCAACCTCATTGCCAACGAAGGCGACGGCTTCATGATTAGCCAAGCACGACTCGGACCAGGACGTATTCACCACTGCATGCGCACCATTGGCGCAGCAGAACGTGCACTAGAAATGTTGTGCCAGCGTGCTTTGAATCGCACCACCTTTGGTAAGCGAGTAGCAGAGCGCTCAAACATTCAAGACTGGATTGCTGAAGCTCGTATTGATCTTGAGATGATTCGTCTCTTAACAATGAAAACTGCTTGGCTCATGGACACTGTGGGCAACAAAGGTGCACGTACGGAAATTGCGGCAATCAAAGTTGCAGCACCAGTAATGGCGCTCAAGATTATTGACCGCGCTATTCAGGTGCACGGCGCTGGCGGCATTAGCCAAGACTTCCCATTGGCACGCATGTACGCACACATTCGTTCACTGCGCTTGGCCGACGGGCCAGACGAAGTGCACAAAATGATTATTTCGCGTGCAGAGCTTCGTAAGTACGACCCATCATTTCGTACCGACGGTGTGAGCAGCGCTGCTCCAAGTAGTGGTCGGGGCTAGATCTAGCCCGACCATTGCGCCTCCGGTACCTGAGGCGCCAACAAAAGTAGTTGCTTGATGAATATCGGCAAACTGCTTCACAATGGCAAGACCTAATCCAGAACCTGGCATGGCTCGCGTTGCTGCTGCACGGTAAAAGCGATCGAAAACAAACTGGCGATCTTCGGGGGCAATACCTGGCCCCGAGTCGTGCACTTCAATGCGCGTTCCTTTAATGAACACATCAACTTTGCTACCCGCTGGGCTGAATTTGATGGCATTGTCGATGAGATTTGAAATAGCCCTATCGAATTGTGCGGGTCGCACCACTACTTGTGCAGGTGAAGCGCTGTGCAGTTCCACCACACGACCCGAGCGGCGTTGGGCGCGTTCTACAACTTCTTGTACAGCTTCAGCAATATTGACAGAAACAGGGTCTTCTGAAGACCGTTGGTCGGAAGCAAGTGCAGAGAGTTCGCTCGAGAGCGCAGTGAGCTCATCAATTTCGGCACGAATGTCGTGAATAATTGCTTCGCGAGTGTGTTGTGGCAAGTCGGGGCGCTCGAGGAGTTCTGAGTTTGCACGCAAGCTGGTGAGAGGTGTGCGTAGCTCGTGACTCGCATCTTGTACCAGTTGCTTTTGTTGCGCTAATGAGTTGCCTAACGCTTGCAACATCGTATTGAAGCTGGAAACCAAGTCGGCAACCTCGCCACTTGCCTTAATATCGATGAGCTGCGATGTGTCTTGGGTGGAGGCAATTTCCACTGCAGAGGCCGAGAGTTGTTCAATAGGTTTACTTGTGCGGCGAGCAATGAACCATCCGGCAGCTGCAGCCATCACAATTCCACCAAAGCCAAATACAAAGAGCCAGGTGCGCATTCCTGCTCGTGCATCTTCAATGTCGGTAATGTCGCGACCAAGTTGCAGAGCGCCACCGCTAGGTAATGAAACTGTAAGTACACGATAAGAACTGCCCTCAACCGTGGTGTTGTATAACAAACTCAAACCGTCGGTTGCGCTTTGTGCGAGCGCAAGTTCGTCTGCCCGCACTTCTAGTACAGATGGTCCGAGGCTCGCTAAAACAATTCCATTGATGCCGATGACCTGAGTAATGGCATCAAATTCTGGTTGTAAAAGTGTGGGCCCAAGTGGTGAAGACATGCGGCCGGGAAAACGTGGTTGCTCAAAGTCGCGGTTAATTTCACGCACAATGGTGCTTGCGCGAGACGAGAGCGATGCATCAACCTGCGAACGCAACTCGTGGCTTGCAATGATGTAAGCGCCGGCGGCAAGGGTGCCCACAGCGACAAAGGCAATTCCGCCTGTTGCAATGGCAAGACGTGATCGCAAACTCATGTTTAAGCCTTCACCGTGTAGCCAACTCCGCGAATGGTGTACACCACCCGTGACTCGCCACCTTCCTCAGTTTTGCGGCGCAGGTATCCGATATAAACGTCAAGAGATTTTGAACCGGTTTCGAAATCGAAACCCCAAATTTCTTCATACAACTGTTCACGGGTAACAACAAGACCAGTGCGCAACATGAGTGCTTCGAGAAGGTCAAATTCCGTTTTCGTCAAACTCAGTGGGCGGTCGCCGCGCAATACCTCGCGTCGTGCAGTGTCGAGAGAGAGGTCGCCCACACGAAGCACCGTGTTTGCACCTGTCGGTTCGCGGCGACGCAGAAGTGCGCGTACACGTGCGAGAAGCTCATCAATGGAAAAGGGCTTGACCAAATAGTCATCGGCACCGGCATCGAGCCCAGCCACACGATCGTTCACTTCATGCTTTGCGGTGAGGAGCAAAATAGGAACACGAATGCCGCGTGTGCGCACTTCACGGCACACGGTCATGCCGTCGGCAAAGGGCATCATCACATCCATCACAACAACATCGGGTGGAGTTTTCGTAATGAAGGCAAGTGCCGCTGCACCATCGTTCACCATGCTGACGCGGTATCCCTCAAGCTCGAGCACGCGTTGCACCGCAGAGCGCACTGCTGGGTCGTCTTCGGCAATGAGCACATGCGACGGAACCTGATTCATTCCAGATTTTTGCGGTGTAACCATAGTGTTTACGGTACTCAGGACCGCTGCACACTCAGCGCTACTGCAGGTGCATTCTTTATCAATATTTACTATTAGGCGTCGTCAACAACACTGACTGCGAGGTCGAAACCGGTAGTAGCGAGGCGTGAACGAATGCCCACTTGAGAGCACACCACAACGCATGAAGTATGGGTGCTGCGCAGTTTTCCAGCGAAACCCATCAGAATTCCAATACCGGCATCGTCGAGCATCGAGAGGTCGTTGACGTTGACGACAAAAGGAGTATTGGGGTGCTCTTGTGTGGCCTTATTCAGCATGTCACTGAGATACGGCAAGGTAGACAAGGAAACCTCGCCGCTCAAACGCAGTACCGCCACACCTTCGTTGAAGATGGTCTCGACGCGTAATTGCATGAGGTGACAATATCGGTTTTCGGTTACGGCTCGGTGAGCATAGATACATGTGCCCGCAGCGTGAGCGAAGGGATGAAGGGCCCAAGTAGCGGTAGCGAAGTGTTTTCCTTGTATGTCATCGAAACCTGGGTAATGCCATCGGAGTTGGTGGCAACAACTGCCGATGGAGCAAAACCATTCTGTGTAGCAATTTCCTCTGCGGCCAATTGCGGGTCGGTGGAAACCGAGGCATAGCGAGCCGCATTGCGGGCCACTTCCCATAGCGCAAGTTGTTGGCGAGCAACGATGGCAAATTGGGCAATCAGCATGACGAATACAACAAGCAGTGGAAGTGCGAGGGCAAACTCAATTGTTGCTTGCCCTTTTTCGTTCTTGCTAGCCAACTTCAACGCTGGCTTTATCGACCACCTGGTTGAAAACATTGTCGAACAACTCGCCGATGCGACCCGCACCACCACCCGCGGTCGCCCAAGTAATAACAAGCACGGCTATGACCGCAGCTGCGAGAAGAATGAGTGCATATTCCGTAGTTGCCTGGCCATCGTCATCGTGTTGGCGCCCGAAGATGTGCTGAACGAAACGCTGAATGTAGAAGTTGCTGTGAAAGATCATGGTGCCTCCATTGTGTGAATCAGCTCAATGTGAGCGAGGAAAGTGCCCCAACAAGAATGGGCACGATGGTGAGAGTGACAAAGGAAGGCAGGACGCACACCACAAGAGGAAAAGACAAGCGAACGGGAAGTTTCGCTGCATCCTCTTGGGCGATGCGCCTGCGCTCACTGTGCGCTTCATGTGAAAGTCGTTCCAGCAATGGTGCAAGAGGCAGACCATCACGTTCTGAAGCAGCAAGTGCATTAACTACGCCCGTCGCCCCAGTGCCAAAGTGGCTCATGAGTAACGGCAATGCATCAACGAAACGGGTGTGTGTTTCACTAGATGCGAGTACCTCAGTTGCCGCAGTGCGTGCGAGTGGTTGAGACCACTGTGAAATGGCCTGAAAACTTTGGTGCGTGGTATTTCCACTCTTCAAGAGCACCACAAGTAGGTCGATGAAGTCAATAAAGGCAGAAGCGGTGGCGTCAATTTTTCGATGAGCCAACTTCTTCATCCACCATCGACCAACAAAATTAAGTGCTGCACCAACTGCACAACACAGAAAACCAACGGGCGTGGTGAACAGAACATTTCGCACATTGGCATTAGTGGCCACCATCATGGAGCCAAAGGCAAGTGGCAGCCACGACATTATGCGCGCAGAAAACAAAGCTTGTGCCGACTGGAGCCGACGCTCTTCACTCACGGAGTGGCGTTCACGCAGAACCCAACTGGCGCGCTCGAGTGCATAGCGCATACCAACGCCCCCTGCACTGGCGGCAACGATGGCTTGAATACCAAAGATCACGTCAGCCGGGGTATCTCCTGCAGCAGGCGCAATGAGCACTTCTTCAAGGGGTGCGCCAATACGACAATGTAAGGCCAGGTTTTGGAAATGCACTTGCATATGTGCGGGAAGAAGAGGAAGCGCATCGTTCACTGCTGCGCGAAGTGAGTGACCAGTGTGAATTGACCTTTCAATTGCATCAAGAAAATCAGCAATGGAGAGAGCCACTGAAAAGGGCTGTTTCTTGGAACGTAGTTTCCTGACCGTACGAGAAGAAGATGAAACGGCGGCTTGATGTTTCTGCATCGGAGCAAGCACATGAACAATGCGCAGCCGTGTCCAGTATTTGATGGCAGTACTCTCAATAGCTAAGTAAAAAGCGCAAAAGTAGAGTACAAATGCCACGAGTTGCATTACATCACCAGTGCGAAGTCGCCGTTGCTGGGGTGCAAACTATGTGCAAGAACACTGGTGCTGTACGAGCCGTGTGTGGTGAGCGTGTCACTAATTTCCACCACTTGAGCAACGTGGCGGCTTCCTTGTGGCCCGCGTTCAACAAATACAACAATGTCAATAGCCGATGCGATGTAGGAACGTACTGCGGCAAGTGGCCAGTTGGGTGTTGCTTGAAGCACCATGCTCTCGAGGCGATATAACGCATCGTGAGCACTATTTGCATGACAAGTAGACATTGAACCGGCATGCCCCGTGTTCATGGCTTGCAGCATGTCGAATGCTTCTGGGCCACGTACCTCACCAACAACGAGCCGGTCGGGCCGTAACCGCAAAGCGTGACGCACCAAATGTGACAGTGAAATTTCGGCAATGCCCTCGGCCGATGATGGTCGCGACTCGAGATACACCACATGCGGATGCTCGACGGCTAACTCATTGGTGTCTTCCAAGACGACAAGACGCTCATTGGACAATGCCTCACTGGCAAGTGCACTGAGCAGTGTTGTTTTGCCAGTAGATGTTGCACCAGCAACAATGATGTTGCGACGCTGATGTACAACCGAGTGCAACAAGTCGCTCACACGACCATTGGTAAATGAAGAAATGCCAAGAGCACAAGATGAAAAGCGGCGGATGGTGAAGCACAGGCCATAAGGGCTCACGGGAGGAATAGCAGCACAGAGCCGTGACCCATCGCTGAGTCGGGCATCGACCACTGGGGAGGAAAGGTCAATGCGGCGCCCAATGGGTGCAAGCAAGCGTTCAAGAAGCGCAGCGGCTTCTCCGGGTGCGAGCGATCCAGCGCGTTCAAGACCAGCTGTACGTTCGGCCCACACCTCGGTGTTGTTATTGACAATGATCTCTTTGACGTCGGGGTCATTCACAAGGTCTTGTAAACCAGCAAAGTGCGGCTGAGCAAAATGGGTGCGCTGTTGCATTAGAGGAATGCCTTCTTTGGAACGGGTATTGAGAGCACTTCAACTAATGCACGCAAGCCTTCATTGAGCGCTGCTGGAATACGGCTACTCAAAAGACCAGCATCGACCGCACGCGAAACACTGGGGTCAACTTTGATAGTGGAAACAATGGGAGTTTTCAACACCGTGGAAATATCGGTTGGTGTGAGCGCTCTGCCACTTTCTTCGAGCACAATGATGCCGTCGTTACGCAAGTAACCGTGGCTCATTTTGTTACTTGCCTTACGTAGTGCCAAGTAACAGGGGCGCAGCACAAGAAAAGTGCGATTGGCAATGCGCTCAAAGCTCTCGTTGAGTTCTCCTGTTCCGACGTCAATGACCACCGGTGCGTCGTAGGAAAGTAGTTGGTTGGCAACTTCTTTCCAATTGTGTTCAACGGGGGTGCGCAACTCACGTGGTGCAAAAGAAAGTAATTTCAGTGAAGCATTCACATCGACAGGTTGAGTGTCGGGCGGGTCGGGAATGCCGAGCGCCGGGGCAAGTTCGCCAGCAAGGTCAACGATGTAACCTCCGCCGCGGTGTTGGGCAGCGAGCATCATTGCGAGTGCGGCACTGGTAATGGTGGTTCCGCTGCCACCTTTAGGGGATCTACACACCACAATCATGGGTGCTCCTTTCACATGTCTTGGCCTCAAAATGGTGAGGTACTTCAATGTGTGATTTCAGGCGCAGTTTGTGGCAACTACTTTTCAGAAAGTCTCATTCAGAGCCAATACCCGATACTCTTTTCTTATGGAGGTGTCTGTGCGCCTGGTGGGCTCCGCCGCCTTCAAAGCGGTTGAGACGAGTGAACCTCGTCTGGCGGGTTCGATTCCCGTCCACCTCCGCCAAATGTGGAAGTTGTTCTTGCTTGCCATTGTGGGCTTTTGGTTATTGAGCCCGGCTATCAGCGCACACGCCGACCCTGCACAACCGGGGAACACCCGCAGTGTTGTTACTGAAATATCGCCAGCTACTTCTGCAATTCAAGTCTCCATTGTTGGCGTTGATGCTTTTGTAAAAATGAAAGTACAGCCGGGGCACAGTGCTGAGGTCGTTGGTTATGACGAAGAACCATATTTGCGTATCGATGAAAAGGGCCGAGTGTTTGAAAACTCATGGTCGCCCACCGTGGTCATCAACAAAACGCGTTATGGAACAGGCAGTACGGTTCCTACAGATTATGAAAGCACCGATGCGCCAACCTGGCGACAAATAGCAACCAACGGTGAAGCAATATGGCACGACCATCGTGTGCATTGGATGAGCCCGTTGAAACCTGCGGTCATCAACGATGAAGGCCTAGTGCAAAACTGGCAAATCGACATGATGGTTGATGGCGCAACTACTGCGGTGCTGGGAAACTTATATGTTGAAGATGCACCGGGTTCGTGGTGGTGGTTACTGGTAGTTCCCGCAGTGGCCAGTGTGTTGCTCACGAAAAAGCGCCTGCGTCTCATTGCTCTCATGAGTGTGAGTGCAGCTGTGATGGTTTTAGGAATGACCCAGTACTTCTCTTTGCCAAGCCCAGCACGCGATACGCCATCGCTCATTGCATTGAGCGTTGTTGCTCTACTTTTCGCACTCGTTGCTACGGCTTTGCGTGGTGAAGAGTTTGTGGCGGCTGTTTCCACTGCAGCAGGTATTGCGCTCGTTGTTGCCGTTGGGCTGCATCGCAATCAAGTGACACATCGATTTGTTCCTGGTATAGGAGACGCATGGTATGTGCGCTTCATTCTTCCCATTGCGTTAGGCATTGGTGCAGTGGCAATTTGGCATGGCCTCAATGCGTTGTTGCGTGTGCCGCAACCAGCACTTGCTCGCAGCGAAGAAAACTAAACAGCAAGAAGGTCGCGGGCACCGGTGTCGCTCGACGGGTGACGCAACTTACTCATGGCACGAGCTTCAATTTGACGAATGCGCTCGCGAGTGAGGTTGAAGTGGTCGCCCACTTCTTCCAACGTGCGTGGTTCGCCACGATCGAGACCGAAACGCAATTTCAAGATTTCGCGTTCGCGCTCGTCGAGTGGTGCAAGGAGTCGCTGAATTTCTTCAGGCAAGAGTGCAGTAGCTGCAACTTCAAATGGTGACTCGGCCGAGCGGTCTTCCACCACATCGCCAAGTTCTGCATCGCCATCTTCACGCAATGGCTCAGACAATGAAAGAGGTTCTGCAGCAAAGCGCAATGCCTCGGTGACTTTGTCTTCGGGCATTTCTACTTCTTTAGAAAGTTCAGCCAAGGTTGCAGGGCGACCGTATTTCAATTCGAGTCGTGAGCGAGCCTTTTGCAAACGTGCAAGCGTGTCGCCAGCGTGAACCGGAAGGCGAATGGTGCGCCCAGTGTTGGCAATACCGCGAGTGATGGCCTGACGGATCCACCAGGTTGCATACGTTGAGAATTTGAAACCTTTGCGCCAGTCGAATTTTTCAACGGCATGCATGAGGCCAAGGTTGCCTTCTTGAATGAGGTCGAGGAGCGGCAAGCCAGATGCTTGGTACTTCTTGGCAATAGAGACCACGAGGCGCAGGTTGGATTGCACGAATGCACGTTCGGCGGTTTCGCCTTCTTTTGCGGCTCTCTTCAGTTCACGCTTCTTGGTAGGCGAGAGAGTTTTTTCTTGTTCGGCAAGTTCTACTTGTGCTTCTTTGCCAGCTTCAATGGCTTTGGCTAAACGAACTTCGTCGTCTTTGGTAAGCAGGGCGTATTGGCCAATGTCGGTGAGATACAGCCGAACAAGGTCTTCCTCATCGCGGTCGACACGGTCCTTAGCCATGAATGCTCCCTCTCAGCCCAATGTTCCCCAGCGGGGAACCCGCCTTACGATACCGACGCCATGTGGCGTGACAACCAACATTGCCCCGATTTCTGTAACGTAAGAGATATGGCAAATCCACTCTTGAACGAGAAGTCAATGAAGCAGGCGGCACAGCGCGGCTGGGCAGCCTCAGAAGCCGATGCTGGCACAGCGAAAAGTGCACAAACCACGGCAATTCCACCCCTTTCCGATGGCCCAGTGAGCCCGTGGGCAGGAACCCGAGGAGCGGGCGACACTATGACAGCAAGTGGTGCGGCAACTGCCACTTTGACTCTTTTGGCAATCTTGTTGGGTGCAGCCACCTTCGGCTGGAGCCTTGTGAGCGAGCCCGTTGCCGGCCAAGTGCAGTTCCCGGGCTGGATTCTTGCGGGCATGTTGGTGGGTCTGGTGTGCGCTTTAGGTGCAAGTTTTCGCCCGCAGTACGCCCGTGTTTTAGGCCCGATATATGCCATCGCACAAGGTGTGGTGGTGGGTGCCATTTCGCGCGCGTACAGCATTCAATACAGCGGCATTGTGTTGCAAGCTGTTGGCGCAACACTCGGAGTTTTTATAGCGATGCTGGTGATGTATCGCACAGGTATTATTCGTGTGAACGACAAATTCCGCCGTGTTGTGATGAGTGCCATGGTGGGCTTGCTCATTTTTTACGGTGTGTCGTTCCTCTTCAACTTGCTTGGCGCAAACATCACGTTTTTCAACGACGCCAGTTTGCTGGGTGTTGGGTTCAGTATTTTCGTTGCGGGTCTTGCTGCTGCAAGCCTGGCTCTCGATTTCGACTTCATTGAACGCGGTGAAAAAGAAGGACTACCCAAACAAATGGAGTGGTTTGCTGCGCTCGGTGTGGTCATCACACTCGTGTGGTTGTATCTCGAAATTCTGCGCTTGTTGTCGAAGCTGCGCGATAACTAAAGCGAGGAAATACTGCGCACAGTGGGTTGCGCTGCAAGAAGTTCGCTCGGAAGTTCTTGACCCGTCGTTTCACAGGTCCAGTACGTACCGGCTTCAAGACGGGCGAGAGCCGTTTCTACGTCGGCAAGATCTTTCTCAATGGTGTCGAGGTCGACAGCGTCGGAGTTGATTTCTGGGGCTGACGAAGCAAACTCATTTTCCATAGAGCAGAGGTTAGTACTTCTCTTGCCGTGGCAGATAGTGTTGCTTTCTATGTCAAGTGCACCAGCTTTCCCACCTTTCGACGGATCCGCCCCACAGCAGCAAAAATTTGCCGCATACCCTGAAATGGGTATCGACCCAGCCAAGCGCTACACCGCAACGATGGAAACATCCATGGGCACCATGGTCATTGCACTCGACCCCATCAAGGCCCCAAAAACAGTGAACAGTTTTGTGTTCCTTGCCTTGAATCATTATTTCGACGGCATCATTTTCCACCGCATCATCAACGGTTTTGTTTGCCAAGGTGGCGACCCAACAGGCACCGGCACCGGTGGCCCTGGTTATCGCTTTGAAGACGAACTTCCTTCAGCTGGCCAGTACCAAGTGGGCTCATTCGCAATGGCGAACGCTGGGCCAAACACCAATGGTTCACAGTTCTTCATTATTTCTGGACCCGACGGCTGTCGCTTGCCGCCTGCATATGCATTGTTCGGCCAAGTTGTGAAAGGTCTCGAGGTTGTTGACGCAATGCAAAAAGTTGCAACCGTTTCTGGCGATCGTCCGAAAACCGATGTGGTCATCAACTCGGTCACCATTACCGTCGCCGACTAACTCGTGACACCGCTCGTTGCAGTTGCGGGTCGCACGGCAAGTGCGGGGAAAGTTTCTCGCGATGCAGTGACCTTTGCTGGGCAACGTTATTTAGATGCACTTCTTCGTGCGGGTGGTGAACCATGTGTTATTACCCCACGCCAATTAATTGCAGATGCCGCGCAAGAAGTAATGAATACTTGTGATGCACTGTTGCTCATCGGTGGGCCCGACGTTGACCCAGCGTTATATGGGCACGAGCCCCACTCGCGTACTTATGGTGTGAATGCGCTGCAAGATGAGTTTGAAATCTCTTTATTGCGTGCAGCGATGTTGTTGAATAAACCAGTTCTTGCGGTCTGCAGAGGAATTCAATTGGTCAATGTGGCACTAGGTGGAACATTGCATCAACACATTGACGACGACACCACGGTTACACACAAACCAGTGAACTTTCCCGATGGTGATGAGTTCGCCATTCATTCCGTGCGTATTGCTGAAGGTTCACAAGTGCATCGTGTTGTTGGCGAAACCAACATTGACGTGGCGTCATTTCATCATCAAGTAATTGATGAACTTGGCGCAGGTCTCACTGCAGTTGCGTGGTCGAGTGATGGTTTTATTGAAGCAGTAGAACACAACACCAGTTGGTTACTTGCAGTGCAATGGCACCCAGAAGATACGGCCGCGCACGACCCCTATGCCCAGGCTCTTTACGATGCAGTAGTGGGCGCAGTTAAGTCGCCATCAGTTATGCAGCGTGCCAACAATGGCCGAGACCACGATGAGTGAGTTGCGTCGTCATATTTATTCCGATGATCCGAAGTAGGGAAGCATCAGATCTTCCATTCGGTATAGGCCGTTTGGCTTATCAATCAAGTGTTCGGCTGCGAACATTGCTCCCTTTCCAAACGCTTCTCGGGAGATACTTTCATGCCTAAGACGAACTGTTTGAAATGGGAAACCAAACAAAATTTCGTGCGTGCCAATAATGCCTCCAGCACGAATTGACCGTACTTCGCACGCTTCGACATTCAACTCACTAGCAATACGAAGAGCCGTTCCAGATGCCCCAGTTTTCCCTTTGAAGTGCTCTTCAATGATTTCGATATCGGTATCTGGAGTGATACGACGCAGTACTTTTGCCGCGGTAATCATAAAATTGATACCAACCGTAATATTTGGTGACCAAAGTACGCGTGTTTTTTCGGCAAGCGTATGAAGAACTTCTATTTCACTTTGTTCATAGTGTGAAATTGCAGAAACTATTGTAACTCCCTGATCTGCAGCAGCTTTTCCGTAGTAGTGGATGCCAGTTGCCGATGAGAAATCAATAATTACATCGACGGGTAAGTGGTCTAAGAGACCTTCCGCAGTGAATTCATCGATGCTATGAATGAATCCGGGTTCTCTCGATTCTATTCCGAGAAATTCTGGGACTGAACGATGTTCGAGTATGTGAGATTTTCGCATTACCCATTCAAGACAGATGTCGGGGTTGTCGAGAATCACCGAGGCAACAGCTTTACCAGTTCTACCAAAGCCAATGAGACCAACTTTCATCATCTTCATTTACACCTTTGCAAAATCTCAAGTTTAGACAACCTGACCTTAAGGGGAGAAGTGACAGTTTACTTCGAATTATTGCATTTGGTTATGTGGATAAATCGTATATTCCGTAACGAAAATATCTTTTATTGAATATCTGGTGGCAATTTATGTCTCTGCAGTAGTGGGTGCAGTTAAGTCGCCATCAATTGCCCAGCGAAATGTGCGTGTAATTACATCGCCCAAGGGTTGAGCTACAACGTATTCAGTGAGTGGAAGATACGGCAGTCGCAGTGGAAAGCGCGACCATGCAGGAAGAAGCGATACTGCTGCAGCAGCGATGAGTGAGTATGCAGCGCGTGCGGGGAACTCGAGGGGTGGTTGAATAATGAGGTATCGCGCTGCATCGCGAGCCTCTTTTGTTGATTTCAATTCACTGCGAAATTCGGCAAGTTGTTTGCGTAGTTCGGCTTCAGTTGTTGGCGGGTTGGGTACGCCAAGTGCGCTAGCAATGACCGACATGTCGGCCACATACCCATCACGATCTTTTTGGTCGAGAGTGGTTACCCCGTAGCGTTGGTAAGAGGAGAGAAAACTGTCGACTTCGGCAACATGGACCCATAACAAGAGGTGTGGGTCATTTGCGGAATATGGTCGGCCGTCGGAGGCCACTCCAGTGACACGTTCGTGCACTGCAAGCACGCGATTGACAGCAGCCTGGGCTACTTCGGCCGTGCCAAAACTGGTGGCAGCTAAAAAGTCGGCGGTGCGCTGCAGACGGCCCCACGGGTCGGCTTTGTAATCGGAATGGATAGCCACCCCTGCCATGGCTAGGGGGTGCAGCGACTGAAAGAGCACTGCCCGCAAGCCACCAATGAACATTGAGGCATCGCCATGAACGCGATAGATGGGGCGATCGGGGGTAAACCAGCGCGGGCCGGGGGCAGACATGAGGTCTTGAGCCTTGGTAGCACTGTCGGGGCCCACCACGCGCTCGCGAATATTGTTCGCAATGAGTTGGCGTACCGATTCAATGCATTCGGTGAGCTCAATGGATGCCATGGGCTTATCTTGACAGCGTACGCTTCACTTATGTCGTCTCCAGGTGAAGAAAACATACCGCAGTCCGAAAAAAATCACATGGGCTCTACGCGATGGCTCATTCGAGCCGCCGCCATTTTCTGGGTGGGCTTCCTCGTGATGGTGGCAACACGCCATTCCATCCACCGACTCACAAACCTCTTGATCTTGTTGCTCATCTCTCTTTTCTTGGCGTTTGCCATTGAACCAGGTGTGAACAAATTAGAAGCACGCGGATGGAAACGTGGTCGGGCCACTATTGGCATCGTGCTGAGTGTTGTGGTGCTGAGCTCAGCATTTCTCGCATTGTTTGGAACGCTTGTTGCTAGCCAGGTGGCCGACCTTTTGCAGAACAGTGAAAAATACGTGAATGAGTCGGTGTCTTTTATTAACGACACGTTCAATGCAAAAATTGATCCGCAGGAAGTAAACGACAAAATTTCCGACCCCAATGGGGCGGTACAAAAATTTATTGATTCACAACAAGACAGAGTAATTACCTTGTCGGTCCAAGCACTCGGCGCGCTCTTGCAAGTATTTTCTGTTTTGCTCTTTACTTATTACATCGTTGCTGATGGCCCAAAACTGCGTCGTACCTTGTGTTCGCGACTATCACCCGAACGGCAACGAAGCGTGTTAGATGGTTGGGAAATCGCCGTCAATAAAACTGGCGGGTACTTGTATTCGCGGGCGTTGCTTGCGTTGCTCTCAAGCTTTTTCCACTGGATTGCATTCCAAGCAATTGGTACGCCAGCACCTATTGCAATGGCTCTGTGGGTGGGTGTGGTGTCACAGTTCCTTCCAGTAGTGGGAACGTATGTTGCAGGTGTCCTCCCTGTGGTGCTGAGTTTTATAAACAATCCGGCTTCGGCATTGTTTGTTATCGGATTCATCTTGGTTTATCAGCAAGTAGAGAATTACCTCTTCTCACCACGCATTACTGCTCGCACGATGGAACTACATCCAGCACTTGCATTTGGTTCTGCAATTGCTGGTGCGGCGGTGCTGGGGCCGGTAGGAGCTGTGCTTGCATTGCCCGCAGCCGCAATGATTCAGGCAATTGCTAGTGAGTGGGGAACACGCCACGCAGTCATTGAAAGCCCACTTACTTATGTTGTGCCAGTGAAAGCACGTACGAGGCGCGCAAAGAAGAATCGCAGTTAGCAATGCCCATCCCCTTTGTGCCTGCTCTAGAAAATGTTGAGTACGGGTCGAGCGAGCAAGTATCGCCACTCATTCGGCGGGTCATAGCCAATAACCCGTCAAAATTCACTTATCGCGGCACGGGAACCTACATCGTTGGTCAAGGCGATGTTGTAGTTATTGATCCGGGCCCCATTCTTGAGTCACATCGAACTGCATTAGAAAATGCATTACGTGGTGAACGTGTGGTGGGCATTGTGGCCACACATTGTCACGGCGATCATTCGCCTCTTGCGCAGTGGATGAAAGAAACTTACGGTGCACCAACATACGCATTTGGCCCACACCCTCACTATGAAGTGGTTGCCGATGATGACGACGATGAAGATGAAAAAGATGTTGTCGATGCATCGGGTTCACAAACAGATGTACGCGAACATGTCGATACCGCATTTGTTCCCGATGTGGCGGTGAAAGATGGCGAGAAGTTTCTCACGGTGGGTAATTGGTCGTTAACGGGTGTACACACTCCGGGCCATACTTCAAATCATTTGTGCGTTGCTTTCGATGCTGAAGAAGCGCTCTTTACAGGCGATCACATTATGGGGTGGAGCACAACTGTGGTGACCCCACCCGATGGAAATATGCGTGACTATTTTGCCTCAGTACGCAAATTACAATTACGTAACGACAAAGTGTTGTGGCCTACACATGGAAACCCTATTACCAACCCACAGCCTTTTTTGCAGGCGTATTTGGAGCATCGCGAAGAACGTGAAGCACAAGTACTCGCACAAGTGCGCGCGGGTGTAAGCACCATTAAGAAAATGGTGGAAGTGCTTTATGCCGATGTACACAAGCAACTGCATAAGGCTGCGGGCCGAAGTGTTTATGCACATCTCATGAAGTTGAGCGAAGATGGCCTTGTGGCAGTAGCCAATGGTGAAGCACCAACAAAGAAAAGTGTCTACCTACCGAAGTAGTTCCAAGTTTCAGTACTCGAGCATTGCTACTGTGAAATTGTGAAGATAAAGACACTCGTGAAATTACTGGCAGCAGTTGCTATTGTCTTTATTTTTATCGGGGTCATCGCCTTTGCTGCTTTTGGTGAAACATCAAATGGTGCATCTACTACATCAACCACATCGACAACCGTTGCTCCAACAACCACAACGATTCCTGTCACCACTATTCCCGAAACCACCACGACAACTGCCCCTGGGCCAACAACCACCACAGTGGTGGTCTATTCCCGCGAGAACCCGCGTCCAGTGCCAGAAAAGTCGGGCAAGGGTAGGCGCATTGTTTACGCGAACATGGACAATTGGGTCTGGATTATTGAAGAAGATGGAACTGTTGCTTTATCGGTTCCTGTATCGGGCAAGAAGCTTGTGCCAAAGCCAAAAACTTACAAAGTATTTAGCAAGAGCGAATTTTCGCAGAGCATCTTTTTCCCTGAAATCAAAATGAAGTGGTCAACTCGTTTTGCCATTAGCCCCAATGGAAAAAACACCATTGCGTTCCATGAAATTCCTACCTGTGCTTGGACCGGCGGTCATTGCAATGTAAAAGGTCTCATGCAAACAGAAGAACAACTCGGCACGTTCCAAAGCGGCGGTTGCATTCGCATGGCTGCGCGTGATGCCGAGTTCCTCTTTAATTGGGTAGAAATGGGAACCAAAGTACTAGTGCTCGCTTAGCGCAAGTTACTGGCAACTCTCCAGAATGTGAGCGAAGAGCGTCGTGAGCGTTGTGTCTTCGCCCGACTTCGCCGCATTCAACGTTTCGTGAATATTTAGCAGCAGAACCTCGTCGCCAACAACCACTGCTTGAATAGCAGTGAAGCCAAGGCGGAGGTACTCCACAGCATTTTTTCCGCCGCGTGGTGAAGGTGCTGAACCAATAATGAAAACTTTCTTTCCTAAGAACACATGCGCGCCGTAAGGGCGGCTCATCCAGTCGAACCAGTTCTTCAAAGGGCCTGGAATGCCGTAGTTGTATTCAGGTGTCGCCACAACAACACAGTCGCTCGCCGCAATTTCTGCGCGAGCTGCAGCTACTGCTGCGGGTGGCGTATCGGTGTCGAGGTCTTGGTTGTAGAGAGGCAACTGGCCAACAGCATCGGTGCGCACCACGTCGCCCTTGCCGCTGGCGAACTGGGCAAAGTGCTCGAGGATGGCTGTGTTGAAGCTTCCGGCGCGTAATGAGCCTGAAACGGTAAGAAAAACGGGCAAAGACATGCCAATACGATAGGGGAGGAACCATACGGCTACCTTTTTGTGGGGGTATCACATATGAACTTGGCAAAAATTGGTGAGTACTGGGCGCGTTGGCGACCAAATGACATTGCAGTCAAGTTTGGCGGCATTTCTACTTCATGGCGCGAACTTGATACACACACAAATGAGTTAGCGGCCGGCCTTGTTGAACGCGGCATTGGCCGTGGCGACCGCATGGGGCTGTTGCTCACAAACTGCTTGGAATGGATTGAGCTGAGTGTTGCCGCCTGGAAAATTGGCGCTGTCATTGTTCCTATTAATACGCGCTTCACGGCACCAGAAGTTGCTTACGTCGTTTCCGACGCCGGCTGCAAGTTGCTTTTCACTAATGAAGCATTAGCGCCTGCCACAACGGAAGTCTTTGGCTCATGCCCTGTGATTCGCGTGGAAGAACTAGGGCAGTTGTTTGTGAGCAGCGCAAGTGCGGGCATTGCCGACACGCTTGATTCTGAACCATCTTTTATTTGCTATACCAGCGGCACTACAGGTGACCCCAAAGGTGCAGTGCTCACGCACGGTTCGTTCAACGCGGCATCGCAGAGTTGGGCACAAGCACTTGAACTTACGCCGAAAGACAAACTCATCTTGCCGTTCCCACTCGCATTCACTGGTGGATTAGCACTGTGCATGTTTACCTATTGGTCGGGCGGAACTTTGTTGCTCGAGCCAATGGTTGACACCGATCGCATTTTTGACCTCTTTGAACAAGAAGGCGCAACTGCACTCATGGCAGTGCCAGTAATTCACCAACAAGTAGTTGACCACCCGCGCTTTGCCACCGCAGATCTTTCCTCGTGGCGCCTTGCATGTTCAGGTGGTGCACCAGTGCCACCAACATTGTTGAAAGCAGTACAAGCACGTGGCATTCCAATGCTGCAAATGTTCAGCCTCACGGAGTCATCTGCTGCCGGCACGGTATTGCCAAACGCCGATGCATTGCGCAAAGTGGGTTCTGCAGGTATTCCCATTATCCACGGCGGACTAAAGATTGCCGACGATGACGACAACGAAGTTCCTGTTGGAGAAGTGGGCGAAATCCTTTTGTCGGGCCCTCATGTAATGGCGGGTTATTGGAACAACCCCGAGGCATCTATTGCTGCACTGCGTGGCGGGTGGCTGCACACCGGCGACCTTGGTCGTGTTGACGAAGAAGGTTACCTCTACGTGGTCGACCGCAAGAAAGACATGCTCATCTCTGGTGGGCTCAATGTGTACCCAGCAGAAATTGAACGTGTGCTTGCAGGTATGCCTGGAATTATTGAAGTTGCAGTTATTGGTGTGCCACACGAAAAGTGGGGCGAAGCACCTGCAGTAGTGGTGTTCACTGGTGGCGCAGAAGTGAAAGCCGAAGATGTTCTTGCACGTTGCAAAGAACAACTTGCCGACTTCAAATTGCCGCGCTATCTCCATGTGAGTCCAACTCCGTTACCACGCAACATGTCGGGAAAAATTCTCAAGCGCGAATTAAAAATTGAACTTGCGCACCTCCCACAAACAAGTCAGGCCATTCGTTAATGACTAAGACAAAGATCGGCATCACCATGATGGTTGCCGACTTCGCAATGGAACCAAGCGAACTAGCACGTGAAATTGAAGCACGTGGCTTTGAAAGCCTTTGGGTGCCAGAACACAGCAACATTCCCGTCAGCCGTGAAACACCATGGCCAGGAAGCCTGACTGGTGAACCATTGCCAGAAGAGTATTCACATCTGCACGATGCATTTGTTGTGCTTGCAATGGCTGCTGCAGTAACCACAAAACTTCGCCTCGGCGCAAGTGTGTTGTTACCCGCTCAGCGCGATGCCATTTGGACATCGAAGCAAATTTCGTCTTTAGATTTTCTCAGCAAGGGTCGCTTGGAAATTGGTGTTGGTGTGGGCTGGAACCGTGAAGAACTTGCTAGCCACGGCACAGCATTCCCCGACCGTTGGCAACGCACTCGTGAAACGGTGGAAGCCATGCGCGAACTCTGGGCCAATGAGGTGGGCAGTTATTCAGGCAAATTTGTGAATATTGCACCTACTTGGCAATGGCCAAAGCCTGCACAGCCTTCTGGCCCACCCATTCACTTAGGTGGAGGTACGGGTCCTCGTCTTCTCGGGGAAGTGGCACAGTGGGCCGATGGGTGGCTGCCTATTTCCGCGCGCCCATCGTTAGCGAGTCGATTGGTGTTGTTGCGCGAAGCATGTGAACGTGCGGGTCGCGACTACAACACAATGAAAATCAGTGTGTTCGGTGCAAACACCACAGCAGATGGCTTATCGAATTTGTTCGAAGAAGGCATTACACGCGCTGTGCTCACATTGCCACCAGCAAAACGCGATGTTGTTTTGCCACTACTCGATGAATGGGCTGCAACGAAAGACCAAGTGCTCGCGCGCGTGGGCTAAATCTTTTTTTGTTTTCTTATTGATTGAAAGGTCAAAAAGGAAATGAAGGACTGAAGACGAGTGCGTGAGCATTGTGCTTCTGCAGGAAAAGAGTCCAGGCTTGTCCATTCGTAGTCGTTTGTCGCAAGGTCATCGGCCAGTTGGTCAACTTCCTGTGCCGACATCGTTTTGCCACTTTCCAAAGTGATATCACCGTGAATGATTTTCATTGCAATATCTTTATCAAGCAAACGAAGATGCGCAAGCAGTATTTGGGCTATTAGTGCCGGTTAGGCGAGAAC
>JANRCO010000032.1:0-3716 GCA_030726975.1 Ilumatobacteraceae bacterium | reverse complement strand
GCAAACGAAGATGCGCAAGCAGTATTTGGGCTATTAGTGCCGGTTAGGCGAGAACTGAAGCAAATTTCCAGAGGTGTTTTGCGCGCTCGGTGGCATCGGTAAAGCCATCACGCAAAGCACGTGAGCGCACTTCAAAAGAAATGGGCACATCGGGGACTATTTGTAATAGTTCTGCAATGGGCAGCGCGCCTTCGCCTGGGCAGCTACGGCCATTAATTGCTTCGTCGAGAAGTTCTTCAAACTTTGTTGGCAGTTGTGCGGGAGCATCGGCAATTTGAATGTACGGAAACAACGACTTGTCGTAAGTGGCAACGTCAGTGGGTGTTGAACCTGAGCGCGACAAATGTAAGTTGTCAATGAGCACTCCACTGTTTGGCCTATTTGCTTGGCACACAATGTCGGCAGCCATGGGCAGTGTGTTGAGGGGGAAGATGGGAAGGAACTCGCACACAATGGTGATGCCATGTGGTGCAGCGAAATCACAAGCTTGTGCGTAGCGATCGATGTTTGCTTGTAAGTCTTTTTTGCGACTGGTGAACAAAATGAACCGGGCACCCACTTCGGCAGCCGCTTCAATGAGTTGCTCTGCATAGTCATCGGCACCATCGGCAGGAATAATTGGCTCCATGTCGAGTGCAACAACACCAGTGTCGTCAAGACGCTTTTTCACTTCTTTCGTGGTTGCAGAGGTCCACGTGGCGCCATCAAACCAAATGCCACACGCTGGCCAACCGGCGCCCGCCGCGGCAGTAACCATGTCGGCAGGTGGAAGCGTTGGGTGAACACCGGCAGCCAGTGAAAGCAGGCGGCTCACTTACGCTTCGCTTCAAAGGTAATAGGAAGAGAAGTAAGTGCACGCAAGGCAAAGTTGCGCTGGTAGTCGAGGTGCATGTCGGGGTCAACAAGCGCGAAGTCGGCGATGTTGTCGACGAATGCACGAAAGCCAATGGCCAATTCGCGTCGCGCAAGTGGTGCACCCAAGCAGAAGTGAACGCCCGCACCAAAGCCAACGTGTGAGCGTGTATTGGCGCGGTCGAGGTCGAGCTCATCGGGGTTTTCGAAATGGCGGTCGTCGCGGTTGGCTGCAGCGAAACGAATGTTCACTGTTGAACCAGCAGGAATGGTGACACCATGCATTTCCACATCAACTGTTGTGACACGGAAGAGCCCTTGCACAGGGCCTTCCAAACGAATGGCTTCTTCAACAAGTGCAGGAACGTACTTGTCGGGGTCGCTACGTAACTGGCTCCACGCCTTCGGGTTCTTTGCAAGAAGCATGATGCCGCCGGAAAGTGCGTTGGTGCTTGTTTCTGAACCACCAACAAAAGTGTCGGCCATCATTTCTGCGTGGAGTTCTTCATCAGACAATGTGCGACCCCATTCAGGAATCACTGTGTTCACAATGTCGGAAAGCAAAGTGTCATTCGGCTCTTTACGCAATTTGTCGAAGATGGGTTGGAAATAGTGCTGAGCTTCAATTTCCATTTCTGTTGACCACAGTGCTTCTTCTTCTGTTTGCATCATGCCGAGGCGCTGCACCCATGCATCGGTCCATGCTTTGATTTTCCAAATGTCTTCTTCAGGGGCACCCATCTGGAAGCCAATGACAATGAGGGGGAGCGGTACGGCAAATGCCTGTACCCAATCGCAGGTTCCTTTGTCGATGAAGGCATCGATGAGCTGTTGTGAAACGCGTTCCACCATAGGGTCGAGCAACTTAATGCGGCTCGGGCGAAACGCGTGGTCGAACAATGAACGCATTTCTTTGTGGTTGGGGTCGTCGCGGCCGGCCAACGTAGGTGCGGGCACCCAGCCCTTTTCCTTGTAGAGGTTGCCAATTTTTTGCTGGCGCTCAATCATCTCGGGGGTGTTGATACGCACCGGCTTTTTGGCATTGCTAAAGCGCTCTACGTCGGTCACCACCGCACGAACATCGTCGTAGCGCGAAATAACGTACATGCCCGTTCGCGGGTCTTTCCATACCGGCGCATCGTCACGCAGGTCTTTATATGCGTGGTACGGGCAATTGTTGGTCTCTACATCGAAAAAGTTGACTTCTACGGTCTTGTCGTTCACTTCTCCACCCCCAGGTAATTTCCTCTACCTTATTCAGTAGCGAAGGGAGATGGCGATGCCAACAGCAGAGGAAATCATTAAGAAATTTGGGGCAGTGGAAGACGACCAGCGCTACACGCGCCTCGTTGATCTCTTTACTCCCGACGCCATTTATTACGACCCTTTCATGGGCGCCCAGGTAGGAACCGACGCCATCCGTACCTTCATGGGGCACATGGAAGAAATGGTTCCCGCAGCAGGTGCACGTTTTGATGAGTGGGAAGTATGTGCAGGCACCACCACCGCATGGGCAAAGTGGACCATGTACGCAAAGGGCCCAAATGGCGAAGTGGGTATTAACGGCCAAAGCATTTATCGCTTACGTGACGATGGTGATGGGTTGAAGGTCTGCTTCGTCGCTGATTACCTCGACTCGAATGCTTATGCACAACTGACGCGCGACCGCGTTCCCGACATGACGACACCAGCATCGTTGTCGAAAGGTACGAGCGAACAGGGAAGTGCACATGCGCTCATCTCGAAGTTTTGGAAAATGCAAGACACTCGTCAATACGCACAGCTTGCAGAACTCTTCACCGACGATGCTGTTTTTACCGATCAGACATCGGGTGACTTTGTTGGCAAAGAAGCAATTACTGCTTTCATGAATCGTATGGATGTAGAGATGACTGCACGTGGAGTGTCGTTCTCACTCGACGATTGTGCCGGCGATGAAACTGTCGGTTGGTCGCAATGGACATGTCACTTGCCCAGCGGCTCCTTCCCCGGCTGGACACTGCACAAAGTGCGCGATGGAAAATTCACTCTCGACTCCGACTATTTCGATGTTGCTCAGGCTGCGAAACTTCGTACGAAGTAATGGCTGAAGATGATGTGCCCCAGGGTTGGCTGAGAGACGACCTAGGTCTGCATCGTCAGTTTCAGTTTGCAAACTTTGTGCAAGCGTGGGAATTCATGAATGAAGTTGCCAAGTTGGCAGAACTTCACGACCATCATCCCGATTGGTCAAACTCATATAACAAGGTCGACATCACTCTGATTTCGCACGATAAAAAAGAAGTGACAGATCGCGATTTTCGATTAGCTGATGCAATAGATAAGTTAGAGACGTATGAGTGAACAACTGCACCCGAATGTTGTAACAGTAACAGCGGCAGCTGCAGCAGCTGGTCTTACTATTGAAACACGCAAGTTTCCAGAAGGTACAAAGACTGCACTCGATGCAGCAAATGCAATTGGTGTGACCCTCGGCCAAATTGTGAAGAGCCTCATCTTCGCAGTTGATGGTGAAGTGGTGTTGGCGCTGGTGAGCGGCTCTAATCAACTCGATGAAAAGAAACTCGCTTTGGCAGCTGGCGGAAATATGTGCGCCCGCGTTGATGCCGACATTGTTCGCCAAGCAACTGGTTTTGCCATCGGCGGCGTGCCCCCCTTTGGTCACAGCACTCAACTGCGTGTGTTCGTAGATCCGGACTTGTTGCAGTATGACGAGGTGTGGGCCGCAGCAGGAACGTGGAATGACAACTTCGGTGCTGCGCCCGCAGACATCGTGCGTGTCGCCGATGGCGTGGTTACCGACCTCAAGCGTGGCTAAGTACCTGTGCGTACTAATCGTGTCTTGGGTGTTCGTGTAGTTGGTG
>JANRCO010000031.1 GCA_030726975.1 Ilumatobacteraceae bacterium | reverse complement strand
GTGTGCATGGGGGCTTCTGACTTTCGGCATTATTTTGGGTGGTTGGTGGAGTTATGAAGTGCTCGGTTGGAGCGGGGTATGGGCATGGGACCCCGTAGAGAATGCAAGCTTCTTGCCATGGCTCACAGGAACGGCGTATATCCACTCAGTGTTGGTGCAAGAACGCCGCGGCATGTTGCGCGTGTGGAACTTGTCGTTGCTTCTTGCAACATTTAGTCTCACCATTCTCGGTACATTCCTCACGCGCTCTGGAGTACTCAATAGCGTCCATGCATTCAGCGAAAGCGATATTGGCAAGTATCTCATTGTCTTTTTTGGAGTCATTGTTGCGGTTTCGCTGTGGCTCATTGCCTGGCGCGGTGACTCTTTGCGTTCTCCGGGAAGCATCGATTCCCCCGTCTCGCGTGAAGGTGCATTTCTTGCCAACAATGTTTTATTTGCACTGTTTGCTTTTGTGGTGCTGTTGGGAACTGTTTTCCCGTTGGTTATTGAGGCGTTACAAAATCGCCAAATTGTTGTAGGTGAACCCTTCTTCGACCAACTCTCTAAGCCGATTGGTATTGCCATGCTCGCCATGATGTCAATTGCGCCTGTTTTGCCATGGCGTAAAGCGTCTGAAGAGGTCTTGCGGCAACGTCTTTTTTGGCCAGCATGGTGCGGCATCGGCACGCTGGTGGTGTCGCTATTGGTTGGCGCCGATGGATTCGCTCCACTCTTAGCTTTCACATTGGGTGGGTTTGCTAGTGGGGCAGCGTTGAGACAGCTTGTTTTGGCAACGCGACGCCAAGGTTTGCGTGGTCTCGTTGGTCGTGCAAATGGTGGGATGGTCGTGCATCTTGGCGTCATTTTGATTGCTGTTGCTCTCGCAGCATCCAATTCGTACACGCGATCGCAAGAACTTTCATTGAAGTTGAATACGCCCGCAGAGTTTGGCGGACACGTTTTTGAGTTAAAGGGCTTTGAAAATGAAAAGACCGACCGCCTGACTGCAGTGAAGGCAATTGTCCAAATTGATGGAGAGAAAAACTACGCCCCAGCAATTACAAAGTTTGTGCAAATGGGTAACAACATTGGTACACCTTCTGTGAAATCGTCATGGCGCTACGACCTGTATCTCACGCTTGAACCACCTGTGAAAAGTGATTCGGGTGAAGCACGGATCAAAGTGTTTATTAAGCCTTTGGTGATGTGGATGTGGATTGGTGGAGGAATGATGGCATTGGGTACTTTGCTTGCCTTGTTCCCTGGTCGCCGTCGTCGACCCACCGATGCGGTTTCTGCACGCATTGATACAGGCAAGACCCTCGATGCGTAACTCACGTATTGCGCGCAATGTTGCTATTGCAACGAGTGTTGCCGTTCTTGCGTTATTTATATTGCTGGTCACTGCAGAACCTCGAGGAGAGCGGGGCATCTCAACGCCGCTACTGGGAAATCCTGCGCCTGCGGTTTCTTCTCCTTTGGTTGGCGGAGGAAACTTCGATCTTGCTCGTCGTAAAGGATCCTGGGTGGTGTTGAATTTTTTCAATAGCACGTGTGTTCCGTGCCGTATCGAGCATCCTCAACTTGTTGCTTTTGAGAAGAATCAGAGTGCACTAAACAATGGAGTTGAGTTAGTCACCGTGGTGAACGACGACAGCGATACGGCAGTGGCAGCGTTCTTTGAAAAGAATGGTGGAGACTGGCCAAAGGTAACCGACCCCGACGGTGCAATCGCGGTGGCCTTTGGTGTGGCCAAAGTTCCCGAGACATGGGTTATTGACCCTTCGGGTTTTGTGCGGTTGCGTATCGCCGGTGAAGTAACGAATGATTTCTTGTCGGCGAAGATGACCGAGTTGCAAAGAGAATTGGCTGCTCCATGAAAAAACTGAATTCATTACCCATCTGGATTCTGATGCTTCTGCTTACTGCTGGGTTGCTGGCTTTTGGCACTCTGCGCGATAGAGGGCCACTGACGCAGCAGGGGCGTATCGACTCCATCTCGAAGCAGCTAGCTTGCCCTACCTGCAATGGTGAAAGCATCTACGTGAGTCGAGCACCTGCCGCAGAAGCGATTCGCAATGAAATTGCCAGAGAAGTTGCTTCGGGGCAAAATAGCGACGACCAAATTGTTGCAGTGATAGAAAACAGCTTCCCCGGCAGCGTCTTGTTGCCGCGAACTGATGGTGTGGAGTCGTTGATATGGATTCTGCCCGTCGTGGCATTGGTGGGCGGACTCTGTATTTTGGGTCTTGTCTTTCGGCGCTGGAAAAATGCATCGCTCGCACATGCTTCAGATGAAGATTTTGCCATTGTTGAAGCCGCTTTTTTGAAAAAGAACGACGTCACAGATGACGAGAATGTATGAGCAGCGAAGATCGCGACTTTTTGTTTTCATCGTTAGAAGATCTTGAGCGTGAATACGCAGCGGGCGATATGGATCATGCCGACTATGAAGCTCTCAAAAGCAGCTATGTAAAGCGTCTTGCCGATGTTCTACGCGATACCGAAGTAAGCGATGAACTTCACGAAAATACAGATGTCATACCAACTCGCAATTGGAAAAAACTCGTACTTACCATTGCTGTAGTTACATGTATCGCAGTTGGCCTTGGGGTGCTCGTAGCGCGTCAGTCGGGCCAGCGTCTTCCTGGGCAAACATTGTCGGGAGGGAGTCCGAACAACACTGCAGGTTTGCTTGCTCAAGCGCGTCAGTTGAACTTCAGCGACCCGATTACGGCAATCAAGATCTACAGCGAGGTGCTGAAAACTCGCCCCGATGAAGTAGAGGCACTCACTTATCGCTCGTGGCTGCTGGCCCTCACCGCGCGCGACGCATCTGATGACATTCGTACCGCAGCAGTGCAAGCCGCCATTGTGGGACTTGGCAGGGCAACGCTCATCGACCCCGATTACCCTGACGCTCATTGCTTTTTAGGAATTGTGAGCTATCGCTTTGCCGCCGATACGGTCACGGCAAAATCGGCGCTGAAGAAGTGCCAAGAGGCAAACCCACCAGCAGAAGTACAAACATTTGTGGACGCAATAGTTGCGGAAGTGAACGCATCTCAGTGAGACTCTCCAGGTGGGATTCTTTGAACGCAATCGACAAGAACTAAAGGCTCTGGGTCTCGACCCTGCGCGGTTGCCGCCAGGGCAGTATCTCACTGAACGGTTTCCTGTTCTACATGTTGGCGATGTTCCGACGTATGCACCCAATGAGTGGAGCCTGCGAGTTTTTGGTGCAGTAGACAACGAGTTCACTTTGACTTTCGATGAACTTCAGGAAATGCCAAGCGTCACTATAGAAACAGATATTCACTGCGTCACTAAGTGGTCGAAGTTCGACACTCACTGGACCGGCGTGCGGGTGAAAGATATTTTTGCTCGTGCTGGCGTTCATGCAAATGCAACTCATTTCATGGGTCATGCAGAACAGGGCTACACAGCGAACCTGCCAATGGAAGATGTGATGCGCGAAGAGTCCCTTGTGGTTTATGCCTTTGAAGGTGAAGACATTGAGCCCATACATGGTGGGCCAGTACGTCTGCTCGTTCCGCACTTGTACTTTTGGAAATCACCAAAGTGGTTGCGCGGAATGGAAGCTTGCGTTGGCGATACACCTGGTTTCTGGGAACGCAACGGTTACAACATGTACGGAGATCCGTTTTTAGAGCAGCGTTTCTGGGGCGATTAGCTCGCCTGCGTTACACGCTGGTGGCGCAGAAGGTGTCGCCCTGTGGAATGGATTCTTGAAGTTCGGGGTTAGTTTCGCCGTACAGCGCACCGAGCATTCCTTTCACCATTCCGCGGTCGACTGCACAAATGACTGGGTGTTCAATAGCAACATCACCAAATGGGCAATGGTTATTGACAATGCGTAATTGATTGTTGCGGTGATCTGTATGAGCAGCAAAGCCGTGTGCAGTGAGTGCATCGGCAACAGCTTGCAAGGCACTTTTCAGTGAGCGTTGACCATGTTCAAGGTCTTCGTCGCTCAAACCCGTAGCAAGTACGCGTCCGTATTGTGCACCTACTTTTTCTGCCATGATTTCCGCTTCGGCCCTTGGTAAAAGCTCAAGTGCATTACCGAGCAAACTCAGAACAAGATCATCACTGCGAACGATGGGTGCTTCGAGCGGGGAAGGGCCAACGCAGCGATAATGCTTCGACGGGCGCCCGGCGCCACCGCCGTAAGGTTTTTCTACTGAGGCTTCTACGTAGCCACCTGCAGAAAGCTTGTCGAGATGATGGCGTGCAACGTTGGGATGCAAGTTGAAGTGCTCAGCAACTTGTGCCGCAGTTGCGCCGTTGTCGCTTTCGCGCACAAAGAGATACACGGCACGTCGAGTGGGGTCGCCAAAAGCTGAAGTGATAGCGCTCACTGTGGCTGTGAAAGAGCCAGGTGACATTTGTTGCTCTCGATTCATGCGCTCACTCATTACCTAGTTACTCTACAGCGAGGTATTGTACCTATGGCGATAGTGCTAATTATCGTGTAATTCTTTTATCCACCTTCTCGAATCGGATGTCACCCTTATGCCCATTGCAGTTGAGCAAGTCATCGAAGCCCTTCGACCCGTACAAGACCCAGAACTTCATCGTTCCATTGTCGACCTCGGCATGGTGCGCGACGTCGAGGTATCGGCATCGGGTGTCGTGACCCTCACCGTGGTGCTCACTATTGCGGGTTGTCCGTTGCGTAATGAAATTACCAATCGTGTGAATGGTGCTTTGCGCGCCGACCCGTCGGTGAGCGATGTGAATCTCACCTTCGGAGTAATGACCGACGCAGAGCGCGAAAATGTGCGTCGCATTGTGCATGGTGATGCAGCTTCTTCTGCTGGTTCACAAACTGCGCACGGCCATGCCGAGGGTCGTAGCATTCCCTTCGCGCAGCCTGGTTCAAAAACACGTCCTCTCCTCATTTCTTCTGGAAAGGGTGGCGTAGGAAAAAGCAGCGTCACAACAAACTTGGCAGTTGCCCTCGCAGCGCGTGGTCACACAGTCGGAATTGTCGACGCCGACATTTATGGTTTTTCCATTCCGCGGATGTTGGGTGCAGATCGTGACCCTGTTGCTATCGATCAAATGCTTCTTCCGCCAGAAGCGTGGGGCGTGCGTTGTATTTCTATTGGATACTTTGTACCCGATGGTCAAGCAGTGGTGTGGCGTGGCCCCATGTTGCACAAAGCACTTGAACAGTTCCTCACCGATGTGTATTGGGACGAACCCGACTTTTTGCTCGTCGACATGCCACCAGGTACCGGCGACATTGCGCTCAGTCTCAGCCAGTATCTGCCGCGTGCCGAGGTATACGTCGTCACCACTCCGCAACCAGCAGCACAAAAAGTTGCGCGATTGTCGGCGGCAATGGCCGAGAAGGTGAATCTCACCGTTCGCGGCGTCATTGAAAACATGTCCTGGTTCACCGGCGACGATGGCAAGAAATATGAGATTTTCGGTTCAGGTGGTGGCCAAGAGCTTGCGAATGAGTTGAACGTGCCACTTTTGGGGCAAATTCCCCTCTTGAACGCATTGCGTGAAGGTGGCGACGATGGTCACCCCATCACTGCTGTCGACCCCACTAGTGAGACCGCAATGATCTTCCATCAGATGGCCGAGCGTATTGCGACCGAATTGAAACCGAAGAAGATCTTTAGCTCTGCCCTCAAGATCTCGTAGGGTTCAGATATGGACATTCGAATCGGAGTTACCCAAAGCGTTCGCGAAATCACACTCGAGGTGGAAGACGACGCTGCGGCGCGAAAGAAAATTAAGACTGCAGTTGATGCGGCAATTTCCGGAGCAACAGATGTGCTGTGGCTCACCGATAAAAAGGGCCGCGAAGTAGCGGTGCCTGGTGCAAAAATTGCTTACGTTGAGTTTGGTAGTCCGGACAGCGATAAGCGCATGGGCTTCGGCGGTTAAAGCCACTTCGCTATGGCAACCCTCGGCGACCTAGCTCGACAAAATACGGTTCTTGAAAAAGAAGACATCGTTCATTTGCAAAACCTCATTTCTGAATGGGGAATGCTTGCCGACTTTTGTTTTGCCGACTTGCTTTTGTATCTGCCAACAACCGAAGGCAAATGGATCGTTGGTGCGCATGTGCGTGCAGCCACTGGGCAGACCTTGTACATCGCCGATCGCGTTGCAACGTGGGCAGCGCAAGACGAAGAGTCGTTGCTGGCACAGGCGTATGCGACAGGTGAATGGAGCGAAGGCGAAATTCCTGTGGAAGACGGCGCACAACAAGCACGGATGTTTGCTATTCCGGTGCGTTTTAACGGTCACCCCATTGCAGTACTGAGTCGCGAATGGTCAACACGCAGCAGTCGTGAACCAGGTGAACTTGAACGTACCTATCTTGAGATATTCGACTGTTTTTCACTCATGATCAAAGAGGGCCTCTTTCCATTTCCTGGCAAAGCAGCCGACTCCAGCGTTGCTCCTCGCGTAGGCGACGGCGTGCTGGTCATCGATGAATTAGCCCGCGTGCGTTACGCGTCGCCAAACGCAGTATCGGCGTTGCACCGAGTGGGTATTGGCGCAAACAGTGTTGGGCAAACTTTGGCCGAACTCGGTTTCACCGACAGTGCAGTTCGGCAAGCATTTGAGCGCCACGAACCAGTGGTCGAAGAATTCGACCAAACAACAGAAGTTACGTTGCTCGCACGATGCATGCCGTTGCTCCATGTGAACCAAGAAGATGGAGCACACACTGCAACTGGTGCAGTGCTCTTGCTGCGCGATGTTTCAGAGTTGCGGCGTCGCGATCGTTTGATCTTGTCGAAAGATGCAACAATTCGAGAAATTCACCACCGTGTCAAAAACAACCTGCAAACCATTTCGTCGTTGTTGCGTTTGCAGGCACGCAGGTTGGAAGAAGGCGAGGCGAAGTCGGCCGTTAATGAATCGGTGCGACGTATTCGCACTATTGCCCTTGTGC
>JANRCO010000030.1 GCA_030726975.1 Ilumatobacteraceae bacterium | reverse complement strand
CGCACCACGATCTGATTGGGAACTCTTTAGCCGCTGGGCGAGTGACATTTTGCGTATCTTCGACAGCAACTTCAAAAACGATCTTCCCCTCATTATGGCGGCCCAAGACGAACTCGATGCCTACACGCGCGAACTCATTGCTGCACGTCGCAAGTCTCCTCAAGATGATCTGCTCTCTAGCCTCATCAGCGCCGAAGAACAAGGCGACAAATTGTCGAACGATGAGCTTGTGATGATGGTTGAAGCAGTCATCATTGGCGGCACCGACACCACGCGTAATCAACTCGGCCTGGCAGTTGCACTTCTTGCCAATCACCCAAACGAGTGGAGTCTCATTGCCGAACAACCCGAGCATGCACAACGTCTCATTGAAGAAGTGATGCGCATCAACGGTGCAGTACGAGCAACGGGGCGCTTCGCTTCACAAGACATTGAGTACAAAGACATCCTCTTTCCGCAAGGAACACTTATTTTCCCCAGCCTCGCTACGGGCAACTTTGACGGCGACGTTTTTCACGACCCAGAACAACTCCTCCTTCACCGCGCCGAGTCGCACTCGCCACAACTCACCTTCGGTTCGGGCATCCACTACTGCCTCGGAGCTTCTCTTGCTCGAGCAGAACTCCAAGAAGCCCTTCCACTCATTGCCGCGCGAATGCCACACCTCGAACTCGCTGGCCCTGCGCGCTACAAGGTCGCAACTGCAGGAATTTATGGGCCAGATTCACTTCCTGTGACATTTACCCCAACGCCTCGCTCCTGATTTTCTCAATCTGTTCACTTGAGTCGGGGCTGGTGGCTTCTCGCCACGTATCTTTGTGGCATGGGGAATAGTTCAGCATCTAAAGAAATCAAACTCGGGTACAACACTGGCTACTGGGGTAGCGGACCTCCGCAAGGCGCTCTTGAGGGAATCAAAGAAGCCGATCGTTTAGGTTTCGACAGTGTCTGGACCGCAGAGGCATACGGAAGTGATGCACTTACTCCTCTTGCATGGTGGGGCGCGCAAACACAAAACGTGCGACTCGGAACCGGCATCATCCAAATGAGCGCACGTACTCCTTCAGCTACCGCTATGGCTGCGATGACCATCGACCATCTCAGCAATGGTCGTTTCATTCTTGGTCTTGGCGCCTCGGGCCCACAAGTAGTGGAAGGCTGGTACGGCCAGCCGTACCCCAAGCCGCTCGCTCGCACACGTGAATATGTTGAAGTGGTGCGCAGCATTTTGAAGCGCGACAAGCCCATTGACCATCATGGCGATTTCTACGACATCCCGTTACGCGGTGGCTCGGGCCTCGGAAAACCACTGAAGAGCACAGTGCATCCACTGCGCAAAGACATTCCTATTTTCCTTGGCGCAGAAGGCCCAAAGAACGTTGCACTCGCAGGGGAAATTTGCGACGGATGGCTGCCACTCTTTTTCTCACCGAAAGAAGATGCTTTTTACCGCAAGTGCCTCAGTGAGGGTTTTGCAAAAAGCGGCGAAGCAAATAAGTCAGATCGATTTGAAGTTGCCTCTGGCGTCATGATTATTCCTGGCGACGACGTTGAAGCATGCGCAAACTTCGTGCGCCCATTCCTTGCCCTCTACGCCGGTGGCATGGGAGCACGCGGTGCCAACTTCCACTTTGAAGTATTTGCCCGCATGGGCTACGAAGATGTTGCACTGAAAGTTCAAGATCTCTACCTCGCAGGCAAGAAAGAAGAAGCTGCAGCATCAATTCCATTAGCAATGGTGGAAGACGTGGCACTTGTAGGGCCCATGGCAAAGATCAAAGACGAAATGGCGAAGTGGCGCGAAACATGCATCACCACATTTCTCATCAGTGGACCGCCACAAGTGCTGGAAACTTATGCAGAACTTGTAGCCGGCTAACGCTGGCACATGCCCACATGACCGATACTGCAACAAACCCGTTTGACGACTTTCAACCGCACTCACACACTCCAGGAAGCGCCCGGGCAGCCTTAGCCTCACCGCCTTTTCGCCTGATGTTCATAGGAGCATTCCTGTCGAATATCGGCACGTGGATGCAAAATGTGGTTCTTCCTGCATACATCTACCACCGCACAGGAAAAGCTTCGCTGGTGGGGTTGCTGATTTTTGCTCAGCTCGGTCCTCTTCTCATTCTTTCCATTCCCGCGGGTGTCATTGCTGACAAATTTGATCGCCGTAAATGGCTCATCGTCACACAAACGGTGCAGTTATTTTTCTCACTCATGTTGTTTCCACTTGCGGCGAGCGATGCGGCAATTTGGTTGCTGTTTCTCATGCAATTCGGTGTTGGCGTGGGTAACGCCTTGAATGCTCCTGCTTGGTCGGCATCACTCCCCACCCTTGTGCCACCGCAAGATTTGCCTGGCGCCATTGCACTGAATTCAACTCTCATTAACGGATCACGAGTAATAGGCCCCATCATCGTTGCTGTGTTGTCTGCGTGGGGAGTCACGACATCGCAATTCTTTCTCATGAATGCAGTTACCTACTTTTTTGTTATCGGGGCGCTGCTGCGAGTTCACCTACCCGTTCTCCAGAGCATCACCTCTGAGCCAGGATGGCGTCAGTTCACTGCTGGTTTAAAGATTGCCCGCGAACGAACAGAAATTAATCGCCTCCTCATTTCACTCGCCACTTTTTCATTTTTCTCATTGCCATATGTCGGCCTCTTCCCCGCCGTTGCATCACTCAACTTCGGCATCGATGAAGGGGCTCCTGTTTATAAATGGCTCTATGCAACTTGGGGCTTGGGTGCCGCTTTAGGCGGACTCGCCATCGGAACCATTTTTGTGAAGGCCGACAAACGAAGAATCATTCAATACGGGTTTGCGTCATTTGCGGTGTGTTTGTTTTTCTTCGCTATTGCACGCACACCAATTCAAGCCTTTATCGTCGGCTTCTTTTTAGGAATTGCATACTTTGCTACCACCACCGCGATGATGACCATTTTGCAGTCGCGCCTCGCCCCTAATGAACGAGGTCGCGTGATGGCACTGTGGTTCATGGCTTTTGGCGGAACGGTACCCCTTGGCAACCTGCTGTTTGGTCCAGTCATCGACCACTTCGGCGCACGCTGGGTTCTCATCGGCGGCGCTATTTGGGCGCTCTTACTTGCGTGGTGGTGCAATATTGCATCTGTCGATGCGCGAAAGAACTTAGTTTCCGAGAAGTAATTGCGTTACTGCGTCTAAACCCGCGACACGCGAACCTTTTAAAAGTATTGCAGTGTTTGCAGAACGCTTTTGCAAGAGTGCGTGCACCTCTTCATATGTGTTACTGCTCGCCAAACCATACAGGTCGGTTTGGAATGCAATGACTTCAATACCAAGATCTTGCGCTAACTGAGCAATGTTTCTGTGCTGCATTTCGGTATCGGATATTTCTGCCATCACGCCAAGCACCGCAACGCGATGTTCAGCGGTCATGCTTGCCAAGGTATGCAATGCCGCTGCCATCGACGTGGGGCTTGCGTTATATGAATCATCGAGCAAGATGCCATTTGCAAGCGCATGTACTTGCATTCTCATGGGCGACACCTCTGTGTGCTCAACTGCTCGCAGCGCATCGGCAACAGTGACCCCACATAAGGCCCCTACCAATACAGCCGCTGCAGCATTGCTTGCCATGTGTTTGCCCGGCACCGTGAGCGTGCAACTTCCATTTCCCCACTGCGAAGTGATGCGAAACGAAGCACAGCCTTCGCCGTTTAACACGAGGTCGGATATGCGCACATCGGCGTTGGCTGCAATGCCATAAGTGAATGCTTTGGCACTGGTTTTGCTTCGCATCGCTACAACACGAGCATCGTCGGCATTGAGCACAGCAAAACCACTTGTAGGTAACGACTCAACCAGCTCTGCCTTGGCCCGCGCTACTCCATCTACGCCGCCCACGCGCTCACTGTGCGATTCACCCACTGCAGTAATGACTCCAATATGAGGCTCAACCAGTTCTGCAAGCCGTGCAATCTCCCCAAAGCCGCGCATTCCCATTTCCACAACTAGTGCGCGAACCGCATCTGGGGCATTTAGCAAAGTAACAGGTACGCCCTGATCGTTGTTCAGTGATTTCTCACTTGCCCCAACCGCAAACTGAGAACGTAAAACTGCTGCGATGAAATCTTTGGTTGATGTTTTACCCACCGAACCAGTAATACCTATGACGCGATTTTCTACAGTGGGCTGCACATACTCTCGAGCCCATTTTCCCAGTACGGTCAGCGCAACTGACGTATCGGCCACGACGAGTTGAGGAACGGAACACCCCAATACTTCTCGAGATACCAAAACTGCAGCAGCGCCTGATTGAACTGCATCGAGTACGAAATCGTGACCATCACGCTGCGCAACGATGGCTACAAAGAGATTTCCTGGCAGTACTTGTCGAGAGTCATACGACACGCCGTCGGCCACCAGAACACTTCCTACCTCGCCCACGACAGATGCATGCAAGACGCCTGCAACTTCAGCGAGGGGAATGCGCATGCCCCAAAGATACTGCTCCCCACTGTCGGAAGTCGTGAGTGCGATAAAAGTCTCGCCACACGTGTACCGTCGGGGGAAGAAATATGAACGCTTCTTCCCGCATTCCTCTTATTGTTCTCTTTGGTGGCGAGTCCGCAGAGCACGACGTCAGTTGCGTTACAGCAGCTCATGTCATTGCGGCAGCCAATACCGAGAAATACGACATCACCACGATTGGTATTAGCCGAGCAGGCAATTGGAATCTCGTCACCCCCACACGTGATGAGTTGGCCACAGGTCGTTTATCAACCACCGGTACGCCAACAAATTTGCAAACCATTACGTCTCTCTCTACACAATGCGTTGTTTTGCCTTTGCTCCACGGACCCCTCGGCGAAGATGGAACCGTGCAAGGCATGCTCGAACTTGGCAATATCGCTTACGTAGGGTCTGGCGTTTTATCGAGCGCAGTGTGCATGGACAAAGTGGTGAGCAAACAAATATTGCAGCACCACAACATTGAGCAGCCTGCTTTTATTGCACTGCGTGACGGTGAATGTTCACCAGCCGATATTGATGCCGCCATCGACCAACTCGGATACCCTATTTTCGTCAAACCCGCCAACATGGGCTCGTCTGTAGGTGTGAGCAAGGTTGCTCGTCGCGAAGATTTCATGACTGCACTGCACCTGGCCTTTCAATACGACGAATGGGCAATCTGCGAAGAATTCATTGCCGCAAGAGAAATTGAAATTGCGGTTCTAGGAAATATGGATCCCATTGCCTCGGTGCCTGGAGAAATTGTTCCTGCTGGCGAGTTCTACGACTATAAAGACAAATACGTCAACAACAGTGCCACGTTGCATATTCCAGCGCTGTTAACCGCAGAGCAATCGCAAGAAGTACGCGAAAAAGCCCTCAACATTTACAAAGCGCTCCGTTGCGACGGCCTCGCCCGAGTCGATTTCTTCTTTGAAGAATCAACCTCACGCTTCTTATGCAACGAGGTCAACACGATTCCCGGGTTCACACCGATTTCGATGTACCCAAAGTTGTGGGAACAAACAGGTATCTCTTACAGCGACCTCATCGACCGCCTCATTGAGCTGGCCTTCGAACGACACGCTCGTCGTCGCCGACACACCAGCCACTAAGGCGTGAGTGCTGCTCGCAAAAATTCGAGCAGCTCACGACGCAATGCACGCAGACCCACCGTTGTTGGTTGCCACCCCACAGCACGAAGCGCCACCGGCTCTGTAGCAACACCCACCACAGTGGAATACACAAAGGCCAACAACAAATGGGGGTCGGCACGACGTAGGCGCCCTTCATCCATTTCTTTTTCCAAATAGATTGCAGCCATGTTGATGAGTGGAGCCACCTTGTCGATGAGTGCTTCACTGAGTGCTGGCGGCAAGCGGTTGAGCTCGCGAATGAGACCAAGTAATGCAGGCCGGCGAATGGCTGGGCGAAAGACCGCGGTCACTGTTGCCTCAATACGTGCAAAACCATGTGGGGCCGAGCGAATAGCGGCACCAATTTCCAACACCAGTTCATCGGCAACGCGCTGCATCACTGCAACAGCCAATTCTTCTTTGGTAACGAACCAGTAGAGCACGGTCTGCTTGGCCACCCCCACAGCGCGGGCAATGTCATCCAAGCTGGTGGCGTCGACCCCACCCGAACCAAAGAGGTCAAGGGCCGCATCGAGAATGCGCTCCCGCGTGGGTTGAGCATGTTTTTTACGGATTTCGGCCATATTTTCCCACTTTCCCGTTCGCCTCTACCAAATGGTAGAGGAATGTGCTAGAAAAGTCTCGCATGATTGCTGATTCTCTATCGGGGCGCAAGATCGCCATCACCGGTTCCACCGGATTCGTGGGCACTGCCCTCGTGGAACGCCTCTTACGTAGCGCACCAGGGTGCGAGCTCTTTCTCATTATTCGTGGTGGTCGCCGCGGTGCAGCATCGCGAGTGAAGCGTGAAATTCTGAGCAACGACGCCTTCGACCGTTTACGCGACATGCACGCCAATAGTGCAGAAACCTTCGATGCAATGACCGCACGACGCGTGCATGCACTTGACGGCGACATTTCTGTGGATGGCTTATCGCTCAATGAAACCGACCGTGCACTACTTGCCTCTTGCGACATCATTATTCACTCGGCTGCAGCGGTGTCGTTCGACTCGCCACTCGACTCCGCAGTGGAAGTCAACCTCTTAGGCCCAACACGACTCGCTGCACTGCTCAATGAACTTCACCCGAGTGGCACCAACATGCCACACCTTGTTGCCGTGAGCACTTGTTACGTAGCAGGCAACCGGCGCGGTACAGCACCTGAGCAACTGGTATCGGAAGGTCCTTTCGATATTGGGCTGAGCTGGAAAGCGGAAGTGGCCTCGGCACGACGCTTGCGAAGCGACGTTGAAGCTGCAAGCCGTACGCCAAAAGTGCTGGAAGGTTTCCGCAAGGGTGCACGCCGCGAACTCGGCGCAGCCGGCGCTCCTGCACTTGCAGCAAAAACAGAACAATTGCGCGAACGTTGGGTGAGTAGCGAACTTGTTCAAGCAGGTCGTTCACGCGCAGCAAGCGTGGGTTGGCCCGATGCTTACGCATTCACCAAGGCGCTTGGCGAGCAAGCACTCACTGAAACAAAAGGTGCACTTCCCGTCAACATCGTGCGCCCCTCCATTATCGAGTCGGCAGTTCTTGAACCAAAGCCAGGCTGGATTCGCGGCTTTCGTATGGCCGAACCTGTCATCATCTCCTACGCACGTGGGCTCCTGCGTGAATTTCCTGGCGTACCAGAAGGAACTGTCGACGTCATTCCCGTTGACCTCGTAGTTGCAGCCATCATTGCTGTTGCAGCAGCAGGGCCCGAAAAATCTCCGTACATCACACAGGTTGCTTCAGGAAGCATAAACCCCTTGCGCTACAGCGACTTGGTGAACAATGTGCGCGACTGGTTTACCGAGCACCCTATTTACGACTCTGAAGGCCAGCCCATTGTGGTGCCCGATTGGCGCTTCCCCGGCCGCGGGCGCGTGCAACAACAACTCTCACGTGCGAAAACTGTCATTACACAAGGCGAACGAGTGCTGCAAGCTCTTCCCTTGCGTGGCGCACAAGCTGCATGGTCGGCGAAGCTCGACGAAAAGCGTATTGAAGTAGAACGCGCTTTGGAATATGTAGAGCTCTACGGTTTGTACACCGAGTGCGAAGCCATTTACAGCGTCGACAACCTGCTCTCACTGTGGAATGAACTCGACCAAACAGACCAACGCGATTTTTGTTTCGACCCGCGCGTAGTGAACTGGAATCACTATGTAAAAGAAGTGCATCTTCCTTCTGTGGTCGACCACGCCCGCGTCAAAATGACGCCGGGAAAAACCAAAACCGACCGCGCTACTCGTTTGCGCGCAAACGTGCTCTCACCCGATCGCAAAGTTGCCGCATTCGACCTAGAGAATACACTCATTGCTTCAAACGTCGTAGAGAGCTACTCATGGCTTGCAACGCGCCACCTCAATAATGCAGAACGTGCACGCTATTTCTTGCGCACCATGAAAGAGGCCCCCACCCTGCTCTCAATGGACCGCAAAGACCGCAGCGACTTCTTGCGCTACTTCTATCGTCGCTATGAAGACGCACCTGTCGACCAAATTGCTATCGATACTCAGCTCATGATGACCGACGTCATCATTGCAAAATCATTCCCTGCCGCCATTCGTCGCGTCCGCGAGCATCGTGCACTTGGCCATAAAACCATTCTTATTACCGGTGCACTCACTTTCAATGTTGAAGGCTTGCGACCACTCTTCGATGAAATTGTTGGAGCAGAAATGTCTATTCGCCCCGACAACACGTACAGCGGGCAACTCATCAAAGCCCCACCCACAGGCGAAACACGTGCTCAGGTACTTGCCGACTACTGCGCTTCGCTTGGCGTGCACCTCGACGACTGTGTGGCCTACGCCGACTCCACTTCAGACCTTCCCCTACTTGAAGCAGTCGGGCACCCTGTTGCTGTGAACCCCGAAACTCGCCTTGCTTCTATTGCTCGTAAGCGTGGCTGGCTTGTAGAAGATTGGGAAAAAGCAGCGGGTGCCCCCAAGCGCATCTTGCCATTTTCCCCACTCATGAATGAGCGTCAACGATGAAAGCACTCCGCGTCGACCGCAGCACTGGCCGCTTTATGTTGGCCCGCTTGGTATCGGGCATCGATACAGGCACTGCTGCAAAAATTGGGCCACTCACTCTCACCAACTGTGAGCCGCCTGAACTGGTGGACAACGAATGGCAGCGCGTGCATCCACTGCTCACCGGCATTTGCGGTAGCGACCTTGCCACCGTGGAAGGTCACGCTTCCACCTACTTCGAGCATTGGGTGAGTTTTCCTTTTGTACCTGGGCACGAAATTGTTGGCACGCTCGATAGCGGTGAACGCATCGTTATTGAACCAGTGCTTGGCCATGCCGCACGTGGTGTCGAACTTCCCTTTCCCGATGCGGCACCAGGTGATGGCGACGACTACGCGCATTTAGCAATGCCACCATTAGAGCCCGGAATCCAAATCGGTTTTTGCAATTCCACTGGCGGAGGTTGGGCAACAGAACTCATTGCCCATGCATCGCAAATTCACACCATCGCAAGCGATATGCCCGATGAACGTGCAGTTCTTGTAGAACCAGTTGCTGGTGGTATTCACGCTGCGCTCTTAGCTATTTCTCATGCAAGCTCAACTGAAACCCCGCTCTTTGCCGTGCTGGGTGCAGGCACCATGGGCCTCAGCGCAATTGCCGCTCTGCGTAAATACTCTCCACAAGCAACCATTGTCGTTGGTGCGCGTTACCCCGCCCAGATGCGACTCGCAAAAACTTTCGGAGCAACTTCCGTTGTGAAGCCCGATGAACTGATGCGCGCTGTGCGCCACGCGGCAGGTTGCCATGTTGTTGGCGACTACTTGTCTTCAGGAGCACATGTCACCATCGACGCAGTTGGCAATAGCAACAGCATCGCATTATCGCTACGTATGACTCGCCCACGGGGACGCATTGTTCTCATGGGAATGCCAAGCGAAGTCACCACCGACCTCACCGGCTTATGGCACCGTGAAACGCAACTCATGGGGGCTTACACGTATGGCACGGAAACATTGCCCAACGGAACCAAACAGCGCACATTTTTGATGGCTATTGAATTGGCAAATGAAATTCGTGCTGAACAAATGCTCTCAGCTACTTACCCGTTATCTGAATATCAACAAGCACTGCGCCATGCCTCTGAGGCAGGTGCGCGAGGAGCCATCAAGGTGGCCTTCGATATGCGACAGGAGAAATTGCGCTAATGCCACGTCCAGGATTTGTATTAGATGTAGACCGCTCTACCCCACCCATCCTTTTTTGGCGCGGTGAAAACTACTCGCTCGAGAAGTTGCCTGCCGATCGCTCGCGAGTCATTTATGCTCCAGAGCCAGAAGCACCTATTGATGACATCGATGCTGCAATTCGTCATGCACTGTTAAACCCCATCGAGATGGACCCATTGCCAACGCTCCTGTTCCCTGGCATGAAACTCACCATTGCCTTCGACGACATCTCGCTGCCGCTTCCCAAAATGACACGTCCCGATATTCGCCAACGCGTTATTGAATCGGTACTCGACCTTGCAGCAGAAGCTGGTGTTGACGACGTCCATATCATCGCGGCGCTTGCCCTCCATCGCCGTATGACTGAAGACGAACTGCGACACATGCTGGGTGATCGTGTTTACGATGCTTTTGCCCCTCGTGGCATGCTGTACCAACACGATGCCGAAGACCAAGACAACTTGGCACTTCTTGGCGAAACACCTCATGGTGAGGAAGTAGAAATCAACAAGCGCGCAGCCGAAAGCGACTTGCTGGTGTATGTCAACATCAACTTGGTTGCTATGGACGGCGGCTGGAAGAGCACGGCAACGGGTCTTTCGTCGTACCGCTCACTTCGTCATCACCACAACACACACACAATGGAAAACAGCCGATCGTTTATGGATCAGCACAAGAGCGAGTTGCATAAGAGCAACTGGCGCATGGGCGAGATCATGAAAAAGCATGGTCCGAAAATTTTCCAAATTGAGACCACGGTCAACAACGACACCTTCCCCTCGGCATTCGACTTTCTGGGCAAGCGTGAATGGGAATGGAATGCACGCGACCGCGCCAAGTTTGTTGCGTCGTCAGCAGCACTGAGCCGCACCCCTGCTCGCATGCGTCGCAATATTTTCCAGTCCATTGAAGCGCCACACCAGATGACAAGCATTCAAGCCGGTGAAGTGGAAGCGGTGCACAAGGTGACCACTGCAAACGTGTATCGCCAACAACTTGTTGAAGTGCAAGGTCAAACCGACATTCTTACTATGGGTATTCCTTTTATTTGCCCGTACAACGTGAACTCCATCATGAACCCCATCTTGGTGATGTGCACAGGCCTTGGCTACTTCTTCAATCTGTATCGCAACAAACCACTCGTGCGTGAAGGTGGCGTCATCATCATGACCCACCCCACCACTAACGAGTTCCACCCTGTGCATCACCCGAGCTACATCGACTTCTTTGAACAAGTTCTGACAGAAACAACTGTGCCAAGCGAATTAGAAGCACGCTTTGAAAAGAAGTTTGCCGAAGATGAGTGGTACAAGCACCTGTACCGCACAGGAAACGCTTACCACGGAGTGCACCCGTTCTACATGTGGTATTGGGGCAGCCATGCTCTTCAGCACTGTGGCAAGGTCATCATTGTTGGTGGCGATGCCCCCACCATTCGTCGACTCGGTTTCACTCCTGCGTCTACTTTCAATGATGCTTTGGAAATTGCCAGCGATGTTGTGGGCCGTTCGCCCACCATCACTCACTTCCACACACCGCCAATCATGATTGCCGATGTGAAGTAAGGGTGTTGCGCAATGGCAAATAACTACCCCGCTTTCAAGAGCCGCTCAGCCGCCGCACGACGCGTTTTACAACGCGGAGCTCGTGGCATTGCCGGCGTTGAAAAAGTTGCATTGCGAGGTGTGGCATTTTGGCGCCGAGCCGGATTCCCTTTTCGCGCTCCATCGGTTCCGCATGGTGTGAGTGTTCCACCCAAAGAACCGCATTTAGGCGCTTACTTCGACACATCTTTTGCTCGCAAGCCTGCTGCTCGCGCAGTGCGACGCATTTTGATAGCCGGTCCCGTGACGGGAATGGTGAAGTTCTTGGCACGCCCAAAGGTTGAAGGCATTGATCGCTTGAGTGACTTAGCAAAACGAACCGATGTGGGTGGAGTGATTTTCGCTCCTAATCATCATTCGCACATCGATACTCCGCTCATGACCACCGCGGTTCCTTCTCCGTGGAATGACCGTTTAGTTGTTGCTGCCGCTGCCGACTATTTCTTCGATAAGCGCACGAAGGGCACCATTGCGGCTCTTGCACTCAATGCATTCCCTATTGACCGTGAAACCACAAGCCGTAAATCTTCAGATGAATTGCGTGCACTTCTTGCTCGCGACTGGAGTGTGGTCATCTACCCCGAAGGCGGCCGCTCACCAGATGGTTGGGGTCAAGACTTCAAAGCAGGCGCCGCTTACTTGAGCATCAAAACAGGTTCACCAGTTGTGCCTGTGTTCATCGATGGAACTGGCTCCATTTTCGGCAAGGGAATGAAGCGCCCCCGCCGTGGGCACGTACGAGTGATTTTCGGAGCACCACTTTTTCCCGAAGAAAACGACAACACACGTCGTTTCAATGATCGCATCGAAAAAGCAGTCACTCTTCTTGGCGATGAGTCGCTCACCGATTTCTGGACATCACGTCAACGTGCTGCCGCTGGTCGTTCAACTGCACTCACCGGGCCTGAATACTCTGGTTGGAGACGTCAATGGAGCCTCTATGAGCACCGCAAGCTAGGTGCCGCAGGGCAACGGCGCCGACAAAAACGACGCTGGCCAAACCTCGGCTAGTCATTCCCCTTTACGATCTTCCACATGGATTGGCTGACATGGCAACAAGGTGCCGCAATTGCTGCATCAAGCGCAACCGCATCATTTGTAGTACAGCGTGTGACAACGCCATCGCCCCAAGGCTCTTCCCTGGCGGCCAAAGTGCAAACACAATTCATTGCGGCCACCAAAGAAATTTCCTTTGTGGCGGGTTTGTATACGTTGTGGCGCTTGGCCCGCGTGCTTCCACTCGACCAATCGCTGGGAGCAATTGAGCGCGGAAAGTCGTTAGAGAGTTTTCAGCGAGAGATCTTTCTTCCCTCAGAACTTTCCTTACAAAAGTTTGTGCTCGAGCATGAGTGGCTCGCCCAGGTGTCAAATGCTTACTACGCCATTGCACACGTACCCGTGTTGCTGATCTTCTTGGTATGGCTTTTTGCTTTTCGCAGAAACGCTTACCCCAAATGGCGAAACGGGCTCGCCCTTCTCACGGCGATGTGTTTATCTATTCGATTCATTCGCGTTGCCCCACCACGCTTTTTCCCCGAGCTCGGGTATATCGATCTATCAACGCGATACGGGATGTCTGTTTACGGCCCAGTAGGCAAGGGAGTATCTGACCAATTTGCCGCCATGCCATCAATTCATGTGGGTTGGGCGGCGGTGGTGTCGTTCGGCATCGTGGCCACTTGCACAAGCAAATGGCGTTGGCTTGGTCTCTTTCACGTGGCTGCAACCATTTTTGTTGTGTCGGCTACCGGAAATCATTGGTGGCTAGACAGCTTCGTTGCCATCGCACTTTTAGGTATTGCACTCTTTTTCGATGAAAGATTTATCCGACCCAGGCGGGAATGATGATGCTTTGGCCAGCGAAGAGTTTGACATCGGCCTGTGAGTACCAACCATTCGCGGTCATGATTGCGGCCATCTTCACGCAAAACAGCGAGCCAATTTTCGACAGCGAGTCGCCAGGAGCAACTTCATAAGTTCCCGCCGGACGAGTTCCACAACCCTTTGAGCTAGCCCCTTGCGGAGGAAGCGTGGTGTTGGCAATTGCTTGCGCTGTTGTGCTCTTTGCCGTTGGAGGTATTTTCAACGTTTGCGTGGGGTAAGGAAACTGCGATGTTGATACCCAACCGTTATACATAAGCAACTCTTCAACGCTGATGCCATATGAACTGGCCACCCTGATGGGTGAATCGCCAGAAGCAACTACGTACTCTTGCTCGAAGCCCACTGAGCCCGGTGGCAACGTGGTGCTCACTCCAGGAGCGGTGGTAATGACAGGAGGGATAGTGGCAAAGTCGGTTGCGCCCACGGGAACAACGGTTGTTGCAGTGCCCGAGACATCTTGACTACATGCGCTCACCGCAAGAACCATGAGTGGAGTAAAGACAACTGCAAGGGCCGCAGGAACCCAACGTCGTTGCTGACGTACCGTTACCTGTCCACGTTCCTGCACAGACAAATCTTACGCAAGAGGTCGTGCAGTTGGTGCTATGGGGTACGGCAAATGTGTTTCGCCCATGAGGAAGGCATCTACACCAGCCGCACATGCACGGCCTTCAGCAATTGCCCACACAATGAGGCTCTGCCCGCGACCCATATCACCTGCCACAAACACGCCATCTGCAGAAGTTTTGTAGTGGTCGTCACGAGCAACATTGCCGCGTTCGTCGTAAGTGAGACCCATCTGATCGAGCCATGAACCTTTTTCTGGCCCAACAAAACCCAATGCGAGAAACACGAGATCGGCAGGAAGTTCTTGATCGGAGCCAGGAACTTTTTCAAACTTCCCGTCTTTCATCTCTACTTCGTGAATGAGCAACGCACGTACATTGCCATTGCCGTCGTCGAGGAAACGCTCGGTGTTCACGCTGTACACACGCTCGCCACCTTCTTCATGAGCGCTCGACACGCGATACACCAGGCTCCACTGTGGCCATGGGTTATTGCCCGCACGCTCATCTGGTGGTCGCGGCATAATTTCCAGCTGCGTCACCGACTCTGCGCCATGACGATGTGATGTGCCCAAGCAGTCGGCACCAGTATCGCCGCCACCAATAATGATGACGTTCTTCCCTGCTGCGGAAATGGGTGACTCGGCGAAGTCGCCTTCTTGCACCTTGTTTGCCAATGGCAAAAATTCCATTGCCTGATAAATGCCGTTCAGCTCACGCCCTGGTACCGGCAGGTCGCGCCATGCCGTTGCACCGCACGCAAGCACAACCGCGTCGTGTGTTGCACGCAGAACTTCCACATCAAGTGCACCACCCACATCTGCATTGGTGCGGAACTCAGTTCCTTCCTCACGCATCTGCTCTAAACGGCGGTCGATGTGGTGCTTTTCCATTTTGAATTCAGGAATGCCATAGCGCAACAACCCACCAATACGGTCGTCTCGTTCCAACACCACGACGTCGTGACCAGCACGTGTGAGTTGTTGTGCTGCAGCTAAGCCAGCAGGTCCGCTACCAATAACAGCTACGCGCTTGCCGGTTTTCACCGAAGGCTTTTGAGCAACAACCCAGCCTTCATTCCATGCATGGTCGATGATTTCAACTTCTACCTGCTTGATGGCCACTGGTTGAGCATTAATGCCAAGCACACATGCCGACTCGCAAGGTGCCGGGCACAGCCGACCTGTGAATTCAGGGAAGTTGTTGGTGGCATGCAAGCGGTCAATGGCATCGCGCCAATGGTTGCGATACACCAAGTCATTCCAGTCAGGAATGAGGTTGCCAAGTGGACATCCGTTGTTGCAGAAAGGAATGCCACAGTCCATGCAGCGGCCTGCTTGATGCTTGAGTTCATCTTTATCGAATGGCTCGTACACTTCTTTCCAGTCGCGCAGGCGAACGGGAACCGAACGACGTTGCGGGCCTTGACGGTCCCACTTCAAAAACCCTGTTGCCTCACCCATGGGCTACCTCCATGATCCGTTTATTGGTTTCTTCTTCATTGAGACCTTCGGACTTTGCCTGAGCGATTGCCCCAAGAACATTGCGATAATCGCGTGGCATTACCTTGCGAATTTTTGATGTTTCCACATTCCATGAATTCAAGAGGCGTTGCCCCACTTCTGAGCCGGTGTACTCCACATGCTTTTCTACTGTTGACTTCAACCAGTCCAGATCTGTTTCATCGAGCGGTTCAATTTCAACAAGTTCATAGTTCACTCGTGATGCAAATTCTCCGTCACGGTCGTAAACATAGGCAATTCCGCCCGACATACCCGCTGCAAAGTTGCGACCAGTAGCACCAAGCACCACTACACGACCACCGGTCATGTATTCACAGCCATGGTCGCCAACACCTTCAACAACAGCTATGGCACCAGAGTTACGCACGCAGAAGCGCTCGCCCACCATGCCGCGTAAGTAAATTTCGCCGCTTGTTGCGCCGTAACCAATGACGTTTCCGGCAATGACGTTGTCTTCGGCAACAAATGTTGATGCATCGCTCGGGCGCACAATGAGTCGCCCGCCCGACAAGCCTTTACCGAGGTAGTCATTTGAGTCGCCAATGAGTCGCATTTCAATGCCACGTGGCACAAAGGCACCAAATGACTGACCCGCAGAACCAGTGAATTCAATAGCGATTGTTGCATCGGGAAGCCCAGCGCCACCCCACTTCTTCGTGAGGGCATTGCCGAGCATGGTGCCCACAGTGCGATTCACGTTACGAATAGGGAACGACAGCTGCACAGGAGTTCCCTTTTCCAGCGCTGCTGTACTTGCTGCGATGATTTGCATATCGAGCGCTTCATCGAGACCGTGCTCTTGCAACACGCTGTGATGCATGGTTTGGTTGTAAGGGTTTTCTGGCACTGCAAGTAGCGGCGAGATATCGAGCCCTTCTACTTTCCAGTGATCAATCGCTTCCACCGCATCGATGAATTCAACATGGCCAACAGCTTCTTGAATGCTGCGGAATCCCATTGCTGCCAAATACTCGCGAACCTCTTCAGCAATAAATTCAAAGAAGTTGGTAACGAACTCTGGCTTGCCGCTAAAGCGCGCGCGCAACTCAGGATTCTGTGTTGCGATACCTACTGGGCATGTATCGAGATGGCAAACACGCATCATGACGCAACCGCTCACCACGAGCGGTGCTGTTGCAAAGCCAAACTCTTCTGCACCAAGAAGCGCAGCAATAATGACGTCACGGCCAGTTTTCATCTGGCCATCTGCTTGCACCACAATGCGGTCGCGCAGACCATTGAGCATCAAGGTTTGTTGTGCTTCTGCAAGACCCAGTTCCCACGGGGCACCTGCGTGCTTGAGTGATGTGAGTGGCGATGCGCCGGTTCCGCCGTCATGACCCGAAATGAGCACCACGTCGGCCTTTGCCTTGCTCACACCAGCAGCAACTGTTCCTACACCAACTTCGGCAACCAACTTCACGTGTACACGTGCTTCAGGGTTTGAGTTCTTCAAGTCGTGAATGAGTTGCTTGAGATCTTCAATGGAATAAATGTCGTGGTGTGGAGGCGGACTAATGAGACCTACACCTGGGGTGCTGTATCTTGTTTTTGCTATCCACGGATAAATCTTGTAACCAGGAAGTTGCCCGCCTTCACCAGGCTTTGCTCCTTGTGCCATTTTAATTTGAATGTCATCGGCGTTCACGAGATATTCGCTCGTTACACCAAAACGACCCGAAGCAACTTGCTTAATGGCTGAGCGCTTTGAATCGCCATTTGCCATTGGCGTGAAACGTTCGGCGTCTTCACCACCTTCACCGGTATTGCTTTTTCCGCCAATGCGGTTCATGGCAATAGCCAAGGTTTCATGTGCTTCGGCTGAAATGGATCCGTAGCTCATTGCACCAGTCGAGAAACGAGAAACAATACTGCTCACCGATTCCACTTCGCTGATAGGTACCGCGGGTCGTACTCCAGTTTTCAAATGAAAGAGCCCGCGCAATGTTGCAAGGTTACGAGATTGATCGTCGACTGCAGCGGTGTACTCCTTGAACAAGTCGTACCTGCCAGAACGCGTGCTGTGTTGCAAGCGATAGACGGTTTCGGGGTTGAAGAGATGAAATTCACCTTCGCGACGCCACTGGTACTCGCCACCTAACTCCAATTTGCGGTGCGAGCGCTCTTCCGGGCGCGATGGGTGCGCAGCACTATGACGCGCTGCAGCTTCAATAGCGATTTCATTGAGCCCAATTCCGCCCAGGCGAGAAACAGTTCCGGTGAAAAATTCGTCAACAAGTTCGCTCGACAAACCAATGGCTTCAAAAATTTGTGCTCCGGTGTACGACGCAACAGTCGAAACACCCATTTTCGACATGACCTTCAAAACACCCTTGCCAGCTGCCTTGATGTAGTTCTTGCGTGCCTTGCCCGCATCGATACCACCAAGACCATGCAGACCAATGCCCTCTCCACTCAAAATCATGTCGTCAATGGATTCAAAGGCGAGATACGGGTTAATTGCAGCCGCACCAAAACCAATGAGCAACGCCATGTGATGCACTTCTCGCGCATCGCCAGTTTCCACAATGAGACCAACAAGCGTGCGCTTTTTCTGACGAATGAGATGGTGATGAACAGCACTTGTCATGAGGAGCGATGGAATTGGTGCATGAATTTCATCGGAGTTACGGTCGGACAAAATAATGATGCGAGCACCATCGTCAATTGCTGCTTCTACTTCACTGCGAACTTGTGTGAGTGCTTCACGCAGCGCTTCTCCGCCGCCGCTTACACGAAAGAGACCAGAAATGACTGCCGACTTCAAGTGCGACAAGTTGCCATCGTCGTTGATGTGAATAATGCGTGCGAGGTCGTCGTTGTCGATGATGGGGAAAGGCATGGCGAGTTGGCGACATGCATCTGGCCCTGCAGACAAAAGGTTTGCTTCGGGGCCCACAGTGCGGCTCACTGCTGTGACCACTTCTTCACGAATGGCATCGAGTGGCGGGTTTGTTACTTGCGCAAACAACTGTTGGAAGTAATCGAACAATAAACGCGGACGCTTTGACAGCACTGCAATGGGAGTGTCGGTGCCCATTGAACCAAGAGGTTCAAGACCACCTTTTGCCATTGGCGCCACAATGATTTTCAGTTCTTCGTGCGTGTAGCCAAACATTTGTTGACGACGCAACACGCTGTCGTGGCCATAGACAATATGTTCACGTTCGGGAAGATCTTCCAGCTTCACCATGCCTTGCGCAACCCACTCTTCATACGGGGCCATGGCAGCAAGTTCTGACTTCACTTCATCGTCGTCAATAATGCGACCCTGTGCGGTGTCGATGAGGAACATCCGCCCTGGTTGCAAGCGACCTTTTTTCACCACGCGCTCTGGAGCAATGTCGAGCACACCCGACTCACTAGCCATCACCACGAGATCATCGTCTGTTACCCAGTACCTGCTCGGACGCAATCCGTTGCGGTCGAGCACTGCACCAATCACTGTTCCATCGGTAAAGGCAACGCTTGCTGGCCCATCCCATGGTTCCATGAGTGAGCCGTGATATTCATAAAACGCACGCTTTTTCGCATCCATGCGGTCGTTGTTTTGCCATGCCTCAGGAATCATCATGAGAACTGCATGTGGCAACGAGCGCCCAGCGAGGTGTATGACTTCCAACGTTTCGTCGAACGACATGGAGTCGGAGCCCCCCACTGTGCAAATGGGGAATGCTTTTTCTAGGTCGGGAAGAAGTTCGCTCGAAAGCAACGACTCGCGCGTACGCATCCAGTTGCGGTTGCCTTGCACCGTGTTGATTTCGCCGTTGTGCGCAATGAAGCGGTATGGGTGCGCAAGTGGCCACGAAGGAAAAGTGTTGGTACTGAAACGACTATGCACCAAAGCAAGAGCCGACTCCATGCGTTCATCAGACAAGTCGGGAAAGAACTCGCCGAGTTCTGGCGTGGTGAACATTCCTTTGTACACCAAAGTACGCGCCGACAACGACGGAAAGTATGTTGACAAATCCGCAGGTAATTCATGTTCTACACGCTTGCGCGCAATGAACAATTTGCGATCGAGTTCAATACCACTTGTTCCCTGGGCATCGCTGACAAAAATTTGACGCATGGTGGGCATTACTGCAAGTGCAGTTGCGCCAAGGCACGAAGGGTTCACTGGCACATCGCGCCATGCAAGAACGCGCAATTGTGACTCTGCAAATATTGCTTCAATACGTGCAACAGCAAGTGCAACATCACTTGCGCCTTGTGGCATGAATGCCAAGCCCACGCCGTACGCGCCAGCAGCAGGAAGTTCCACGCCAGCTACTGCACGACAAAATGCATCGGGAACTTGAATGAGAATGCCCGCACCGTCGCCAGTGTCGGCCTCTGCACCTGTGGCACCACGGTGCTCCATGTTGCACAAAGCACCAATACCAAGTCGCACAATGTTGTGGCTCGCAATGCCCTTCATCTGCGCAACAAAAGATACGCCGCAGGCATCGTGCTCAAAACGAGGGTCGTACAGACCGCGCGCAGCAGGATAAAAATGTGAGTTGTGCGTCGACACGAACAGTCTCCAATGAGTTGTAAGGGTTCTCGGCGCGGTGTGTCACGGTTTTCGCGACAATTTGCTCCGAGAACTTTGGGTTGTCATCAGAACCTTGCAGTTCTGAAGGTTTCCTCTGGGACGACGCTGGCCCAGCCGTGAAAGGATATCGCCCTAGGCGGGGTCAATGAAAGCGGTTTTCCGCTTTTCGAAGTTCGCTGTGACAGCTTCCACTTGGTTGGCCTTTCCAATGAGTGCACCAATGACCCGGCGCTCCTCGGCAAATTGTTCGGCAGCCCCAGCGGCAAACAGGCGATTGAGCAACTCTTTCGAGCCGCGGATGGCATCGGGGCTACGGTCGGCAATTTCCTGAGCCATTGCCATGGCATCGTCGAATGGCGTTGCCGAGAGGCGTGTAGCCAAACCGAGCTCGAATGCTTCTTTGCCAGAAAAGACACGGGCAGTGAAAACAAGCTCTTTCACCACATCGGGGCGCGCCAAACGGCTCAGCACCAATGTTCCGGTCATGTCGGGAACAAGGCCCCAATGCACTTCGCGCACCGCCATTTGTGTGTCGGGGTGCACAATGCGAATGTCGGCGCCCAGTGCTATTTGGATTCCGCCACCCAGTGCGTGCCCGTGCACCGCGGCAATGACGGGAACAGGAATCTCTTGCCATGCCCATGCCGCCTGCTGACCCAGGTGCGTGATGCGACCCTCTTGCATATCTGATGCGCGTGGTTCACGAGGAGCGTCGCTTGCCCCTCCTGCCATTTGCTGAAACGAACCAAAATCGAGGCCCGCACAAAACGACGAACCTTCACCCGATAACACCACCACGCGCACGTCTTTGCGTGCTTTCAATTCGTCTCCGGCTTCAGCCAGACCCGCAAACATCGCGCCATCGAGCGCATTTCGCTTATCGGGGCGGTTCATGCGCACATCTGCAATGCCGCCATTAACAGAAATAGTGACTCTCTTTTCGCTGCTCATCGTTTCAGTCTCGCACTCCCGTGCCTCACATGACACACTGAAGAGATGAAATTGAACCTCACCGCCGACGAAGTACTCACCACCACCCGCAGCGTGCGCAAGCGCCTAGATTTCGACAAGCCTGTGGCCCGATCCGTCGTGGAAGAGTGTCTGCAAATTGCCCTTCAAGCCCCAACTGGCTCAAACAGCCAAGGCTGGCAGTGGATTGTTGTTGAAGACGCCGCCAAGAAAAAAGCCCTTGCCGACATTTACAAAGAGAACTTTTCTATTTACGCAAAAAACCCAACGAGCGCTGGCTATGCAGACGACGACCCACGCTCTGCACAAAAAGAAAAAATCACCGAATCGGCAACATACCTCACCGAAAACTTTCATCGCGTTCCACTCATGCTCGTTCCGTGCATCACTGGACGCCTCGATAACGCATCGGTGATGCAAGGCGCATCGGCATGGGGTTCACTCCTTCCTGCAGTGTGGTCATTCATGCTTGCTGCTCGTGAGCGCGGCATTGGTTCTGCTTGGACCACCATTCACCTCATTGGTGAAGGCGAAAAGCGCGCCGCGGAAGTGCTCGGTATTCCTTTCGACAAAGTCACCCAAGCCGGACTCTTCCCTATTGCGTACACCATCGGAACCGACTTCAAAGTTGCAAAGCGTTTGCCACTCGATGGCATTTTGCACTGGGATAAGTGGTAAGTCGCAGTTAGTCAACGAGCCTTAAACCACTGGGCGCAATCGATGGCTCGGTGTACGGCAAGTCAACAACAAACTCTGTGCGGTGAGCGGGAAACACGTGATGCGATACCAACACTGGGCGTCCAGTGGTGTCGGACGTGACCCGCTCACAGCGCAAGACAGGTGATCCCACAGGAATATGCAACATCGTTGCATCGTCTGGAGTAGCCGCATCGGCCCCAATAGTTTGCGTAGCTCCACTGAGTGGAACATCAAGCAGTTCATAAAACGGCGACTGCTCAACATCGCGACGCGACAAGTGCTGGCCCACTTCTGCAGAACACCACACCGTCACAATGGCAAAGGGTTCGCCGTCGGCAAGGTTCACGCGCAACACACGGAGCACTTGGGTTGTTCCCAACACATCGGCAATTTTCTTCGGCGCCGATTCAAAACCAAACTCCACAATGCGTCGCTGCGAAGTCACTCCACTCGCCCGCATTTGTTCTTCGATGGTTGCCAATTTTCCCAGCGGCTGACGCACCGTATCGCCAGGAACAAACCATCCGAAACCTTGTCGAGCGCTCACGAGGCCTTCATCGCGCAACACTTCAAGTGCACGACGCACCGTGACTCGACTTGCAGAGAACTCAGCCGACAACTCCGACTCGCTCGGCAACATACGCCCAGCCACGAAATTGCCCGCGACGAGACGCTCACGCAGGTTCTCGGCAATCTGTTGATAGCGAATGGTCCTCACTTGTATTAGAGTTGTCTACACAGCACACATTTGCAAGTTCCGCGGGGAACCCGGCTTGCTCGAGAGAAAAGAGCCCCCAATGGCCGTGTCAGCAGGAACCCCCATCTCACTCGTGAATGCCGTCTATGGCACCCTTGTTGAGCGCGCCGCCCTTGGCCGCAAGCGCCTTGGTCGCCCATTGTCGCTCACCGAGAAAATTCTCATTAACCACCTTGCCGACCCAGCAAATCAGGAAATGGAGCGCGGCCGCAGCTATGCCGACTTCCACCCCGACCGCGTGGCTATGCAAGACGCAACGGCCCAAATGGCGCTCTTGCAGTTCATGACCGCTGGACTTCCTGAAACATTGGTGCCATCAACCGTGCACTGCGATCACCTCATTATGGCCAAGACCGGTGCACGCATCGACATGGGTGTTGCCATCGATACCAACAAAGAGGTGTACGACTTCTTGCGTTCCGTTTGTGCAAAGTTCGGCATTGGTTTTTGGGGCCCAGGCAGCGGCATTATTCACCAAGTTGTTCTTGAGAACTACGCATTCCCTGGCGGAATGATGATTGGCACCGACAGCCACACACCAAACGCTGGTGGTTTGGGCATGGTGGCAATTGGTGTTGGTGGCGCCGACGCCGTTGACGTCATGACCGGCTTTCCTTTCAACGTGCGCTGGCCAAAAGTCATTGGCATCAAACTCACCGGATCACTTTCTGGCTGGTCGAGTCCGAAAGACGTCATTTTGGAAGTTGCACGCGTGCTCACCGTTGAAGGTGGAACAGGTGCAATTGTTGAATATTTCGGCGACGGAGCCGACTCCATTTCCGCAACGGGCAAAGCAACTATTTGCAACATGGGCGCAGAAATTGGTGCAACGTGTTCAGTATTTTCTTACGACCAACAGATGGCAAAGTATTTGCAAGCAACAGGTCGCGCCGACATTGCCGCTGCAGCCGACAAAGTTGCAAGCGAACTTCGCCCCGACGATGGTGCGCAATACGACCAACTCATTGAAATTGATCTCAACTTATTGAAACCACTCATTAACGGCCCGCACTCACCAGACCGTGCGCACAAGGTTGGTGCCGGCGTCGGTGATGCTGCTCGCGAAAACAACTGGCCACTTGAAGTTTCTGCAGCACTCATTGGTAGCTGCACCAACTCTTCATACGAAGACATCACACGTGCAGCATCGGTTGCGCGCCAAGCAGCCGCACGCGGGTTGCGCTCAAAAACAGAGTTGCTCATCTCACCGGGGTCAGAACAAATTCGCGCCACTATTGAACGCGATGGCCTCATGGCCGACCTCGAAGCAATTGGCGCAACTGTTCTTGCCAACGCCTGTGGTCCTTGCATTGGTCAGTGGGAGCGTCACGCCGATGTGACGGCAAAACCCAACAGCATTGTGAACTCATTCAACCGCAACTTCCCGAAGCGCAACGATGGTTCAGCAAACACCTTGTCGTTTGTTACTAGCCCCGACACCGTTATTGCTATTGCATTGGCAGGTCGCCTCGACTTCGACCCAACGGTCGACACCATCACTGCGCCAGACGGCACAGAAGTATTGCTCTCTGCTCCTGTTGGTGAAGTGCTTCCCGCAAATGGTTATGACCCAGGTGTTGACACCTTCACACAACCACCAGCAGATGGCAGCAAAATCACTGTTGCAGTGAGCCCAACTTCCGATCGTTTGCAGTTGCTCGAACCTTTCACTGCATGGGATGGTTCTGACTACATCGATCTTCCTGTGCTCATGAAAGCAAAAGGCAAGTGCACCACCGACCATATTTCTGCAGCAGGAAAATGGCTCACCTATCGTGGTCACTTAGAGAACATCTCTGGCAACTTGTTCATTGGTGCTATCAACGCATTCACTGGCGCAACTGGTGAAGGCAAAGACATCACAGATGGTGGTACTCGCCTCTATCCAGAAATTGCAAAGCGTTATTCGCAAGCTGGCATTTCATGGTGTGCAATTGGCGATCAAAACTACGGTGAAGGTTCATCGCGTGAACACGCTGCAATGGAACCACGCTTCCGTGGTGGTGTTGTTATTTTCGCTCGATCGTTTGCTCGCATTCACGAAACAAACTTGAAGAAGCAAGGTCTTGTTCCACTCACGTTCTCTGACCCTGCAACGTACGACCTCATCGGCGAAGACGATCGCATCAGCGTGATGGGTCTTCCACCAGTTCCCGACAAGCCCATCACATGTCGCATCACAAAGGCCGATGGTTCCATTGTTGACTTCGAGGCAAAGCACACCTTTAGCCCCGAGCAAGTGGAATGGTTTAAAGCAGGTTCTGCACTCAACATCGTGCGACAGAACCTCGCCAAGAAGTAGCACCTCTCCCGGAATATGGGAGAGGCCTCACGTGGGGGACGTGAGGCCTCTCAACCGATGAACCCGATGGTGGGGGACCATCGATGGGTTCTCTACGAATCGGTCTTGGGGGAAGTCCGATTCGCTTGTTGGATATATCTTGCCTCATTTCTGGGTATTACTCAAGGCGAACGGCAAGATACTTGGTATCTTTTTTTGTGATGGAACTTCGCCAACTCACCAGCCTTCTCGCCATTGCCGACCACGGCTCGTTTTCCGCGGCGGCAAAGTCGCTCGGAACGGTGCAATCCAACGTTTCTGCCCATATTTCGCGGCTTGAAAAGCTCTTAGGTACCACCCTCATCGATCGCCATAGCGGCCAACTCACCGATGAAGGTCTCGCAGTTGCCGAGCGCGCCCGGCGCATCGTGCACGAGATGGACGACATCACCTCCGACATCAAGGCCCGTGACGAGGCGATTACGGGCGAAACCCGCCTCGGAGTACTCGGCACCACGGCTCGGTGGTTCATGCCACGCCTGCTCACCTCGCTCTCGCACTCTCATCCTGGCATTCGCACCATTGTGCACGAGGGCAGTACATCGTCGCTCTTGCCGCGCCTTGCCAATGGCACCGTCGACGCAGCCATTGTTCACTTGCCAGTAGAGGACCCTGAACTCATCACACAACCGCTCTTTGCCGAAGACATGTTGCTCCTCGCCCACTCCAAGCACGCACTTGCCTCGTACGACACCATTTCACTCACAGAACTTGCGACCCACCCGTTGTTGCTTCCACCGCGTAGTACTGCCTTTCGCCGCATTGTCGACCGCGCAGCTGCGAACAAAGGGGTAGCACTACAGGCTCAAGCCGAAATCGACGGCGTGCGACTTCTTGCTTCACTCGCCTTTGAAGGATTCGGTGCGGCCATTGTTCCCGCAAGTGCAATTCCCGGCTGGTTGAAGGGTGACTTCGTGCGCATTGCTGTGCCCGAACTTCCACGGCGCGTGGTGGGCTGGGCTCAGCGTCGGCGCCCACAACCCAACCGTGCCACGCGCGCCACACTCGCAGAAGCACAATTGGTCATTGAGAAATACGGCACACGTCAACCTGGTGTTTATGTTGGCAAGGGCGCATTCCCGCTTGCAAGAAACACCGAGCCACGCGCCTAGTGTTGACCTTGTCATGACACTTGCGAACGAATTTGCACCTTCCATCGACCTCGTCAAGTCGATACGCGGAGCCGCTCACGCAGATATTCGCGTTCTTAATACTTTCAACCCCGATGCTCCTCGTCGCGTGGTCTGGATCAATATTGAAGAAGAGGTGCGTCGAGGCGCATTGTCTGCCGACGCATGTTTAGTCATCGAAACAGCAGCAACCATTGCGTGCGATAAGCGCTATCCGCTCGTCATGAGCCTTGGCTCTTCTGGTGCCGACATCGTTGAAGGCATTGCTGCACTCCATGGTTGGGGTTCAGCAGCACGTGCTCTTGCTCGTTGCTCAGGAATTGTTCCCACCATTCACGTGGTCACTGGCCCAGCTGTATCGGGGCCGGCACTGCTCATTGGGCTCGCCGACTTTGTGGTGATGACCGAAGATGCCTACGCATTTGTTTCAGGGCCAACCATGGTTGCGGAATTCACTGGCGAAACTGTGAGCAACGAAGAACTCGGCGGAGCAACAATTCATGCTCGCGCAAGTGGCGTTGCTTCACTTGTTGTTCCCAGTGTTGAAGCAGCCCATTTGGCAGTGGAGCAAATTCTGAGTTACCTGCCTAACAGTGTTGATGAACTTCCTGAAATGGTAGAAACCGACGACCCATTCGACCGCCCAACACCAGAAGCAGGCGACTTCATTCCTGCCACATCAACTGGTTCATACGATGTGCGCAAGGTCATTTCTGCCCTCGTTGACGATGGTGAATACTTTGAACTGCGTGCCCGCTGGGCAGCAAACGTTGTTACCACCTTTGCCCGCATCGACGGACGCGTAGTGGGCATTGTTGCCAACCAGCCCATCGTGCTTGCCGGCACACTCGACATTCCCGCATCTCAAAAGGCCGCTCGGTTTGTTGCGTTCTGCGACGCCTTCAACATTCCCCTCATCACCTTGGTCGATACGCCTGGCTTCTACCCCGGTAAAGACCTGGAGTGGCGCGGCATGATTCGTCACGGTGCGCAACTCGTGTTTGCCTACGCACGCGCTTCGGTGCCACGTATCTGCATCATTTTGCGCAAGTCATATGGTGGTGCTTACATCGTGATGGACTCAAAGAACATGGGCAACGATGTGTGTCTTGCGTGGCCATGGGCGGAACTAGCAGTGATGGGCGCGGGTCAAGCTGCTGCCATTTTGCAACGCCGAGCAACGCCAGAAGAACGCGCTGCATTTGAAGCCGACTACTCAGAACGTCTCTTGAACCCCTACATCGCAGCCGAGCGTGGGCTTGTTGACGGGGTCATTGAGCCTGCCGACACACGACGAGAAATTGCATCGGCTTTGCGGGCCCTTGAGCACAAGCGCGAGCGCCTCCAGGCCCGCAAACACGACAACACACCCCTGTAAATCACTGGCCAAGGGTTCTCCCATTGTGAGCCAAGGGGTCAGTTGCTCTATTCTTTCCCACGGGGAGGAAGCCCCCAATACCTAACTGAAGGAGTTCACAGATGGCCGATACCATCACGCTCACCGATGATCGCACTGGAAAAACAGTCACAGTTGCAATCACCGAAGGAGTATTCAACTCGTCAGCTCTTCGCGAGCTCGACCCCGATCTACGCATGTACGACCCTGCATTTCTCAGCACCGCTGCATGCGCGTCGTCCATCACCTATCTCGATGGCGATGCAGGCATTTTGCGTTACCGCGGTTACCCCATTGAGCAACTCGCAGAAAAGAGCAGCTTCCTTGAAGTTGCCTACCTCTTGTTGAATGGCGAACTTCCTACTTCAGACGAATTAAACAAGTGGACCTTTGACGTCACTCATCACACGTTCATACATGAGAACATGCGTAAGCGCTTTGTTGATGGTTTCCATCACGATGCCCACCCCATGGGCATGTTCGTTTCATCGCTTGCAGCTCTTGGCACGTTCTATGACGATGCCAAAGACATTTTCAACAAACAAGCTCTCGACCGTCAAACGCTGCGTCTCATCGCCAAAGTGCCCACGTTGGCCGCAATGGCTTACCGCTTCAGCATGGGTCTCCCCTTTGTGTACCCAGACAACTCGCTCAGCTACGGCGCCAACTTCTTGAACATGATGTTCAAGATTGGTGACGACTACAAGGTCGACCCAGTACTTGCACGCGCAATGGACCTGCTCTTTATTTTGCACGCCGACCACGAGCAGAACTGTGGCACTACTGCAATGCGTGTCATTGCTTCATCAAATGCCGACCCATACTCAGCCGCTGCTGGTGCTGCATCGGCGCTCTATGGCCCCCTTCACGGTGGAGCCAACGAAGCCGTTCTGCACATGCTTCAAGAAATCGGTTCTGTCGACAATGTTCCTGCCTTCGTGCAGTCTGTAAAAGACGGCAAAGGCAAGCTCATGGGCTTTGGACACCGCGTGTACAAGAACTACGACCCACGCGCCACCATTATCAAAAAAGCCGCATACGACGTTTTTGAAGTGACCGGCAAGAACCCACTGCTCGACATTGCCTTGAAGCTCGAAAGGACCGCGCTTGCCGATGAGTACTTCATCTCGCGCAAGTTGTACCCCAACGTCGACTTCTACTCTGGTCTCATCTACGAAGCACTCGGCTTCCCTGCCGACATGTTCACCGTATTGTTCGCCATTCCACGCACCGCTGGTTGGCTTGCGCACTACGCCGAATTGTTGTCAGACAAAGAGCAAAAGATCAGCCGTCCACGCCAGCGCTACACCGGACCCGACGAGCGGAACTACTCAAAAATAGAAGCTCGCTAACGCGAGATATCAATCACGATTTTTCCGGCATTGGCATTTTTTGCCATGTGCTCATGCGCAATTGCGATGTCGGAGAATTCATAACGTGAGTCAATCACTGGCTTCAGAGCGCCTGTTGCAAACAGAGGCAGCATTTCTGCGGCGAAGCGTTGGCTAATAGCGATTTTTTCATCGAGGGGTCGTGCCCTCAGCACTGTTCCTACAAGACGAGCGCGCTTGAACATGAGACCACCCAAGTTCATGGCCGGTGGTGGGCCTGCCATGGTTCCTACTTGAACAATGCAACCCTTTAACGCAAGTGACGCAATATTGCGGTCAACATAGTCGCCGCCAATAACGTCGAGAATGGTGTCGACACCTTTGCCGCCGGTGAACTTCTTCACTTCTTCCACAAAATCTTGCGTGGAGTAATCGATAACCAGGTCGGCACCAAGGTTTTTGCACGCTTGCACTTTTCCGGTGGAACAGGTGACCACAACGCGCGCACCAATTGCTTTACAAATTTGAATACCGGCTGTGCCAACGCCCGAAGCGCCTGCATGCACTAAGGCAATACGGCCACTGGTGAGACCACCTTGAACAACAAGTGCATCCCAAGCAGTAATGAAAACTTCAGGAATTGCCGCAGCATCGTTCACCGAAATGTTTGCCGGCACACGCATTGCTTGACGTTCGTGCACTACTAAATACTCGGCGTATCCACCACCGCTCACAATGCCCATCACGGCATCGCCAACAGCATGTTCACGAACACGACTTCCAATAGCTGTAACCACGCCAGCAAATTCGAGGCCAGGCACATCGTGTTCTACTGGGCTCGGGTTCGGGTAGAGCCCCATGCGCTGCATGAGGTCGGCCCTGTTTAACGCCGTTGCCCGTACCGCAACCAACACTTCTTCAGCATCGGGTTGCGGTACGGGAATATCGGCAAAGCGCAGTACTTCTGGCCCGCCAAACTCGGTGAGCACGACTGCGCGCATAACGATTAGGCCATCTTCTTTTGCAAACGTGTATCGAGTGCTTCCAAGAAACCTTCAGTGGTGAGCCATGGAGCATCTTTCGAGATGAGAATCGACAAGTCTTTTGTCATTTCGCCAGCTTCGATTGCTTCCACACACACTTCTTCGAGCTTCGTTGCGAAGTCGATGAGTTTCGGGTTGTTGTCGAGCTTGCCACGGTGCACCAAACCACGTGTCCAGGCAAAAATTGAAGCAACCGGGTTGGTTGATGTCTTGTTGCCCTTCTGGTGTTCGCGGTAGTGACGTGTCACGGTGCCGTGAGCAGCTTCTGCTTCCACTGTGCGGCCATCTGGTGTGTAGAGAACCGAGGTCATGAGACCAAGTGAACCAAAGCCCTGTGCAACGGTGTCGCTTTGAACGTCGCCGTCGTAGTTCTTACATGCCCATACGTAGCCACCTTCCCACTTCATGACGCATGCAACCATGTCGTCAATGAGGCGATGCTCATAGGTGATGCCAGCCTTGTCGAAGTCGGCCTTGAACTCGTTCACGAACACTTCTTCGAAGAGATCTTTGAACTGGCCGTCGTATGCCTTCAAGATGGTGTTCTTGGTGCTCATGTACACGGGGTACTGACGGTCGAGACCGTAACGCAACGACGCGCGAGCAAAGTCGCGGATGCTGTCGTTGAAGTTGTACATACCCATTGCAACGCCACCGTCTTTGCCAAACTTGGCAACTTCAAGTTCCATTGGCGCACTGCCATCTTCTGGCGTGTAGGTCATGGTGACGGTTCCTGCACCAGGCACTTTGAAGTCGGATGCTTTGTACTGGTCGCCATGTGCGTGACGGCCAATAACGATGGGCTTGGTCCAACCAGGAACCAAGCGAGGAATGTTGTTGCAAATAATTGGCTCGCGGAAAACAACGCCGCCAAGAATGTTACGAATGGTGCCGTTTGGCGACTTCCACATTTTCTTCAATTTGAATTCTTCAACACGCTGTTCGTCTGGCGTAATGGTTGCGCACTTCACGCCCACGCCGTGCTTCAAGATGGCACGTGCAGAATCGATGGTGACCTGGTCGTCGGTTTGGTCGCGGTATTCCATACCGAGGTCGTAGTACTCAAGCTCAATGTCGAGGTACGGCAAGATGAGGCGATCTTTGATGAACTGCCAAATAATCCGTGTCATTTCGTCGCCGTCGAGTTCGACGACGGGGTTGTCCACCTTGATCTTTGCCATTGGGGGCCTTTCTCTTCCCGCCACCCACCAGACGGGTAACGGTCACTTGTACGGTACTTGTACACATTAGCCGCTCAGGGTGCCCAGGTGTCCTCTTCGCCCCACTATGGCTGGGCTCGCTTGGTCGCTTACCATTCATCCATGGAATTCGCCTGGACACCCGAACAAGAGGCACTTCGCGCCGAAGCCCGAGCCATTGCCATTGACGCCGTGGAGCGATACGGGCGCTTCAACGACTCATGGATGAATGGGTATTCCAAAGAGTTCTCAAAGGAACTCGGCGCACTCGGCTTCATTGGCATGACATGGCCCAAAGAGTTCGGTGGCGGCGGACGCCCACCCATTGATCGTCTCATTGTGGGTGAAGAACTCATTGCTGCTGGCGCCCCCATTGCCGCTTCATGGTTTGGCGACCGCCAAATGGGCCCAGCGTTCATGGCCTACGGAACGCCCGAACAACAAAAAGCTTTTCTTCCTGGCATCTTGTCGGGCGAAGACACCTGGTGCATTGGCATGAGTGAACCCGATGCAGGTAGCGACCTTGCATCGTTGAAAACAAGTGCAGTTCTCGATGGCGATGAATGGGTCATTAACGGACAAAAAATCTGGACCTCATTCGGAGCCGTTGCGCAGTACTGCTATCTCATTTGTCGCACCAGCAACGACGGGCCACCGCACGCAGGTATTAGCGAAATTGTTGTGCCCATGAATACGCCCGGCATTGAAGCACGCGAAATTCAAGACATGACCACCAACCGCCACTTTTGCGAAGTGTTCTACACCAATGTGCGCGTACCAAAAGCAAACTTGGTGGGCGAACAAGGTGGAGCGTTCAAACAAACAATGCGTCAACTCGAACACGAGCGCGGCGGCATCGACCGTTTGGTATCGAACCATGCGTTGTATCTCAAGGCCCGTGAACGTGCCGACACTTCCGACCCACGTGTACGCCAAACCATTGCGCAACTCGAGATGTACTACCGCATTGGCCGCATCTTGGTGGTGCGTGAAGTATTGAAGCAAGCTCCTGCTGGTTTTTCTGCAGCCACAAAATGCTTCTGCACCGAACACGAATGGCGTGTTGCCCAATTTGTTGCACAAACATTTGGCGCCGACGCCATGTTGTGGGACGACGTCACCTCTGGGCTCATGTATGGGCCTGGCTACACCATCATGGGTGGCACCTCAAACGTGATGCGCAACATTTTGGGCGAGCGCGTGCTCGGCCTTCCTAAAGAACCATCTGCAGTCAAAAAATAGGAAATACACATGGCCGACCTTCTCGCACTCTCACGTCACATCATCGACACAGGTGTTGTTGACTCCGGAACCGGCCCCACTAATCGCCTCAGCAATGAACTGTCGGAAATTGCCGACGACCTTGCTGTTGTGGAAAGTTTCAGCCACTGCGTGGCGTGGAAAACTTCTGAAGGGCTTGCTTGTTTCGACGCCTCAGGTGTTGTTACCGGCCCGCTCGTTGTTGAGGCGTTGAACAAGTGGACCTCAACTCCAGTGAGCCATCTCATTTACACACACGGCCATGCCGACCACATTGGTGGCAGCCCCGCATTTGCCGCTGCCGCTGCAGCAAAAGGCGTGCCCAACCCTCGCGTCATTGGTCATGAAAACATTGCGCCACGCGTACAGCGTTACCGCGATACCGATGGCTGGAACAGGTTCATTAACGCCAAACAATTTGGTGGCATTCGCGTTGAACATCAATACAGCTTGGGCGGCAACAAGAACCACTTCATTCCGCCCGATGTTTTAGAAGTTCAAGAATCGTTCCGCGAGCAATACGTCCTCAACATCGGCGACCATTCAGTAGAACTCAACCACGCCATCGGCGAAACCGACGACCACTTGTGGGCATGGGTCCCTGACAAGAAATGGATCATGGCGGGCGACTTCCTCATTTGGAACTTCCCCAATGCTGGCAACCCACAAAAAGTTCAGCGCTACCCACTCGAATGGGCCAAAGCATTGCGCGACATGGCCGCAAAGAAACCAGAGCTCCTCCTGCCCGCACACGGCTTACCCATTGACGGCAACGAGCGCATTGAAATAGTGCTCACCGACATTGCAAGCGCACTCGAAACATTGGTGTCGGAAGTTCTGGTGATGATGAACGACGGCGCCACACTCGACAGCATCATTCACAGCGTGTCGGTGCCACAAGACGTTCTCAACAAACCCTATTTGCGCCCCATGTACGACGAACCCGAGTTTGTGGTGCACAACATTTGGCGCCTCTATGGCGGCTGGTGGGACGGAGC
>JANRCO010000029.1 GCA_030726975.1 Ilumatobacteraceae bacterium | reverse complement strand
TGATTGAAGTGTCACTAATCACAATAGTGGGGTGACGCCTGAAGTAACAACTGCTGCAGGAGAAGTTGTGCACATTTCCGATGAGTTGTCGGGGTGGGGGGACTCGAACCCCCGGCCTCCTGGTCCCAAACCAGGCACGCTACCAACTGCGCCACACCCCGGAGCGTTAGACCCTATCGGCGCGCGGCCTTAATGAGACGTTTGGCGGTGCGACCCGTTGGCGCAATGTGGCGTTGGTCGAGATCGCCCATTTCCACACCATTGGTGAAGAGCACGCGATAGCGCTGCCAATTGAACCCGTTCGACAAAATCACTTTGCCAGGGGTACCCGAAGCAACGACCCCGTCGTCGGTGCGCATATCGACAATGGAAACGACCTTGTCACCATTGCGTAAGTCAATTTGATCGGGGTGTGGAGTGGCAAGGGCGTGAGGCTTCCAGAACGTCATGACCCCATTCTTGCTCATGGAGGGAGGTAAACCCCACATCCACGCTTCCCGATACACTCAGCATCCTGTGAAAAGCACTCTTGAAACCCTCGAAGACAACAAAGTCAAACTCTCTGTCGAGCTAGAGCAGTCGGAACTCGACCGCGGCATCGACATGGCCTTTAAGAAAATCGCCAAAGAAGTCCGCATGCCGGGCTTCCGCGATGGCAAGGCTCCGCGCAAATTGCTCGAGGCTCGCATCGGTTTAGCCGCTGCTCGCCAGCAAGCAATCCAAGACTCCGTGCCGGTGTATTTGGCTCAAGCTGTGCGCGAGCACGGTGTCGACCTCATTGCCACTCCCGATGTGTCGCTCATTTCTGGTGAAGAAGACGGTGTTGTTGCTTTCGACGCAACGTGCGAAGTGCGCCCCGTCGTTACTGTTCCTGGCTACCAGGGATTGCGTGTTGAACTTCCAGCAATTGTTGCTGCAGAAGACGACATCAACGAAGCCATTGCTTCAGAGCGCCGTCGTCATGGCGAACTCGCCGACGTCGACCGTCCGGCACAAGTTGGCGACTACATCACAGTCGACCTTGCAGGTACGCGCGAGGGCAACCCAGTACCTGGGCTGAATACAGACGACTGGGTATATGAAATTGGTCGCGGTTGGGTTGCTCCTACATTCGACGAAGAAGTAACGGGCTCAGTGAAAGGTGCAACACTCACGTTCACCGCCACACCGAATGGCACAGAGCAGGCTGCCGATTTCACCGTCACCGTGCAGCGCGTGCAAGTGCTTGAACTCGCCGAACTCACCGATGAATGGGTGTCGGAACATGTTGCAGAACACGACACGGTCGATGCGTGGCGTGCAGGCATTACCGAGCGCATTAGCGGTATTAAGTTGAACCAGGCGCGCAACGTGTTGGTAGAACGCATCACCGATGCGCTTGCTGAGCTCGTCGATATCGATGCGCCAGAAATCATGGTGGCGAGCGATTTGCAAAATCGCGTGCAGAACACCATTCAACAGTTTCAGGCACAAGGTATTGCTCTCGACCAGTGGTTGTCGGCAACAGGCCAAGACACCAATGCATTCATCGAGTCAATGCGCGGCCAATCACAAAAAGCCGCCAAGGCCGACCTCGCATTGCGCGCAGTTGCTCTGGCAGAAGGTCTTGAAGTCACTTCCGACGATCTCGACCTCGAGTTTCAGCGCGTAGCGATGCAAGTGGGGCAAAAAGTTACTCAGGTGCGCAAGGCATACGAGAAGAACGACGCAATTCCCGATTTGTCGGCACAAATTGCAAAATCAAAAGCCCTCGATTGGCTGCTGCACAATGTGACCATGGTCGACCCCGACGGAAATGTGCTCGATCGCGACACCGTGCTCGGACATTCTGACCACGATCACGACCATGATCATGATCACGACCACGATCACGACTAGTTTTTGAATCAGCAACGACATCTAAAAAGCACTGAGGCTCTATGAACAGCATTACGAACTATTACGTTCCCAACGTCACGGAAACCACAAGCCGTGGCGAACGTGTTTACGACCTCTACAGCCGTTTGCTCAAAGAGAACATCATCTTCCTTGGAACACCCATCGACGACACCATTGCCAACCTCATTTGCGCACAGCTCATTCACCTCGAGAGTGAAAACCCCGATAAAGACATCAACATCTATATCAATAGCCCTGGTGGCGATATCACGGCCCTGTTTGCCATTTACGACACCATGCAGTTCATCAAGAACGACATTGCCACCATTTGCTTAGGGCAAGCAGCTTCAGCCGCCGCAGTGCTCTTGGCCGCTGGAACAAAGGGGAAGCGCCTTGCCTTGCCTCACGCTCGAGTGCTTTTGCATCAGCCATATGCACAGGTGGGCTACTCACAGGTGACCGATCTCGAGATCGCAGCCCGTGAAATCATGCGGATGCGTGACATTTTGGAAGAAATTTTGGCCGGACACACGGGGCAACCCATTGAAAGAATTCATGCCGATACCGACCGTGACTTCGTAATGGAAGCACAAGAGGCACTCGCGTATGGCATTATCGATGGAGTGATATCTAACCGTCAGTTGACCGACCGCTCAGGCCCGATCCGCTGACCAACGTACTGGGAGGGCCTCGTGGCAAAATTCGGTGATTCAGGAGAATTGCTGAAGTGCTCGTTTTGCGGTAAATCGCAAAAACAAGTGAAGAAGCTCATCGCCGGCCCTGGCGTTTATGTTTGCGACGAGTGCATTGAACTCTGCAACGAAATTATTGAAGAAGAGTTCGCAGAAACTGGCGACGTTCGCTTTGAAGAACTGCCCACCCCTCGTGAAATTCGTACCTTTCTCGATGAGTATGTCGTAGGTCAGGAACAAGCAAAGAAAGTGCTCGCGGTTGCGGTGTTCAACCACTATCGACGTATTCAGCACCAAATTTCTTCAGCCGCTACACGACGTGACGACGTTGAACTGCAAAAGAGCAACATTTTGATGCTCGGGCCAACAGGTTGCGGAAAAACGCACTTGGCGCAAACTCTGGCACGGATGCTCAATGTTCCTTTCGCTATTGCCGATGCCACCGCGCTCACCGAGGCCGGGTACGTCGGTGAAGACGTAGAAAATATCTTGTTGAAGCTCCTGCAAGCTGCCGACTTCGATGTCAAAAAAGCAGAAACAGGAATCATCTACATCGACGAAATCGACAAGGTTGCTCGCAAGAGCGAGAACCCTTCGATTACTCGCGATGTGTCGGGCGAAGGTGTGCAGCAAGCGCTGTTGAAAATTCTTGAAGGAACTGTTGCTTCGGTGCCTCCACAAGGTGGTCGTAAGCACCCGCACCAAGAGTTCATTCAAATTGACACAACGAATGTTCTCTTTATTTGTGGCGGTGCCTTTGCCGGCCTCGACTCCATCATCGAGTCGCGCATTGGGCACAAGGGTATGGGTTTCCATGCAACTGTATTGTCAAAGTCCGAGCGCGACCCCGGCGAACTCTTTGCGCAAGTTTTGCCTGAAGACTTGTTGAAGTTCGGAATGATTCCTGAGTTCATTGGTCGCTTGCCCATGATTGGCGCAGTCCATAGCCTCGACCATGAAGCACTCATGAGCATTTTGACCGAACCCAAGAATGCATTGGTGAAACAGTACGCAAAGGTCTTTGGGTTCGAAGATGTTGAATTAGAAATTGAACCCGCCGCGTTACGAGCAATTGCCGACTTGGCGCTTACCCGTGGCACCGGTGCCCGTGGTCTTCGTTCCATTTTGGAAGACGTACTTCTCAACACTATGTACGAAGTTCCTGGCATGGGAGACGTTGCCAAAGTCGTTGTCACTGAAAGTTCTGTGATGGAAAAAACTGCACCGCTCATTGTGATGCGTGGTAGCAGTAAAGCTCCTCGTCAGCGTCGCGCTGCGTCGTAACTATTGTCAGATCGGCTGCGTCAATTGTGAATTTCATCGAGGCTCTCGCGTATCTTGACGAGCATTCCAGTTTTGAACGTAGCGGTCGGGTGGAAGACCCTTCTCTTGCCAAAATCACCTCTATTACCGACCTGTTGGGTGAGCCGCAAAGCGCTTACAAGGTGGTTCATGTAACGGGAACAAACGGCAAAGGCTCGACGTCGCAAATCATTACCAAGTTGCTCATGGCGCATGGTCTCAAAGTGGGAACTTTTGCCAGCCCGCATTTGGAACGTATTAATGAACGTATTTTGGTAGACGGCGAGCCTATTTCAGACGAAGATTTTGCAGACCAAATTGCGGCAATTGCTGAAGTAGAAGTGCTTGCCGGAGTTCGCCCATCGTTCTTTGAAATTCTTACCGCCGTTGCGCTTCGCTACTTTGCCGATGTTGCAGTTGATGTCGCGGTGGTGGAAGTGGGCATGTTGGGGCGTTGGGACGCCACGAATGTTGTGCACGCAGATGTTGCGGTTATTACCAATATCGCACTCGACCACACTGAATATGCCGGGCCGACAGTGTTCGATATCGCTCGAGAAAAAGTGGGCATCATCAAAGAAGGCTCCGATGTGGTAATCGGAGACGAAACGAGTGAACTTGCCGACTTGTTTCTAGAGGCCGCACCACATGCGGCGCGGCGCGGCGAACATTTTGTATGCGAAGACAACCACTTGGCTTTAGGCGGACGCCTCATCGACGTGCGTACTCCATATGCGTTGTACAGCGATATTTTTATTCCGCTTCATGGTCGACACCAAGGCGATAACGCAAGTGCTGCCATAGCCGCAGTGGAAATGTTCTTTGCAAAAGCCATTCATCGAGATGTGCTTGAAGAGGGTTTGGCATCGGTGGAAATGCCTGGCCGATTTGAAGTGTTGCACTATCAGCCGTTGGTCATTATCGACGGAGCACACAACGCCGCAGGTGCCGACGTGTGTGCTGAAGTTTTCTTTAGCGATTTCGACCCTGTTGGGTCGCGGCGTTTGGTGGTGGGGATGCTGCAAAGCAGAGACGCTTATGAGTTGTTGTCGGGCTTGCGTGTTGATGAGTTCGACCAGGTGGTGTGTTGCACTGCTCCGAGCCCACGAGGGATGCCAGCACGCGAACTTCGTGACATTGCCAAAGAGATGGGATGCGACGATGTCGTGGCCATTGACGACGTGGGGGAGGCGTGTAATCGGGCACTACTCAACGCCTCAGCCGACGATGCCGTCCTGATTACGGGTTCTCTCTATGTTGTGGGTGCTGCCAGAAGTCACGTGTTGAAGGTTTTGCCCTAGAAACATCCCTAGAATGGGGAAATGAGCACTAAAACACTTGTCCTTTTGAAGCCAGACGCAGTAGAGCGCGGCCTAGTAGGAAATATCCTCACCCGATTCGAAGCCAAAGGTCTGAAGATCGTCGCCATGCAGCTGCGCACCCTCGATGCGGCAACATTGGCTCGCCACTACGAAGAGCATGTTGGCAAGGGCTTCTATGCCGACCTCGTGGCATTCATGGGTCGCAACCCTGTTGTTGCCTTGGTGCTGGAAGGCCCAGACGACACATGGGAAATTGTTCGCGCCATGATGGGTGCAACAAACCCACGTAGTGCAGCGCCTGGAACCATTCGTGGCGACCTCGGCACGCTTTTCACCGAGAACCTTGTGCATGGCAGCGACTCTGCAGAATCTGCAGCCCGTGAAATTCAGATTTTCTTCCCAGGTTTGTAGAACTACCGAATTTCTTACGTGATTCAATTTTAAGAGAGTTCCTTGAAAGGGAGGTCGACACATGGCTCGTGGCAATCCACTAGGCATCGGACGCGATATTGCTATCGACCTTGGCACCGCTAACACTCTTGTTTACGTTCGCGGGCAGGGCGTGGTGCTCAACGAGCCATCAATCGTGGCCGTCGACACTCGCGATGGCCGACCCGTGGCGGTGGGCTTTGAAGCAAAACGAATGCTGGGGCGTACGCCCGGGCACATCAAATCGGTGCGGCCGTTGAAAGATGGTGTGATTGCCGACTTTGAAATATGCGAAAAAATGTTGCGCTATTTCATTCAGCAAATTCACACCAGCAAGTGGAGTAAGCCACGCATGGTTATTTGTGTGCCTGCTGGCATTACTGGTGTTGAACAGCGCGCTGTGCAAGATGCTGCCGAGTATGCAGGTGCTCGCAAGCCTGTACACATCATTGAAGAGCCCATGGCGGCCGCTATTGGCTCGGGTATTGCAGTGCACGAGCCTGCAGGCAACATGATTGTCGACATCGGCGGTGGCACAACAGAAGTTGCCGTTATTTCGTTAGGCGGCATTGTGGTGTCGCAAAGCTTGCGTGTTGCTGGCGACGAACTCACAGAAGCTATTGGGGCATATGTAAAGCGCGAGTTCTCACTCGACCTTGGCGAAAACACGTGTGAGGAAATCAAAATTCAAATGGGTTCTGCGTGGAAATTGGAAGAGGAGTTCACTGCCGATATTGGCGGACGCGATTCCATTTCTGGTTTGCCGCGACGCATTGAATTGACCACCGAGCACATTCGCGAAGCGCTCGAAGAGCCACTCACAGCAATTATCGATGCAATTAAATCAACACTCGATAAAACTCCGCCCGAACTTGCAGCAGACATTATGGAAAATGGCATCATGTTGTCGGGTGGTGGAGCATTGCTCGCTGGCATTGCGCAGCGGGTGTCACATGAAACAGGTATGCGTGCAGTTGTTGCTGCCGACCCGTTGTATTCAGTGGTATTTGGTTCTGGTCAAGCTCTTGAAAACATCGATGCAATGCGTGGGCTACTCACTCAAACAGGAATCGACTAGTAGGTAGTTTTTCCGTGTATTCATTTACCCGGCGTCGTCTCATTGTGGTGCTGCTTCTCACGTCGGTGTTGTTGCTTACACTCGACCGCAGTGAGAGTGGGCTTGTAGGTGGAGTGAAAGATGCCTTCGGTGTTGTCTTTCGGCCCGTCGAGCGATTCGCAAATGTGGTTTCTCGGCCGTTGTCGAATGTGTGGCGAGGCGTGCTCGATTACAGCGACATGCGTAAAGAGAATTTGGCTCTGAAAGATTTGCTCGTGAAGCAAGAAGGTGCGGCTATTGCAGCAACCGCGAGCGTTCGTGAAGCACAAGAGTTGCTTGCACTCAACGGTCTACCCACTTTGGCCGGAATCGACAGTGTTACCGCTCAAGTGGTGGGGCAGTCGCCGTCAAACTTCACGCAAACATTTGAATTGAACCGTGGCAAATCAAGTGGTATTCGCGTCGGGATGACGGTCACTAATGGCGCAGGTCTTGTCGGAAAAATCACTGGGGTCACTTTGGAGCGTTCGGTAGTGATGCTCGCTACTGACCCTGAATATGCGATGTCGGTGAAGGTAGGTGCTTGTACCCGTGCGAACACCACAACGACTGCACCCCCACAAACAACAACAACGCTCGCGAC
>JANRCO010000028.1 GCA_030726975.1 Ilumatobacteraceae bacterium | reverse complement strand
CTAACCCGCAAGTGCGCCAGCGAAGTTGGGAAGGTCTGCGAGGTTTTAGTTATCTGACCATTTGGTGCCGGGCAAGAAATAGCGTTTGGCCCATACTCCACGAGGATCTTCACCCGACACTGGCATCCGCCACGTGACAATTTTTGTTGTCGGTGCAGTGAGCGACACCGCACACAATGCGCGAGGTTGGTCATCGGTCCCGTCAACATATCCATTTGCAAAATCATCAGACACATAGCGCTTTGCAATATTGCGGTATACCTCACGCCATGCTTCGTCGTTACCTGGTTGATGCTTTATGACCACATTCCCCTGAATGGACACTTTGCGCATGGGCATAGTTTCTTCGTCTATTGAAATTCCAACACGGGGATCACGTTCAATATTTTTCCAAATAACGGCGAGGGATCGGGGAGTAAATAAAAGTTCATCATCTTGGATAATGAACCACAGCGGCAGCACTCTTGGCATTCCATCGGAATCGACAGTTCCAATTCGTGCCAAGTGTTGGCGCTCACTGAGAAACTGCTGGACTTCATCTGATGATAATTTTGCCATTTTTCATTCTCACTCTAAAAAATAACTATTTGGGGAAAGCAACTAACTAACCCGCAAGCGCACCGGCAAAAACTTGCCAGGCAAGCAGCGACTTCGCCACAAAGCTAAGGATGATGTAGCGACGCTCGCCGTGCAAGTAGTCGGCCCACTTACCTTTTCCGCGGTATTGAAGCCACTGCACAATTGCGAAGCAGTTGAACAAGATGAACAGCGACACCACAATTCCGTAGACGAAACCAGGAACCACAGTGTCGTTGGGTCCTTTAATGGAGAACATGTTGATTGTGATGGCAATCCAGGGCACTGCTCCTGCGATGCAGCCAAACCAGAATGGGCGAAGGTCGCCGTCGCCCGGGGTGGTGTAGCGCTCTTGAAGCCAACCAAAGAGAATCATGCTTGCGTTGACTCCGAAGATTGCGAGCAAGGCGATGTAGTCGGCAACGCCGTTGAGCTGCAAGATGACAATGATCATGATTGATGATGAGAGCGAGTACTCAACCCAGCGGTACACGTTGATGTGTCGAGTGAGTCCATCAACATATTTTGGGAATACCTTGGGCGAACTCACAAAGAAGTGGAAGAACGCCGACAACGCCATGAATGCCGCAACCGCGTACCCAATGTTCAAGTTGAACAAGTTGATGGGGTCAGAGAAGTTTCCAGTGCCAGGTGCTTCAGTGAGATATATCGCTCGCACAGGGAGCGAAAAGTCATTGGCCAGCAACAAGATCGCGACGAACGACACGAGGTGAAGACAACCGGCAAGTACATTCATTTTCTTCAATGCAAGAAAGCGTGATTCCATAAACGGAGAGTACTGCTATACGTGTTAACGGTGTGCGATGCCGCCTAGAGGATCTGCTAGCAAGTGGTCAAAACCATCTGCCCGTTTTCCATGGTGATGGTGCGGGTAATACGCACCGATTCCAACAACGACCGGTCGTGGCTCACAAGTAAAACCGTGCCGCCGAAGGTGTCGAGCGCTTGCTCGAGTTGTTCGATGGCGGGAAGGTCTAAGTGGTTAGTGGGTTCATCTAAAACGAGGCAGTTGGCACCGTTCGCCATGAGCAGTGCAAGAACTCCTCTGGTGCGTTCGCCAGGAGAGAGTGAAGCGGCAGTGCGATTGACGTGTTCTGCCACGAGCCCAAATTTTGCAAGAAGCGTGCGGGCATCGGGCACGAGCAACCCTGTTGCTTCCATGAAAACTTCGAGCAAAGTGTCGTTGGTGAGTTCGCCTTGTGCATTGCGCCCCGAGAGTTGGTAACGCGCTTGTTCAAGTTCTCCCACCACAACTCCTGGCCCGAGCCACTGTTCGCCACCGGTGAGAGTGCTGCGGCCTAGGAGAGTGTTGATGAGAGTGCTCTTGCCACTGCCATTGTGGCCAACAATTGCGATGCGATCGCCAAAGGTGATTTGTAGGTTGACCGGACCAAAGTGAAATGAGCCATGGTCAATTTCCGCATTAGTGAGTCGCGCAACAATATCGCCGCCGCGCTCGCGTAGAGGAATGGTGAGTTGGAGCTGCCACGATTCTCGTGGCTTTTCAACCACAGCGAGTCGCTCCATTGCCTTGTCGGTGCGAGCAGCCTTGCCAGCAAGTTGCTCTGACGAATTCATTTTCAAGTTCTTGCTGATTTTGTCGCCGTCGTTAGGTTTTTTCTTTGCTTTTGCAACACCTTGAGTTGCCCATTCACGTTCACGTTGCGAGCGGCCAGCAAGGTTGGCACGTTTGGCATCGTAGGTTTCAAAATCTTCCCAAGCCTGTTCTTTCGCAATAGCGCGTTCGGAGAGGAATGTTGTCCAGCCGCCTGCTGTTGCTTTTGCTTGGTGTGTGAATTCATCTATTTCTAAAACGTGTGTGATGGTGTGTTCGAGAAATGTGCGATCGTGACTGACTAAAACAACACCACCAGGAATTCCTTTGACGAATTCTTCCAAGCGTGCAAGGCCGTCAAGGTCGAGGTCGTTAGTTGGTTCATCAAGTAGATAAATATCGAAGCGCGACAAAATGAGTGCAGCTAAACCAGCGCGTGCTGCCTCACCGCCGCTCAGCACAGTCATTTGCCGGTCAATAAGTGCCTCGGGAAGTTCAAGGTCGGCCCACGTTTTGCCAATACGCGCATCGAGGTCGGCTCCGCCCAGCGCAAGCCATGTATCGAGGGCGTTGGAATACACATCGTCAGCACCGTCGGTTCCTTCGGCAAGTGCCATGGTTGCTGCATCGAGTGCAGTACTCGCTGCAGTCACCCCGGTGCGCCGTGCAAGGTATGCCCTCACATCTTCACCTACTTGGCGATCTGGTTCTTGTGAAAGGTAACCCACCGTTGATGAACTCGGGGTCACAACTACTTTTCCTGAATCGGGAACAACAAGACCCGACAATGTTTTCATCAAAGTGCTTTTTCCAACGCCATTGGGGCCGACAATTCCCCAGCATTGGCCTGGGTCAACGGAAAAACTCACTTTGTCGAGAAGCATTCGGGGACCGAAGCTGACATTGAGCAGTTCAGTACGAAGAGAACTTGCCACGCAGTGACTCTACGCCAAATGAGTAAGTGTGACGGAGTAATAGAGTGTTGCAATGACCAACATCGCAGAGCAGGTACTCGTCGTCACAGGTGGAACTAGTGGAATTGGCGAAGCATTTGCGCGAAGCTTTGGAGCTGAAGGTGCTTCGGTAGTAATTGCCGGTCGTAATGGTGAAAAAGCGCAACGCATTGCGAGCGACATTGTGAAATCTGGCGGCAAAGCAATTGGTGTTACTTGTGATGTCACACAACAAAGTGACTGTGATGCTCTTATTGCCGCAACGCTGGCCGAATATGGTCGCCTCGATACCGTTTTTGCAAACCATGGAGCAGCCGGAGAAATTGGCCCGTTGGTGCGCTGGAGCGATGAAGATGTGCAACAAACGGTCAATGTCAACTTGCTCGGTACGTTGTATCTTGCGCGTGCAGCACATGCAGCTTTGAAAGATGGCGGTGGGCGCTTCATTGTTACTGGCTCAGCAGCTGGCCGACAAAACATGTTGGGCAATGGAATGTATGGCATTTCAAAAGCAGCGGTTTCACACCTCGTACGCCAATTCGCCCTTGAGTGGCGTCGGTCAAATATTGCGGTGAATGAAATTCTTCCTGGACCAGTGCGTACGCCAATGGCTGGATTCCCCACACTCGACGCAAACCCTTCTTCACAATTCCTTGATTACATCGAAAAGATGGGTGACTGGTTGAAAGACCCGAGCGATGTTGTACCCATTGCACGTTTTATTGCCACGATGCCGGTGAATGGCCCAACGGGGCAGAGCTACAACTTGGGCGGACGCTTGGCGGGGAACTAGCCACACGTGAAGTTAGAAAAATATGCACCAGCACTATTTGTGTTGTTGTGGAGTACAGGTTTCGTTGTGGCGCGATATGGCACGCACGATGCTGGGCCGTTTACTTTTTTAGCCATTCGGTTGATGTTGGCAGCGGGAGCTTTATGGGTCATTGCCATTTTCACCAAAGCGCCAAAACTTGAACGCATCCACATTGCCCCAACAGTTGCCGTGGGTATTTGTATGCATGCTCTGTATTTAGGAGGAGTTTTCTTCGCAGTATCGCAAGGGTTGCCCTCTGGCGTGAGCGCACTCATTGCAGGGTTGCATCCAGTACTCACCTCATTTGTAGGTAATTGGGTACTGAAGGAAAGGTTGAAGCCGTTGCAATGGTGCGGCATTGCCCTTGGAGTTGTGGGCGTGGTTGCCGTGCTCATTGATCGACGCAATGCGCACAGTTCAGGAATCACTGCTCTCGCCATTACTGCAATGATCGTTTCTATTGTTGGTATGGCTTCAGGAACAATCTTGCAGCGAGCAAAGGGTCGTGCGATGCCGTTGCTACGTGGAACATCGCTGCAATATGTAGCAGCAAGCGCAGTGATGTTTGTTTTGGCAATTACCAACGAACATTGGCGCTTTCATTCCACTGCTCGCGTGTGGTTTTCATTGGCATGGGCCGTTGTAGTGCTCTCTATCGCGGCGGTGCTCATCATGATGGTGCTACTCAGCAAACATGCAGCAGCTCGAGTGAGTAGTTTGTTTTTTCTCACGCCAGCACTCAGCACTATTGAAGGTGCAATTCTTTTTCAAGAACGCTTAGGCGTGCTTGCGGTATTGGGTTTAGTAGTTGCTTTGTGCGGTGTGTGGCTAACGATGCGTACACCTGAAAGCGCTACACCTCTTGCGAAGTAAGGTCTGGCCCCAAAATAATTTCGCCACTGAAGTGTTCAGCAGCAAGTGCTCGCCATTCATCTTCTGAGCCGGGTTGCATCGTTGGCACATAGTGGGTGAGCATCAATTTCTTCACACCATTGCGTGCAGCTGTTTGGCCAGCTTGTTGAACGGTGGAGTGATAATCGAGAATATCGGTGAAGCGTTCTTCAAGTGGTGGAACAAATGCGGCGAGAGTACGCACGAGATCTTCGCGTAAAACAGTTTGGACGTATACATCGGCATCGCGAACAAGCACGTCGAGTTCAGCGCAAGGAATGGTGTCGCCAGCGAGTGCAGCAACTTTTCCTTCGTGTGTAATGCGGTAACCCACAGTGGGTGAAACGGGTCGGTGGTCGGTGCGGTGCACTTCAAGTGTGACGTCACCTAATTGCACTGAATCGCCGGGGGATACTTCACGAACGTCGAGCACGAGGCCTGGCCCTTCGCGCAAATCGCGGTGGTGGTCGAGGCGGTAACCCTCATCGGGTCCAAGCATCATGAGCAGACCATCAACGATGCGTTTTGTGCCAACGGGGCCAATAATGACGAGAGGCGTATAGACGGGCGACATGATCCACTTGGTAGTGACGATGTCGTTTAAGTCGCTGATGTGGTCGCTATGTAAATGAGTAAGTACAACAGCAGTGACCATTGGAGGCATGAGGCCTGCACCAACAATGCGCATCACACAACCGCGGCCACAGTCGACAACGATGTTTTGGTTTCCTGCTTGCACCAAAGTGGACGGACCTGCGCGGTGTGGGTCTGGCATCGGGCTTCCGGTGCCCAAAAGTGTGATTTTCATGGCTCCTCGTTTCTGAGAAAAGCCTAGTTCTATACAGTGGTAACAAGTACCTTTGCCGGTTCGGGCTCTTGTTCAGCAGCAGTTACTTCAATGCAATTGTCTGCAGATGGCAATGGGCATGTGCAGTTGAGGCCACCCACCGGAACCACCAAAGGGCTATGCACTGCGCCATAGGCGGAGTACATGCTCATGAGGGTGGAGTAGTGAATGGAGAGGCATTCTTCAGTGTGGAGTTGCTTGAGTTTTACAGACTTCTCACGGCGCCATTTCATATTCCCAACGTACGTGCTCTAAGCCCGATTAAAAAGGGGGAAGAGGGTGACTTCACCGAGGGTTCACCCAATGTCAATCTCAAAAATAGTCACCGTTCAGGCAAGGGAGTTCCGTGGGTGTCTTGAGCACACCGTAAAGTGAACGGATGGTTCCTGCGAGTTCACTTAGTGCATTTGCGGTCGCTTCGTTTCTGTTGCTCATCATCCCGGGCCCGGCGGTCATTTATGTTTTGAACCGCAGTGTTTCTGATGGTCGTCCTGTTGCCCTGAGAGCAGTTGCTGGTTTGGAATGCGGAAACTTCATGCATGTCATTGCCGCCTCCGTAGGTTTGTCGGCTGTACTTGCAGCATCATCAACTGCATTCAACACGGTGAAGTGGTGTGGAGCGATTTATCTCATTTTTATTGGCGCTCGAACGCTTCTGCGCCGACCAGCAACAATGGCGACCTCGCTCACCACGATGGCGCCACGTAAAGCATTTATTCAAGGCTTTGTGGTGAACACGCTGAATCCGAAAGTGGCGCTGTTCTTCTTATCTTTCCTGCCCCAGTTCATTGACCCTGAACAAGGCGCGGCTTGGTTTCAAGCTTTGGTGCTCGGCCTTGTATTCGTTGCTATTGGTTGTGTCACCGATAGTGCTTATGCGCTGACTGCAAGCTCATTGCGCACGGTGTTGCTCCGCGGTCGTGCATTGCCATTCGTGCAGCGGTGGGTTGCTGGAAGCGTTTTCATTGTGCTCGGTTTGGTTGCGGGAACGGCTTCGGCGGGAAGCAATAAGTAACTGTTACTTGGCGGCAAATTCTTTGAAGGCCGCAAACGCTCGTGGGCCATACACCGTTGCGGGTCCACCATTCATAGAGATCGTGACCCCAAGAGTTTCTGCAACTTCAGCTTCGGTGGCACCATTGCGCGCCGCACCTTTGGCATGTGCTGCGATGCACCCATCGCAGCGAACAGAAACAGCAATGGCTAGAGCGATGAGTTCTTTTGTTTTGGCGTCGAGTGCCCCTGGCTTGAATGCGGCCGCATGCATTTCACCGAATCCTCTATAGACATCGGGAATTGCGTTACGTAGATCTTTGCTCAGTGGCGCAAGTGCACTTTGCACATCTTTTCCGTACGAGTGACTTTCGCTATTGCCATGGTCATGTTGCTCGCTGCTGTTCATGTTCTTAGTCTGCCTCACCTAGGGTGAACGGCATGGAACCCCTTGTTGTCAATGCATTTGCGACGTGTGTCATGGTTGGCGTCATATGGTTTGTTCAAGTGGTGCATTACCCGCTCCTTGCAACCATTGGGCAAGATCGCGCATCGGAAATTGCTCAGGAGCACCAACGCCGAACTGGTTGGGTGGTGGGGCTGCCCATGGCCGCCGAAGGAGTCACAACCTTGTGGCTTGTGTTCGACTCGCCCAGTGGTGTGCATTCCGTTTTGCCATATGTGGGTGGAGTTCTCTTGGCCATTGCCTTAGGCAGCACCATTTTTCTCTCGGTACCACTTCACGAAAAAAT
>JANRCO010000027.1 GCA_030726975.1 Ilumatobacteraceae bacterium | reverse complement strand
GTGTTGGGTGTTGGTCTCGCCGACTTCATTCCTGCATCGGTAGCAAATGCCATCGACTGGGAAAAGACGTATCTCAACTGCTTCACTGCAGGTCCATCGGGTGTACGTCGCAGCAGGCTCCCTATGGTCTTGCCCGATGAAGAGTCGTGTATTAAAGCTGCACTTTCAATGTGCGGTAAGGCCGTACATGAAGAAAAGCGTGTGGTGCGTATTCGCTCAACGCTGCATCTTGAAACATGCTGGGTGAGTGATGCCGTACTGGCACAGCCTTAGTTTCTCAGCGACACGCTTCTCATTCGTACATCGCAATATTGCTCTGACGTGATTGCCACAACCCAGCGCCTACTTGAACAAAGTACGGTGCGAGTTCTTTGCGATACCACTGCGAATGGGAAGACCCCACCAGGCACACAGCGAATGTATGCCCTGGGCGAGGTGGGCAATTTTCTCGGCATTATGCACGCCCACCTTTCCATAGAAACGTTTGTAGTACGTGTTGTCGAAGGGGGTCTTCTGCGCCATCGCCTAGTCCTATCAGAAGGCGTACAGTAAATGCATGCGTTACGGAGCAGTATTCCCCACCACTGAAATGGGCAAAGATCCTGGAGCCATCAGAGCATGGGTAGCCGCAGTAGAAGACCTTGGTTTTGAGCGCATTGTTGCTTATGACCATGTTGTTGGTGCGGTGCATGCCGATCGTGAACCCAAGTTGTGGGGGCCGTACACGGAAAAAGATGAGTTCCATGAACCGTTGGTGCTGTTTAGCTACATCGCAGCAATCACCACCGACATTGAGCTTGTCACTGGCGTACTGATTCTTCCTCAGCGACAAGCGGTATTAGTAGCCAAGCAAGCAGCCGACCTCGACCTGTTGAGCGGTGGACGTTTGGTGCTCGGTGTGGGCACCGGGTGGAACTACGTCGAATACGAAGCGTTGAATACTGAATTTCGCAACCGTGCAAAACGGATGGAAGAACAAGTGGAACTAATGCGCCAGTTGTGGACATCACCCGTGAACGATTTCTCTGGCAAATATCACCGTGTCGACAGAGGTGGAATTGTTCCCTTGCCTAATCGTCAAATACCCGTTTGGTTTGGTGGAAGTGCAGAAGCATCTGTTCGCCGCGCTGCGCGCATGGGCGATGGCTATATTTTTGGTAACACTGGCGAACGCATCCAAAATGCACTGGCAATTTTGCGCGAGGAACTTGCGTTGCAGAGCCGCGACGCGGCAAGTTTCCCCACCGATGCGGTCCTGCACTTACAACGCGGAGAAGAAGCGTTATCGCCTGAGGTGGCAGCATGGAAAGCATCGGGCACCACATGGCTGTCGCTCAGCACAATGGCTAACCGCATGTTGACCGGCGACATGACCCCAGTCAACAAAGTAGATGCACAAATTGCGATGCTCGACAACGCAATGAAATGGGTGAAAGCGCTTTAACGAGCGTTAAACCGGGGCATCGCATTCTCGCCGAACACCTTTTCGTTCGGGTAAATGGTCCCACATGTCGGCAAGAAGGTCGTCGCGCATGGCGCGATGTTCGCTGTTGTGCCACAAGTTGTGATGCTGAAGCGGATCGTTGTCGAGGTTGTAGAGCTCACCGTCGGTGCCATCGTGCAACGAGCCTGGCAATGTTGCGGTGCATACCCAAGTGCCACGGGTAATGGTACGTAGTGAAACAATTTTGCCAAACAAAACGCTGTCCCACTCGGTGAGTACACGCTCGTGTTTCAGCTCCACTGCTTCTGCATCGTTCAGTGGAAGTCGCGCGGCTTCAACGTAGGCAGGTTGAGGCAGGCCAGCAATGTGAGCAAAAGTTGCAGCGAGCGATACCAAACTCACAGGAGTATTCACCACAGTTGGAGTAGTGGTTCCAACACGTGAAGGTGCGGGACGCCAAATGAGTGGAAGTCGCATGAGTGAGTCGACGTGGTACGGGCCTTTGAAAAGAAGCCCGAAGTCGCCCTGGAATTCGCCGTGGTCGGTGGTGAAAATAACGTCGGTGTCGTCCCACCAGCCGCGCTCTTTGAAGAGACCAACAATGCGGCCAATTGCTTCGTCGATGAGTTCGTTTTCAATATGTACCATTGCGTTCACTTCACGCACTTGGTCGGCAGTGAGAGTATTGGGTACCCATTGGGCGGGTGCTTCAAAGTTCGAAACAAATTCACCGTTGTACCACGCAAGCCATTGCGCGGGCTTCGTGCTCAAAATGCGTTCACGTTCTGCAGGGTCGCTGATGTATCCGGCTGGTAGGTCGAGGTCACGCCAATTCACGCGGTGCAGTTCCGACATGGGTGGGTCCCATGCATGATGGGGGTCGGGAAAACTCACCCAGCAAAACATGTCGTCTTCATCATTTTGAGCAGAGAGCCAGTTCATTGCTCGGTCGGCTACCCAGCTCGTGTGATACCACTCAAGAGGCATGGGGTTATGTTTCACCTGCGGTGCACCAGTATCGCCACCGCCCATTTCATTCACCTGCAGTTTGCGGTTGATGACGGGGTAGAGCATGTCGGCGCCCTCAGGGAAATTTGCTCGTATCCATTGGGCGTAATGCAAAGGACCCATGGCATTGTGTGTCGCAAACTCGAGGTGTTCAAAACCGCGGTGAGGTTCTTCAGTTCCGTCGGCATTTTTATGCATCACAGTTTCCACGCCTTGAGTGGCAATGGTGTTTTCTGTGAAGAGCGCAAAGGGGTCGAGGAATGGTTCGAAATGCGCCTTGCCAATGAGTGAAGTGCGGTAGCCCTTGCGCCACAGGTCGGCTGCAATGCTTGGTGCGTCGACAGGCAGAGTGACGCCATTCATCCATACGCCGTGAGTGGAAACGTGTTGCCCCGTGATCATGGAACTACGTGATGGCATACACACAACGTTCGAAGGAAGTGCGCGGTTGTAGCGAATGCCTTCTTTTGCAAATGAGTCAACCACAGGCGTGCGTGCAATAACTCCGCCATTACAACCGAGTGCATCGAAACGCTGTTGGTCGGTGGTGATGAACAAGATGCGACGTGCCATTAGCGAGTTCCTTCATTCTTTGGAATGCCGTATTTCTTTTCCAGAAAACGCATTCCTTCGCCAGCTGCTGCACCAATAGCAAGTGCAAATACTTCTGGTTCCACATTGGTGCTGTAGACAACGATGCAAGTAGTTGGCGTCAGTTCAATGACGTCGTAGGTGCCCAGGTGGCTAGTGATGAGAGGGTTATTGGTAATTGCGTATTGGAACCGGCGCAGGTCGTGATCGACCAACAAGATGTCTTCTTCAAAGACAATGCCAGTGGGCAAGGTGATCCATCTCTTATCGCCTTCAATGCGAGTAGCGGTAATGGGGAACCATTCGTGCAGGGCACCTGGGCGGCCAATGAATTCCCAGACAAGTGCTGCGGAGGCATTGAGAATGGCATGTCGACGTACTGAACCCATGGACCCCCCTCTCGCTGCTATAACCAGTGACTACTATCTGATCTACCATGTTATCGGCATCTGGCCGTGCTGCTGAAGTGCTTGATTTGTCAAGGAAAACGGGCGGGAGCCAAAAAAACCACGGTATGCAGACAATGGCGAGGGATGCGGCGACTCAATAAATGTGTGGTGATGGCCAGTGAGTTCGAGGTGGGGTCTTAATGCCTGAGCATGTTTGCCCCACAAAATAAACACGACGTGTTCATGAGTGTGGGCAACGGCGAGCAAAGCAGCGATGGTGAATTTTTCCCATCCCTTGCCGCTGTGAGAACCAGCTTCATCGCGACGCACAGTACAAGTGGTGTTCAGTAGCAACACACCTTGCTTCGCCCACGACGTGAGATTGCCTTTCGCTGGGTGTTGATTGCGATCGACGTTCACGTCGCTGAGTAACTCAGTAAAAATATTGCGTAACGAGGGTGGTGGTGCGACATTTGTGTTGACAGAAAAACTCAACCCATGTGCTTGGCCAGGTTGGTGATACGGGTCTTGCCCAACGATGACCACTTTGACGTTGTGCAATGGAGTTGCAAAAAAGGCTGCAAACATTTCATGATGTGGTGGATAGATCTCATGCGATGCACGTTCAGCATCTATAAAAATACTCAGTGATCCCAAATAATTCTTAGACTGCTCGACGGCAAAAACAGTCTCCCAACCAGGTGGTGGTGTTGTGCACAGCATGTTGTCACAGATTAGTCGCGGAAAAAACTTACTTTCATGTTGCAGTGCGATAGACACTAGAGCGGTATGGACGTCCTTCTCGCTCTCGACATTGGTGGCACGAAAATTGCAGCTGGGCTTGTTACTCGTGAAGGAACGGTCATCGATAGAGGTCGCATTGCAGTTCGTAGTAACCAAAGCGATGAAAATCTTTTTAACGATGTTGCGCAACTCGTTGATGCAATGCTCACCAAAGCACGTGGGCAACATGGTGCACAACCAATAGCTCTTGGTGTGGGTTGCGCTGGCCCAATGACAGAGAATGCCGAGTTGGTATCTCCGCTCAATATTCCCTGTTGGCGTGATTTCCCACTGGTACCTCATTTGCGCACTCTGACGGGCTTGCCAGTATTTGCTGATGGCGATGCCAAAGCGCTTGCCCTTGGGGAGGGTTGGAAAGGTGCTGCAAAAGGGCACGACAACTTCTTGGCAATGGTGGTTTCTACTGGTGTTGGCGGTGGCATTGTGCTGAACGGACGCCTCCTTGACGGTGCATCGGGTAACGCCGGGCACATCGGGCATGTCATTGTGGAGCCAAGCGGTCGTCGTTGCGTATGTGGCGCACGCGGGTGTTTGGAAGCAGAAACTTCTGGCCCAGCAATTGAAGCCATTACCGGTAGGCCTCCTACGCAGCCGACGTATGAAATTATTCAGCGCACAGGGCGTCTTGTGGGTCGCGGAATTGCATCGGTATGTAACCTGCTCGACCTGCCACTCGCCGTCGTGGGTGGAAGTGTGGCGCTCGGTTTTGGTGCTCCGTTTTTTCAAGCCGCACAAAACAGTCTTGATGAATTGTGCAGACTCGAATTTTCTAGCGGCGCACGCATTGTTCCTGCTCGTTTAGGCGACGATGGTTCGTTGATTGGTGCAGCAGCTTTTGCACTACGCGGTATGAACCGCATGGCAAGAATTTAACTGCACTCTCAGTTGCCGAATTTGCGGTACACCACTTCAACGGGTCCTTTGCCAATTGAAGTTTGCCACCGAACACCAATGGCAATGAGAAGTGTCCACACCACGCAGGAAAAGATAAATGCAGTGGTGAATCCACCTGGTTGAATCCAGTTCCACCAGTTCACTACTGCGTTGTATATAAAACCATGACACAAGTACAAGGTCAATGTGATTTGACCCGAGCGCTGGAGTAGTTGAGCAAGTGGCGAAGTGGAGTATTTGTCGGCAAGGAAAGAAATGAGTATCACGATGACAACCGCACTGGTGCAAGCGCCAGCAGTTGCAAGCACGCCTCGTTCAAAGGGGTCTGTACTCAAAACGTGTTGCCACGAACCATCAGTGTGATGAAGCGCAAGACCACTTGCGAGATATGTACAGAAAAGCGCTGGGATGCTGGCGAAAAGTATGGTTTTTCGCTTCAAACGGAAGGCAGCATAAGACTTTCCGATGATGAGCCCAACGCAGAAAAATACGAACCATGGCAGTACCGGATGCGTGTAGTCAATGAAATAACGAAAGAGAAAATTGCGAGGGGTATTGGGTTCAAATGGTTGCAGCCAACTAGTTGAATGTCCATTGATTTCTTGGTGGTAACGCCAAAAGGAAAGAAGTGCCGCGGCCACAGTGATGGCTCCAGCGAGCATTGCAATGTGTTTTGTTTTGAGGTGAAACACACCAGCTGCCAAAATAAAATAAATTCCGTAATACGGAAGAATGGTGCCGTTCCATACCCACTCAAACATTGTTCCGATGGTGAAGAGAAATGTTCCGCGCCGAATAAGTAGCCACCGCAGTTCTGTGTTGCTTACCTGCTGACTTGTTGACGTGAGAAGACCACAGCCAATTCCAGCTACAACAACAAAGATGACTGGGCTAGGAACAAGGAGACCATTCCATGGATCCATGAGTCGAGCAAACCATGTTGTCTGAACAGAGCCCGTAGCGTTACCTCCGTTGAGGTAACCGTGGTAATTCAAAACAATGATGCCAAACAGAGCGATGCTGCGAGCAATATCGAGCTCTGCAAAACGAGCAACGCCGTTACGTGTTGGTAACGCTGCATTAGTCATGAATAGTTATGCCCACAGTGTGATGTCGGGAGCAACACTGTGCAGCGGCCGTTGCACATCGATCGCACCGCCAATCTTTGGGCATGGTTGACCGAGGGGAACGAAACACATAGCACTATGCATATACGGCGATTCAAGCAACGTGAGTCGCTGCTGTTGGAAATGAAATGGGCTTAACCCATTTTCTAATGGTGATACTCCGTGGGCGGTGCCGGCCGCCACTACAACAATGTGGCCATCGGCAGGTACGGCGGTGCTGTGGTAACCCGCTGTGTTGCCTTTTTCAATTGGATGCACAGCAAGAACTTCAGTGTGTAAAGAAAAAAAGGATTTATCTCCGTGCCACAGCGCAGTGCCGAGCCGTACTTCACATTCTGTAGTGGGAAATGTTTCGCGGATGACAACAAGTTGAGTAGATGAGACGTGGCTCAACGAAAGGGTGACGCAGGTGGGTATGAGCGGTATCCATGTTTTGAGTTGAGTAATGATTTCTTCGTTGCTTTGGTGAAGTGGCAAATGCAAGGCGCAAGAGTGAATGGTGAGGCCAACTGCACTGATGTGTTGTACGAGGGCAAGGAAATCGTGCGACGCCACGCCAAAGCGCTGCATCGGGGAAGCAAGTTTGACCACCACAGGGTTTTTCCAGCCCTTACTCTGAAGAACGGCGAGGTCACGTTCTGTGGCAACAGTGGGGATGGCATTTGAGGGAATATCTACTTGGTCGAACTCGCCAATGGGGGTGAGAATGTAGACAGGGGTGGGGGCGGGAATATCTTGCGCTTCGAAAACGGTTCCCACTGCAACGGCTTGTTCAGGACCAAGTAATTCAGATACCAAGCGCACAAGAAACGGCCGCCCGAGCCCATAGCCATTGCCTTTGACAACGGGGATGAGGCCAGGGGTGGAGCCCACGACGTGGGAGACGTGGGTACGAAAGGCGTGTTCGTTGACGGTGAGCCGAAGAGACATCACTTCCTACGGTAGTAGTTGTAGAGGCATTTCGCTTTTATTCATGATTTGTCCATATCGTAAAGCGAGTGAAATCGTTCTTTTCTTTCCCTCATCCCGTCAATGAGACCTCGGCACGCATTGTCGCTGGCGGGGTCGTTGCGATGAGCATCCTTTTTCTCCTCACGGGAAGTGGTTGGGTACTTGTTCCCCTGACCTACGGTTTCGTTGCGCGCGTACTCACAGGGCCCACCATGAGCCCTTTAGGAAGAATTGCTACCCAAGTAGTGACACCACGGTTGAAGGGCAATCACAAATTTGTTCCGGGGCCACCCAAGCGATTTGCCCAAGGAATAGGGATGCTCTTTAGTGGCGTTGCCTCGCTGTTGTGGGCAACCGGAAACCTCGGCGCTGCACAACTAGTCATTGCTGCTCTCATCGTTGCCGCAGGGTTAGAAAGTTTTTTTGCTATTTGTCTCGGTTGCATGATGTTCAGTGTGCTGATGCGCTTGGGAGTGATTCCCGAAGATATTTGTGAAGAGTGCAGCAATATTCATCTGCGCTCTGCCGCTAAACCTCAGTAGCAGATTTTTGCTGCATGTTGGTTGGCCAACTGGAGAGCTCTGGAATAAGTGGGTCGTAGTTGCCTTCACGCACGACGCCTTTCCACACACCGAACCCGTACGACATGTCATCGACCCAACGTAAAAGCGTGTAACGAACAGGGTCGAGGTGTGGGCGAGTGGTCCACCAGTCGGAAAGTGCTGGCACGAAAGCAGCAAGACACAACGCCCAACGTGCACGGCGGGAGACCAACGCTAAGAGCAGTGCAATTGGCCACCATACGCGTGTTACTGCACTCGCAATTTGCTTGCCGGCATGAAGGTGCCCGAGCGTGGCGAGACGAGCTGATTCTTTTTCGGCATCGGGAAGAAAGCGCAATTTACGGTGCAGCGCTACGGCGGTGCCGGCGGCAACAACTCCACCAATAATGGGAAAACCAAGCGCAATGGAAGCCCACACCCCGGTGCTCCAGCCACTCACGCGCAGCGGTGCAAGTGCGCCACGATGTTTTGTGGCAAGAAGTGCCGCAGATTCGCCATAGCCCATGCGCTGTTGAGCAAGTTGTTGGGTGGTGGTGCGCGGGAGATGGTGCACTTCAATAGAAGGCTCATAACGACATGAGTAGCCAGCTGCGTCGAGGCGCCAAATGAGATCTACGTCTTCTCCTGTGCGCATTGACTCATCGAAGCCGTCGACCGCTCTAAGCGCCGCGACATCGCACATCAACAATGCTGAAGGCACGTAGCCCACGCGAGTGCCAGCTCGCACGCGGGCAGGAAGCGCACCCATGTCGAGAGGGGAGCGCACTTCTTCATAGGCGGCAACAACTGCACCATTTTGAAACCAATTCAAACTTTTAACACGAGGTGCGAGCACAGCAAGTTGCGGCAAGTTCCACCATTTGGCAAGTTCACAAATATCTTCATGTGTGCACTGCACGTCGGCATCAATGAACACAACATGTGAAGTAGACACATATGCGAGACCAGCATTGCGTGCTGCACCTGGACCATTGTTTACCTCTTGACGGTGCGCAGTGATATTGGTGTTAGGCATCTCGGGAAATGCAATAGGTGATGCATCGTCAACAACTACCACCTGTGGGAATGCAGAAAATTCAGTGATGAGATTCTGCACACGAACGATGTCATTCTCGGAGCGTGCAAAAAGTGGAATGACAATAGAAATATCGGAGAGCGTTGGTGCATTGCTTTCTAATGAAGGCAGTGGGTGTAGCGCACCAGCATCAATGAGCCGAGTAACGAGCAGTTGTCCGGAACTTGGTGCCTCTCCCGTTTGCTCAAGTGATTCCGCAATAGATTGTCCGACCGCGCTGAGGCGAAAAATGCGCAGAGGTGATCCCGCAATAAGAACGTTTCCCTTTTTTGGGCGTCTCCACGAGTTGTCGAGGCTGTAGCGCATCTGCACAGCAAAACGGTAGCCGTTAAGAGAGGTATCCCCACTCGGTGAGGCGATCAACGATGTGCTGAGCAGCGTCATCTGGAGTAAGTGTCACGATCTCAGAATGCTTTTGCGGTGAATTTGCCGATGTTGCAGCTTTGATGCGATCTAATGCAGTTTCACCAGCGGGTGCTTTCACCGTACGTGGGCGCGGACGAAAGGGTGAGAAATCGCCGAGCGAGAGCGCACTAGGAGAAGTGAGTGAGGCTTCCACGACCGTGGCGCTAGGGCGCAGAGTTGCGGCAAGGCTGGCTCGACGCAGCGTTGCCATTGAACCTTCGACAGAAACAATAAATGGTTCCACCACACGCACGATTTCTCGACGTCCAGCATCGAGTCGTCGAAGAAGGTCGAGTGAACTGTTGTTGCTGGCTGAAATACCAACAATTCCCAGTGCCTGTTGTGCGCCCAAGGTGCTGGCAAGAAATGCAGGAACGCTGCCAGAGCCGCGATCTAGTGAATAGTCACCACACCAAACAGAAGTGCAGCCACGAAGATGCTGAGCAAGTTCATGAGCAATGTGTGCACTGCTGCTTTGTCCTTCGGCTGCAATGTGTACGAGTTCATGGGCTCCCGATGCACAGAGTGCAACGAGATGTGAGCGAGCTGCAGCAGGGGCAACACTCACCACGCGGACCCGTGCCTGTAGTTGCTCTGCACGTTGTAGAGCAACTTCCAGAGCAGCTTGATCGCTGGCAGAAAATTGAGCAAACCGTGCATCGGCTTCGTGTCCACTAGTGGGTTGACTTCCAATCCATTTCACGCAAACACCAATGATGGGGGTCATAGTTTGAGCAACTCTCACGTGTTGTGGAACACGATGCCGTGTCCACCTTCGGGGTAGGTCCAACTAATGGCGCCTTCTTCGTTGCACACCATGTAGCAAGTGCCGCATTCAAAACATTGTTCGTAGTTAAACACGATGCCGCCATCGGCAGTAGGCACAAAGAGGTTGGCGGGGCATGCAACCACACATGCGCGAGTAGTGCAGCCATTGCAGGAATCACTATTAACCACAATGTGGGCGCGTTCGTGCACGCGAAACTCTGCAGTTGCCATGCGGTCTTGAAAAGAAATGTCGGGCCACTGCAAACTCATCCGAAACTCCTGAAACCCGTGAATGCATCTTTTGCTAAGTCGATGGTACGAATTCCCAAGCGACGGCGTTCGTCTTTCAGAATTTTCCGTAGCCCAGGTTTGGGAAGCGGGTTGTTTACCTGGAACATGCCCTGAACAATGCTGGTAATGAGGGCTGGGTACATGTGTTGCACGCGGTCGCTCAAAACGAGTTGTGGTGCGCGGCGTAGCTTGCGATGATCGCGCAGAACAAAGGTGTCTTCAAGAAGTTTTTTGTAGAGCGACAAACCTTTGGCCGACGTGTTTCCCTTTTCAATCGCCTCACATGCTGCTTGAGCGGCATACATTCCCGATGCCATGGCGAAGTTCACTCCTTCAAGCCAGATACCCGCTGCCAAGCACATTGCGGCGGCGTCTCCGGCAACGAGCAGGCCATCATCGAGAAGTGTGGGCATCATTTTCAACCCTGCCTCAGGAATGAGGTGAGCGGAGTACTCACTTACTGTTCCGCCTTCAACGAGAGGTGCAATGGCGCTGTGTGATTTTAAGCCAGCAATAATTTCTTCAGGTCGTTTACTTTGGGCAGCCAACTTGGGCAACTTCAATACGACACCAACAGAAATGGAGTTGAGGTTGGTGTAGATGAAACCCCCACCATTAACACCGCTTGTTCCGCCGAGAATTTCAATATCAACGCCTTGATTTCCGCGAACTGCGAATCGTTCATCGATGATGTCTTTCGACAGTGTGATTGTTTCTTTCACGCCAAGTGTGAAATATGCGGCATCGGTATGTGGGTACATACCGCGTTCTTTTGCCAGAAAGCTGTTCACTCCATCGCATGCAATAACAACCGATGCGGTGAGGTCGCCATCGGGGCGATCGGTATGTACGCCAATCACTTGTCCGTTGGCACCAGTAATGAGCCCCGTGACGGTGGTGCTACACACCAGTGTTGCGCCGGCTTCAACGGCCTTATTTGCTAACCAATTGTCGAAGTCGGGGCGAAATGCAGTTGCTCCGTTATAAGGCGCATCTCCCCATGCATCAGATCTGAAATCGATACTCAACGACTGTGTATCGGTGAGCAACATGGTGCTGCGCCGCGTGACCCAACGTTGAACAGGCATCTCGTTCCACCACTCGGGAATGAGTGCATCGAGAATGCGCGGGTACACCACACCGCCGTACATATTTTTTGATCCGGGGAAGGGCCCCCGCTCAATGAGCACAACACTTTTGCCTGTGCGCGCAATAGTGAGAGCAGCACACGAGCCAGCAGGCCCCGCACCCACCACAATGACGTCGAAATCAGGCATTGCTCTTCCTTTTTTGCAATGCGGCAAGCAACGCTGGAAGCACTTCATTGGCGTCGCTCACAATGCCGAGGTCGGCAAGTTGCATCATGGGGCAATGTGGGTCGGTGTTGATGCTCACAATGTGTTCGGGCTGGCCAAGGCCACTGGTGTGTTGCACTGCACCACTCACGCCAAGAGCTATGTACAACTGCGGGTTCACCACAACACCTGTGGTTCCAATTTGGCGTTGGTGTTCTACCCAGCTGCGGTCGGTAATTACTCGCGTCGCACCAACAGAGGCACTGAGTTCCTCTGCAATATCGAAGAGTGCGTGAAACGTACTTGATTTTTGTATGCCCGCTCCTCCGCAAATAATGCGCGGAGCTTCTGATAGATCGATACTTGCTGCATCGGGAGGAAGTACGTCAACGACTTCAGCATCGTTACCCATGAAGCTTTCAGGAACTTGCAATGAAGTAACGACTACTTCGCCAAGGGCTTCTTCAATGCTGCGCACTCCTACTTGCAAAGTAGCAACAAACTCTGGTGCGGCAACAAGTGTTTCGACTGCTTGACCACTCCAACGCACGAGTTCAATGGTGATTGCCCCTATGCGTAACGCGCCAGCATAGAGAGGACGTTGCAAGCTCTGAGCTAAGTGCGCAGCAAAGTCGCGTCCGTCAGGAGACGCGGGGAGAACAATGCGTTGCTCAAGGCCAATGTGAGCAGTAAGGGCATTGGCCCATGCGGAAGGTGCAAAGTTTCCCCATTCGCACATTGTGATATGGGTGGCATATGGCGAAAGCTCAGAAAGCGCTGCCGAGCAGTTGCTGCCAACAACAAGAACATTTCCCTGCGCTTCACTTGTTGCTTCTAACGCTCCGGCTGGGAGCACGCCGTGACGAACAACAAGAACGGCGATCATGGAGTGAGTCTATTTCCGATTGCGAAAGTGGCGCACAAGTTCAATCATGCCCGTTGCGGCTAATGCCATCGCAAAGGCCACTCCAAATGCCATGGCGTGGTTGTCTTTAAATGTTTTGCCACCAATGAAGCCGAGCAAACTTGCGTATGAGGCCCAAATAACAGCGGCAATGCCGACCCATTTGGCATACCAGCGTTGATTTTGATGAGTTACGCCACAGGTGAGCGTGAGCAAGGTGCGGCCCCCCGGAATAAATCGAGCGGTAATGAGCAGTGGTCCGCCACGATCTACCAGTTGGCTGCGTGCCCAATCGAGCCGTTTCGCACCTTTCTCTGTACGTCGATAGCGACGATCGATGTATCCACTTGCCCTGCGCCCAATGATGTACGACATGTTGTCGCCAAGGAATGCACCGATTGCTGCAACCACAATGACGAGAGGTATTTCTAGATCTCCGAGTCCGGCTGCGACCCCGCCAACAATGACCATTGACTCACTGGGAACTATGGGCACAACCGAGTCGAGAAGTGCAACAGAAAAAATAATGAGATAAAACCATTGCGAGGTAGAGATATCGGTGAGTGACTCAAAAATCGTGTCGAGTAAAGCGATCATCAGAATGATGAGCCTATGCGTTCACCATCGATGACTGCAGCGTGTGCGCGGCGAGGTGCAACGGCATCACCCACTCGTGAAATAGTGATTCCTGCATCGCGTAGTGCGGTGTTGGAAGAAAGATCGTGGTAGAGCCATTCCACTGGCTGCGGAGGAACTGCCAACACCACCCAGTCGGGTGTACGCGTGTAGTTCGTGCCAGTGGGGTGGTGGAGCAATGTGAGTTCGTTGCCAGCAAGCCCCATGGGAACAAGGTCGGTGCTTTGCACGATGCCTTTTGCGTGGGCACGAATGAGCCAGTTCTCCATGTCGAGGGTGATGCCAAGATCTTGGCCTACCACCATTCCAGGCGTCACAATTTCAACGTTGCAGCCACGGTCGGCAAGAAGTTCTGCAACTGAAGTTGCGTGGTGGAAACCAATTTCGTCGATGATGACCACAGTGCCAAATGGATCTGCAGACCCTTCAAGCACGTGTCGTACATCGGCCACACCAATGGTGATGCCTTCACCAGCAACCCACCATGGTTGCTGTGGCTCAGCACCAGTAGCAACTACAACGTGCTGCGCATTTCGTTCGAGCACTAAACCCGGCCATGCGGAAACACCGTATTCAATAGTAACCCCGAGTCGTTTGCACTCGGTGAGTTGATTGCGAATGAGATCGCCGAACTCGGCTCTGTTTGGCACGCTTGCTGCAAGGCGAACTTGTCCACCTGCCGACTCTTCTTTTTCAAGAACAGTGACACGATGCCCATTGCGTGCAGCAGCAATGGCTGCTTGTAAACCAGCGGGTCCTGCGCCAACCACCAACACTTGTGTGGGGGTGGGGGAAAGTTTCACGTGTTGTGTGGCTTTCCATTCGGCCTCGCGACCAGTTTGTGGGTTTTCAATGCAACCGAGCCAACGGTTCAGGCCCATGCGTCCTACACATTCTTGGTTACAGCTCAAACACAAGCGAATGTCGTCGGTTGCTCCTGCACGTGCTTTGGCTGCAAAGTCGGGGTCGGCTATTTGCCCTCGCACAACTCCTACAAGATCGCAGTGTCCGTCGGCTAAAGCACGCTCTGCCTGTTGCGGATCTTTAAAGCGACCAACTCCAACGACGGGAAGATCGACTGCTTTGCGAATGGCTGAAGGAATAAATGTTGCGTATCCGGGTGGAATATGCATTGATGCTTCAATCATGAACAAGCTTGCAGTGGCAACACCAATTGAGGTGTTGATGTAGTCGACATTGCCTGCTGCTTCTACAAGTTTGGCAATTTCCACTGCCTCGTCGATGGTGGTTCCACCTTCAATGAACTCGTCTCCGCATAAACGAACGCCTAAAGCAAGGTCGTTGCCAATTGCTTTACGTACTGCAGTTGAAATATCGAGCAGCAAACGCGCGCGGTTTGAAAGTGTTCCACCGTACTGGTCGGTGCGTTTGTTTGTTGCTGGTGAAAGAAATCCACGAACAATAGAAGAGTGACTGCACTGCAGTTCAATGCCATCGAACCCACCTTCAGCACAGTTCTCTGCAACGGTGACGTAGCCAGCAATGATGTCGTCAATATCGCTTTGAGTGACTGCTTTAGGTACTTCGCGAAAGAGTGGGTCGGCAACTGCACTAGGTGCCCACACAGGCAGACGGCTGTACATGCTGCTGGCTTGCCCGCCGTTGTGGTTGATTTGCGCAAAAATAGGTGTGCGGTGTTGGTGCACCGCCGATGTGATGTTGCGGTAACCAGGTATGACGTCGCGGTGGAAGCCGTGGATGAGTTTTTCGTATGGCCAGTCGGTGGGATGCGTTGAGTGCTCTTCGGTAATGATGAGCCCAGCTCCACCAGCAGCACGGGCTGCATAGTAAGCACTGTGTTGTTCTGTGGGTTTGCCGTTGCGCGCGTAGTTCGTGAGGTGAGCACTAAAGACAATGCGATTACGCGTGGTGACAGGCCCCAGTTGGAGCGGGGTCCACAAGTACTTGTAACTCACAAAGACAGAGGTTAGGTGGGTTTTGAGGGAAGTGATGGCTCGAGACCAGAACGGAGACGCCGAAGATTAGGAATATGTCGAATGACTACCAAAACCCCGATGCCGATAGTTGCCCCCACTTCCCAGCTGGGTTCTCCCGCCAGCGCGATGCACACGGGCAAGAGCACGGTGATGATGAGCGAGGAAATGGAAGCTTTTTTCGTCGTTTTACTGAGCACTGCCCATAAAAAGAGAAGGCCGAGGCTGATCAGCGGGAGCACCACAAGCATGGCTCCCGATGCCGTGGCCACTCCTTTACCGCCTGCAAAACGACGGGTAATGGGGTAGACGTGGCCTACAACTGCTGCAGCTGCACACCAATACGCGGCAGCATTTCCAAAAATTGCCAAGCCGAGTCCGGTTGCGAGAACACCCTTCACCGCATCGAGACCATAAACGTATGCGCCTTTTCTTATTCCTAATGCGCGGGCAACATTTGATGCCCCTGGATTACCTGAACCAATGGCGGTGATGTCGATGCCATTAGCTTTAGCCACCATGATGGCGCTGGGAAATGTGCCGATGAAGTACCCGGCAGTTGCAAGAAGAACGACGAGAAAGTAGTGCACAGTTACAGCATAAACACTGCACGCCGTGCTTCAAGGACAGCCTCAAGGACGGTGCGTGGGGCAACTGCATCGCCAGCAAGATGAAACTGCGGTGCGATGTGCTCGGTGGGAAGGCGAAATCCACAGTCGATGAATGCTGCTGCGTCATATGTGGTGGTCTCGCCCGAATAGCGGTCTTGCACTTCAACGCTGACGCCTTCGCCCGACCTTGCAACCGAGCGCACGAGCGCGCGTTTCACAACACGTGTTCCTTGCTGAGCCAAGCGAACATTGGCAGGAGCTAAATCGCCAGAACGCGATAACTCGTTTCCAGCAATGTTGTCTTGAGTCACGAGAATTGCGCGCGGGCCGAGCCATTGCGCAAGGGCAATAGCAATGGGGCCACCAATAGGGTCGTGCAGAAGAATGTCGCCACTTTCAGGAAGGGCACAAGAACCATTCATCACATCAACAACGTCAAATGTGGCTGAGCGGTCGGGCAACGTATAGGTAGGGACCCCCGGGCGCGAGCCTGTGCATTGCAGAACAACGTCGGCCCCAAGGTCTGTGCTGCCATCAACGTGGGCACTAAAACGAAACTGCACGCCAAGTGACAAACATTGTTCGTATAGCCAATGCACAAATGCGCCACCTGGGCCTGCGAAAGCCGCAATACCGCCGGCATTGCTTTTTTGTTCGTACACCTCTACCGAGTGACCCCGTCGGGCCGCGGTGTACGCAGCTTCCAGGCCCGCTGGCCCTGCACCAACGACGGCAACTTTCTTCGATGCAACCTGTGTATACCAATTGGGGTCGGTGCTCTCGTGGCCAGATGTGGGTTCAACGACGCAAGTAACAATGGGGTTGCGCGCATCACGCACTTGGCATGTTTGGTTGCACCGAATGCAGGGCCGAATCTGTGCTACGTCGTCAGCCAGCATTTTGTTGACCAAGTCGGGGTCGGCAATTTGTGCCCGGGTCATTTCAACACCTGCACACACGCCTTGTTCTTCAGCACTCATCGCCATGTGTGGTTGAACAATAGAACCTTGCAAGAACACAGGAATGTTGAGCACTGCCTGAATGCGTTGAGTGATTTCGGTGTTGAACCCTTCTGGTTCATGAAAATCGGGGCGAGTTTTTTCAACGGAGAAAATGGAGCCACGAACAACTACCAAATAATCGAGCCCACACGCTGCGAGCTGAGGCGCAAGCTCTACTGCCATGTCGGGTGTAATACCAGCCCACGGTGCAAGCTCATCGCATGAAAGTCGCAGGCCAATGACGGCATCGTCAACTGCTCTGCGCATTTTTTCAATGATGGTTCGCGCAAACAAAGTTTTGTCTTGACCCCATGCATCATCACGATGATTCGTGAGGCCAGAGAGAAATTGGCGTACCAAGCTGTGCTGACCAACATTAATTTCGACACCATCGCACCCAGAGGAAATAGCAACACGCGCAGCATTGACGAAGCCCTCAATGACTTCATCAATGTCGGCTTGTTCCATCCATTTCGGTACTTCCCGCGAGTTGACTTCAGGTACTCGGCTTGGTGCCCACAAGGGCTGCTGATTGTATGCAGAGGAACCTTGCCCACCGGAGTGATCGAGAGATGCAATGACTAAACATTTTTCTTTATGCAACTCTTGAGAAATTTTGTTCAGTGATTCTGCGCATTGTGATGCAAGTGGAGCACGCTCGTATGGCCAGTCGCTATGGTGCACGCTCATGCCTTCCAGCACAATGACACCGCAACCACCTTGAGCGCGCCGCGCGTAGTAGGCAATGTGCTGATCGCTAAAAGTTCGTTCGTCAGTACCAAGGTTGGTGACGTGAGGGCCGAACATCACGCCATTTGGTGCTTGGCAATTGCCAAGGTCAACAGGCTTCAATAACCCCATGAAAAATAATTTACGACACCACGCTCAACGCGCTGCGAGCAGGCTTTGAGTGGTCTTTGCTTGGCTTTGGGGTAATGGAAACGGGGCTTGCTTGGCGTTCTGCAAGAAGAGCTTCTCCATGTCCTATGACGCACTCGGGGTCGGGACCATCGAGTGGTAACCCAGTAAAAAACTTTGCAGCCATGCAGCCGCCTTGGCACGAGTCGTAGTTGCCACATGAAGCACAGGCACCAGCCGATTCAGGTTCACGCAACGAAGTGAAGAGTTCGCTGTCGCGCCACACAGAAGTAAAACCACCAGCGTCGTGAACATTTCCTGCTTTGAATTGGTCGTGCAAAACAAATGGGCAGGCATACACATCGCCAATGGGGTCGATGAGGCACACCACGCGCCCTGCGCCACACATGTTGAGGCCAGGCAAAGCTTCGCCTATTGCATTGAGGTGGAAAAACGAATCTCCAGTTAGAACGTTTTCACCATGTGCAAGAAGCCAGTTATAGATCTGCACTTGTTGTTCGTTGGTGGGGTGCAGATCATTCCATGAATCAACACCACGACCCGAAGGGCGCAACCGTGTAATGCGCAATTGTGCACCGTATGAATCGGCGAGGGCTTTGAACTCGTCTAACTGATCAACGTTGTGGCGAGTAACAACAACAGAAATTTTAAAAGGACCAAAATTTGCTGCTTTCAAATTGTCCATTGCACGACGAGCAATATCGTAAGAGCCAACTCCACGTACAGGGTCGTTCGTGATGGCATCAACGCCGTCGAGGCTAATTTGAATATCTAAGTAATCCATTGCAGCGAGGCGCTGTGCATTTTTCTCGTCGATGAAAGCGCCGTTCGTCGAAAACTTCACTCCGATGTCGTTTGCGATGGAGTATTCAATGATGTCAAAAAAGTCGCGGCGTATCATTGGCTCGCCACCGCCAATGTTGATGTAAAAAACTTGCAGATCACGCAGTTCATCGAGCACTGCGAAAGCTTGCTCAGTGGTGAGTTCGCGGTCGTCGCGTTGACCACTACTCGACAAACAATGCACGCACTGCAAGTTGCATGCGTAGGTGAGTTCCCATGTGAGGCAAATGGGTGCGTCGAGACCACGCTTTAATTGTGTAACGAGTTGGCTAGCAGACACGAAGGATTTCCGATTTCGTCAATTGATTGAGAGCTTGTAAAAAAGATGCATCGCGCTCGGTGGCAATTCCGCAAGCGCGCAAGGTGTGGGCAATGCTGGGATGATCGCCAAGCTCGCGCACAACACGCACCACGTCGGGGTGTTTCAAAAAAACCAGGCGACGGTTGCCGTAATGGTAGGCAAGGGCGCCAAAGGGTTCAGGACGCAGAGCAACTTGAGGATGCAATGCGCATGCTGAACTGAGGGTGAGGGTCACGGGTGGCTCAGTACACGCCACACATGCCGTCGATGGAGATCTCTTCGACGAGCAGTTCCTCTAAAACGAGCACTTCGGATGCGGTTTCGAGGGTTTCTTGGCTGGCAGTTTCTGCGGTGGCTACGGCAACTGGTGACATGCCCAAATCGTACCGTGTGACAGTGGTCTGATGCTTGGGCTAGCGTCTCATTTATTGACGTGGCCCACAGGGGCAAACATAGAGGGGGAAATCATGAAGACCAAAGCCGCAATTTTGTGGGAGTTGAATACACCGTGGTCCGTAGAGGAAATTGAGCTCGATGCCCCAAAGGCCGGAGAAGTTCTTGTCAAAATCGCCGCCTCGGGAATGTGCCACAGCGACGAGCACGTTGTCACGGGTGATCTTCCCTTTGCAATGCCCATCATTGGCGGCCATGAAGGCGCAGGCGTTGTTGAAGCTGTCGGCCCAGGCGTGAGTTGGCTTGCACCTGGCGACCATGTGGTTTTCGGGTTCATCCCCTCGTGTGGACGTTGCCCAAGTTGCAGCACAGGCCACTCGAACTTGTGCGACATGGGCGCATTGCTGGGTACCGGCAAGCAAATTGCCGACGGCACCTCGCGTCACCACGCACAGGGCCAAGACATTTCCACCATGTGCTTGCTCGGAACTTTCGCCCACCACACCGTGGTCAATGAGGCATCTTGCATCAAAATTGAAAAAGACATTCCACTTGAAAAAGCATGCTTGCTCGGTTGTGGTGTTGTAACAGGTTGGGGAAGCAGTGTGTATGCCGCTGAAGTTTCACCTGGCGACACAGTGGTTGTTGTGGGCATTGGTGGTATTGGTGCAAACGCTGTGCAAGGAGCAAAACTTGCAGGTGCAAAGCACGTCATTGCTATTGACCCCATTGAGTTCAAGCGTGAAAAGGCAATGCAATTTGGTGCAACACATACTGCAGCATCAATGGCAGAAGCACTTCCGCTCGTTCAGCAAATTTCTTGGGGCACCATGGCAAACAAGGTCATCATGACCATGGGTGTTGGTAGCGGCGCAGTCATTGGCGAAGCACTTGCCCTCACAGCAAAGCGTGGCCGCGTGGTTGTGACCAACATTCACCCAGCAATGGAGTACAGCGCAAGCATGAGCCTGCTCGATCTCACATTGATGGAAAAGCAAGTTGTGGGTTCACTCTTTGGTTCAGGTAATCCTCGTGCCGACATTCCAAAACTCATCAGCCTGTATCGCGAAGGTCAACTCGACCTCGACAGCCTCATTTCCAAGACCTACCCACTTGAAGGTGTGAATGACGGTTACGAAGACATGCGCGCCGGAAAAAATATCCGCGGCGTACTCGTCTATAGCTGAAATGGTTTTGCCGAAAAACACTCTCAGTGCAGTTCACGAACAAGTAGTAGGTCGCCATCGTGAGATCGAACTCACGTTGGCGGCCCTTACTGCCCAACGCCACATTGTTCTAGAAGGCCCACCTGGTACGGGTAAATCCACCCTTCTGCGAGCAATTGCGCAGGCAATGAACGTGGGGTTTGTTTTTGTTGAAGGAAATGCTGAACTCACGCCAGCGCGCTTGGCCGGAACATTTGACCCTGCTCGGGTACTGAACGACGGCTACAAGCCCGATGCATTTCTCGACGGCCCTCTCGTTGAGGCAATGCGTGCTGGGTCGCTTCTCTACATCGAAGAGATCAACCGCATTCCTGAAGAAACTCTCAACGTACTCATCACTGTGATGAGTGAAGGTGAAATTACTGTTCCTCGCTTGGGCAAAATTCTCGCCGAACCCGGGTTTCAAATGATTGCAGCAATGAACCCATTCGACTCCGTTGGTACGGCACGCATTTCTAGTGCGGTCTACGACCGAATGTGCCGTATCTCTGTTGCATATCAAAGTGCTGAAGACGAAACCAACATCGTGCATCGTGCGTCACCTGCTTCAAACAAACAGTGGTGTGCGCAAGTTGTCAATGTGGTGCGCCACACACGCGCTCACAGCGATTTACGTACCGGGTCTTCGGTTCGTGGTGCAATAGACACTGCACTTGTGGCGCAGTCACTAGGCAAGCTACGTGGCAAAGATGCGATAGACCCGTTAGTGGGTCTCGATGCGGCTCTCACATCATTAAGTGGCCGCGTGAAACTGCGCGAAGGTGTAGCGCGCAGTGTGGAAGAAGTCATTACCGACATTTGGAATACTGTCTTTGCACAACCATCAGAAAATGGTGATGTGGGAAAAGTGAACGCCCCGACTGGGGCAACGAACTCCCACTTGTAAAAGAAGGTGCTGCCGCACAGGCAGCTGAAGCAGAGTCGGCGAAGAAAACAAAATCACGTAGCGAGTTGCAACGGCATAGCAATTTTGACGAAGTGTCTCCCGAGGTGGGAGAACTCAACGAATCGGCAATTGACGAGGGAATGCAAAGCGACCCCGATGCAACCATGGCACTGCTCGCCGACCTCACTGCAGCCACCGACCCAAAATTACGTGAGTTAGCAAAGAATCTTGCTGGAAGGCTCATGCTCGATGTTGCACAAAAAACTCCGCTGCGACGGCGCGGCTTAGGAAAACTTGTGACCGCGAAATATCTCGATGGTGGAGACATAGATCTTGATGCGAGTACTGACGCATTTCGTGGCGTTCATAATGCTCGCGAAATACACATTGAAGAATTACGCGCGCGTACATGGGAAAAACGAGATACTGCGCTATGCCTCTTGGTAGACCGCAGCGGCTCGATGGGTGGAGCACCACTGGCAACATCTGCGGTTGCAGCAGCCGCAATTGCTACTCGTGAACCAAGCGATTACAGCGTTTTAGCTTTCAGTCGAGATGTCGTGGTGGCAAAGTCACAAGACTCATACAAGCCTGGCAACGAGGTGGTGAATAGCGTTCTCACATTGCGCGGTTTTGGTACCACCGATATTGCCCAGGCTTTAGAGGCTGCACAAGCACAGCTCGCTCGTTCACGAGCAGCCAGAAAAATTGTGGTGCTTCTTTCCGATTGTCGGTCGAATGAACCAGGCGATATTGATGCTGCTGCGCGCACCATTGAAGAACTTGTGGTCATTGCTCCCGCTGATGACGATGCGGAAGCGAGAGCCTTTGCGCATCGTGTAGGAGCACGTGTTACTTCGGTGACAGGCCCAACAGATATTCCTGGAGCGTTAGCTCACGTACTCAATAGTTAACGACAGTTGGGGTCGTCGGGCGGTGTGATGCTGAACCGTTGCTGAGCAATCTCCTGGTTCAACACTGTTGTTTCGGTTGCGGATGTAGGTGATGTGGTTGTGGTAGCAGCAGCGCGCGGCGCAGCATTTGCCGACATCTTGCTCACGGTTTTTCCTGGCATGGTAGAACTGGTAGTGGTAGGAGCAAAGAGGGTTGTTGTTGGCAGCACTTTTGTTCCAACACTGGTTTCGGTAGCAATGGTCTGGCTAGTCACTTCGGTAATTTCTGAAGCCCCCTGAAAGATGGACAATATTTGCACCATTGCATCGCTCTTTAAATTGGGCTCAATAACTGATTGCCCACCAATTGCTTTACCAAAACCTTCAACGGTGTAGGTATGCACATTGTCTTCAGTGACATTGCGCATCGCTCGAGCGAGTTGTAACAAACTAATAGGCGAGAGTTGATCGTCGGTGATGAGGTTTTTTAGTCCTGCACTCAGTAGCTGATTGGCGACAGAAGGGTTTCCGATTCCCTTGTCGAGTGCCGAACGCAAAATACGACGAATGAAGTCTTGCTGGCGTGCAATGCGACCCCAGTCGCTGCTTGGGTCTTGAACCCATTTATTCTTTGTGTCGTCAAAGTAGAAGTATTTACGCGAACGCACATATTGCAGTGCACGGTCGCCGTTGAGTTTTGCGCAGCCAGCGCTTTTTACCAAAAAGCCAGAAGCGCGGTCGCGAGTGGGGTACTCAAAGGGAATACGTACGCCACCTACTGCATCGACAATTGACTTAAATGCACAGAAGTCAATGCTGACATAGTGGTCGACACCAATGTTGAAATTGGAACGAATGGTGTCGATGAGTCGGTTCGGGTCTTTCGGGCGGTACGCAGTGTTAATGCGGTTGCGGTGGTCGCTGTTGGCAATTTTTACGTACAGGTCACGTGGAAAGGAAAGAATTGCAGCTTCGTTGTTTTTCGGATCAACGCGAATGAGCATGATGCTGTCGGTTAAACCCGCATAGTTTGGTCTGTTCTTGAGTTCCTCAGCAGACGATGAGTTTGCGTTAGCGCAGGAATTGTTGTCGCGGCCCGCAATGAGGAAGTTTTTAACCGATAAATCGCCTTCGGGAAGATTGCTGAGGTCGTCGCCAGAATCGGTTTGGGTGTTCTGTGGATTGCTCGAGATCGTGACGAGTTTGCGGTTTGACAACTGCTGATTGGCATAGACCAATACGCCACCACCAACAACGCACCCGATTGCGACAGCCAGGTTTAACCCAAAGACCAACCGCTGCGGCCACGAATGGTGAAACCTCTTGGGCCGGGTAGTTTTTGTGCGCGCCATCTTGGTTGAACGCTATCGCTTCTCAGGTTTATGCCAAGGTGACAGTTGTAATGATTTCCCCATCTGCAGAGCGCAATTCGCTCTGTAAGACGGATCCGGCGTAGGTAAGGTCGCCAAAAGTTGTGGTGATAGCTGTGAGGGCTTCACTTGGTGCAGTAATGACAATGCTTGCCACCTCTGCTCGCTGAGAAACTTTTGCCTCAGTTTTTGCCCGGCGAATGGTTCCTAAGACTTCACAAACAGAGTTGAGTTGCAACTCATGGTTTCCCGTTGGTGTACAACCGGCGATGCAGTCGTCACTTGTTGGCCAACTAGCGATGTGTACAGAAGAGTCATTCCACCAACGCCACACTTCTTCAGAGACAAAAGGAATGAGGGGAGCAAAGAGCCGTTGCACGACCGAAAGAGCACGGCGCAACGCGGCGCGAGCCGATGCCGTGAGTTCCACTGGCATGGTGTCGAGACCATAAGCACGTTGTTTTACTAACTCCACATAGTCGTCGCAGAACCACCAGAAAAACGCCTCGGTGCGCTCTAGCGAACGGGCGTAGTCGAAGTGAGTAAATGCGTTGGTGCACTCTTCAACAACGCCCGACAAGCGCTGCAACATTGCAATGTCAATCATTTCTGTAGGAACTGCTGTTGCATTTACATCGCCGAAGCTCAGTACAAACTTCGTAGCATTGAGCAACTTGGTACCGAGCTTGCGCCCTACCTTCATTTGCTCTTCGCTAAATGCAGTATCTACTCCTGGGCGTGCACATGCTGCCCAGTAACGCACTGCGTCGCTGCCGTATTGATCGAAGAGGTCGATAGGAGTAACTACGTTGCCCTTCGATTTCGACATTTTTTTACGGTCGGGGTCGAGAATCCAACCCGATAGCGCAGCGTTTTTCCATGGAGCAACGCCATGCTCAAAGTGAGAGCGCACCATGGTAGAGAACAACCACGTGCGAATAATTTCGTGTGCTTGTGGGCGAACGTCCATGGGGAACATGTGGCTAAACATCTCCGGATCATCAATCCAGTGGCCAGCAATTTGTGGTGAGAGCGAGCTGGTGGCCCAGGTGTCCATGACGTCTGGGTCGCCAACAAAACCGTTGGCTTGTCCGCGCTGTGACTCGGCGTAACCCACAGGAATATCGGTGCTGGGGTCGATAGGAAGTTGTTCGTTGGTCGGCACAAGCGGCGCGTCGTAGTTGGTGGTGCCATCGGCATTGAGCGAGTACCACAGCGGCACGGGAACTCCGAAGTACCGCTGGCGGCTAATGAGCCAGTCGCCGTTCAAACCCTCTACCCAGTTTTCGTAGCGGTGACGCATGTGTTCGGGGTGCCAAGTGAGTTCATGACCACGCTCAACAAACCGTGTGCGCAGGTCGGCTTCGCGGCCACCATTGCGGATATACCACTGACGGCTTGTCACAATTTCGAGTGGGCGTTCGCCTTTTTCGAAAAACTTGACGGGGTGCATAATGGCGCGGGGTTCGCCCAGCATTTCTTCACTCGCGCGCAACTTTTCAACAATGAGTGTTTGTGCTTGCTTAATTGATTTGCCAGCAAGTTGCGTATAGGCCTCAATACCGCGAGCAGAAGTTATGACTTCAGGTGCGTCGGTCACAATGCGGCCGTTGCGACCTATAACTGCGCGAGTGGGGAGTTGCAGTTCACGCCACCAAATGACGTCGGTGACGTCACCAAAAGTACAGATCATGGCAATGCCTGTGCCTTTGTCTATTTGCGCAAGTGGGTGAGCAAGAATGGGCACTTCAACATCGAAGAGTGGAGTGCGCACCGTTGAACCAAATAACGGTTGGTAGCGCTCATCATCGGGGTGTGCAACAAGAGCAACACATGCTGGCAACAATTCGGGTCGCGTGGTGTCGATGAGTATGTCGGTTTTGCCCTCGGCAGTTTTTCCACTGGTGAGGTGAAATGCCAAGGTGTGATACGCACCTGGTCGTTCACGATCTTCTAATTCTGCTTGTGCAACAGCGGTATCGAAATCAACATCCCACAGCGTTGGTGCTTCTTGCATGTACGCCTCACCGCGTTGCAAGTTGTTGAGAAACGCACGTTGACTTGTTTTGCGACTGCGTTCTTCAATAGTGGTGTAGAGCAACGACCAGTCGACAGATAAGCCAAGGCGACGGAAAAGCTCTTCAAAAACTTTTTCATCTTCGTGCGTCAGTATGTTGCATAACTCAATGAAGTTTGGCCGCGAAATGGGGAGTGGCTTGTGATCTTTTGGTGGCTCACCTTGGAAGGGTGGTGTGAAGTTGGCAACGTAAGGCACAGAAGCATCGCAGGTAACGCCGTAATAATTTTGCACACGACGTTCAGTGGGTAACCCGTTGTCGTCCCAACCCATTGGGTAAAAAACCGTCTTGCCGCTCATGCGCCAAAACCTGGCGATGGTGTCGGTGTGCGTGTACGAGAAAACGTGGCCCATGTGCAACGACCCGCTCACCGTGGGAGGAGGGGTGTCGATGGCAAAAACCTCGCTGCGCGGCCGAGTGCGGTCGAATGTGTACACGCCCTCGGCGCTCCATGCGCCCGACCAGCGGTCTTCGATGCCATCCAGGCTCGGTTTCTCGGGAACAGATTGCTTCGCAAGAGGTGTAGACATAGGCACTTACCCTAGAGTCAAAGAGTGCTTTCTCTCTACGACACTGCCACTCAAGAGGTCCGACCCCTTGCAATGCGCCAGCCCGGGCACCTCAGCATCTACCTCTGCGGCCCTACCGTCTACGGCCCGCCCCACCTTGGGCATGGCCGAGCCACCCTGGTCTACGACATTTTGCGCCGTTATCTCACTTGGACGGGCATTCAGGTCCGCCTGGTCTCCAATATCACCGATATTGACGACAAAATCATCGACCGCGCCAACCGAGAAAACCGCCCATGGGCAGAAATTACCCAGAAGTGCGAAACCATGTGGTTTTCGGCCATGGCCGCTCTCAATGTAGAAAAGCCAAACGACATTCCCCATGCAACGGAATATGTCGACCAGATGGTGGCAATGATCGGCGAGCTCATTGGTCTACAGCGCGCCTATGCCACCTCCGATGGGGTGTATCTCAGTGTCACATCGGTCGACGACTACGGCTTGCTCGCGCATCAAAAACTTGAAGACATGCTCGCAGGCGGCGGCGACCGTGAAGTGTTCGGGGCAAGCGAGAAAAAACACCCCGCCGATTTCGCACTATGGAAATTTACTAAGCCTGGTGAACCTGCATGGCCGTCGCCATGGGGTGAAGGTCGTCCGGGCTGGCACAGCGAGTGTGTAGTGATGAGTTTGCAGTTGCTCGGCGAAGGGTTCGACCTCCATTGCGGTGGCGCCGACTTGCGCTTTCCGCATCATGAAAACGAACGAGCCCAGGCTGTTGCGTTAGGAAAGACCTTTGCAAACCATTGGATGCACAATGGTTTTGTTGTCGACACCGAAGGCGAAAAAATGTCGAAAAGTTTGGGTAACGTCACCAACCTTCTCGACTTGGTAGAACACTACGACCCTCGCGCATACCGCATGCTTTTGTTGCAAACGCACTACCGCTCACCAGTTCGAGTGGGTCAAGACAACATCGATGCTTCGGTCAAAGCAGTAGGCAGCATCGATGGTTTCTTTGCTCGTATGGCAGAAGTATCAACCAACGCAACTGCCGATGAGGCCACATTGCAATCATTTCGTACCGCAATGAATAATGATCTCGATACGCCTGGTGCAACCGCATTGATGTTCGACACCATTCGTAAAGCGAATGCAGCACTAGACGTAAAAGACGACGTTCTTGCAGGCGCTTTAGCTGGCGCTGTGAAAGAAATGTGTGTCGCCTTTGGTCTGCAGGTCAACGCCTTTGCTGAAGTGAGTACCGACATCGCCGAGAAAGCTGTTCAGCTCGACGCTGCACGTGCCGCAAAAGATTTTGCTACTGCCGATGCGTTGCGCAACGAACTACAAGCAGCCGGCTATGTGGTGGAAACAACGAAAGAGGGCACAAAGGTACGGCGTGGCTGAGCGCACCAAGTTTCCAGCCGGATTCTGGGTCATTTGGAGCACCGTTGCTCTCGACATGGTGGGCTTTGGCATGGTGGTACCCATTCTGGGTCGCTATGCAGACCGGTTTGGTGCAAGTGGTTTTGAAATAGGCCTACTCTTCTCCTCATTTTCCATCGCGCAGTTCTTCTTTGCGCCTTTCATGGGTCGATTGTCCGATCGCATTGGTCGTAAACCCGTCATCATCATTTCGCTCTTGGGCACCGCAGTTGGCAGTTTTGTCACGGGCGCTGCCGGAACATTGTGGTTGCTCTTTTTAGGTCGTTTTCTCGATGGTGCGTCGGGGGCCAGTGTGTCGGTAGCACAAAGTGCCATTACCGATATTGCGCCACCCGAGCAACGCGCCCGGTTGTTAGGAATGTTGGGCGCGGCATTCGGTGTGGGCTTCGTACTCGGACCGGCAATTGGTGGTCTAGCAGCACTCGGTGGTCCGCATGTTCCGTTTTATGTCGCAGGTGTATTTGCACTGTGCAATGCCATTGCTGCTTTTATTCGACTTCCCGAAACAAATCAGAACATCGGGAAAGCTCGCGATGCCACACAAGTTGTTTCACGACGCAGAAGTTTTGCTTGGAACAGATTCACCATGACGGCGTTGTTGTCGGGCACTGCGTTCGCGGGGTTTGAAGCAACATTTTCTTTGTTCGGTGAGCGTCGTTTTCAACTCACCGAAGGTTCTGCAGCGGCCGTTTTCCTCGTCGTTGGAGTGATGCTTGTCATTGTGCAAGGTGGTCTCATTGGTCCGCTCACAAAAGCTTTTGGTTCTGAACGGCTCCTTACTGCGGGTTTCGTAACGCTCATTGCTGGGTTTATCGTTCTTTCTATTGCAGAAGTATGGGTAGTGCTTTTTTTCGCACTTGCACTTCTGTCACTCGGCCAAGGTTTGGTGACTCCATCACTCACCAGCGTTGTTGCCGACTCGGTGTTACCCGAGCGGCGTGGTGAAGTACTTGGAGTTCAGCAATCTGCAGGGGCACTCGCGCGTATCATTGGTCCCGCAATTGCAGGGTTACTTTTCGATCATGCTGGTGTTGCGTGGCCATATGTTGTTGCTGCAGTTCTTACAGGGGCAGCGCTTGCTACGGTTTCGCGTAGGAAATAAACACCATGAAAGAGCACTTTAAAAACGACAACCAACGCAACGCCGCTGGCGAAGATCGGGCTCTAAGCGGCTTGTCGTCGTTCGATGCTCAACTGGGCCCGTCGCAGATGGGGTATATCCCATCGCTCGACGGCTTGCGTGCCCTCGCCGTTCTTGCGGTCATTTTGTATCACGCACATTTCAGTTGGATCCGTGGCGGGTTCATTGGTGTTGAAGTCTTTTTTGTCGTGAGTGGTTTTCTCATCACTTCACTGTTGTTGGAAGAGTCTGAAGACACCGGGGGAATTTCACTTCGACAATTTTGGATTCGTCGTGCACGGCGTTTGTTGCCAGCTCTTTTCACCATGTTGGTTGCGGTGTCGGCGTGGGCTCTTCTGTTCTCGAAGTACAAAGTAGGGCAGTTACGTCACGACTTTTTGTCTGCTGTTTTTTACATTTCGAACTGGTGGCAAATTTTTTCCAGCGACGTTCCCTACTTCGCACCTAGTGACCCGCCACTGCTGCGTCACTTGTGGTCGCTTGCGGTAGAAGAGCAATGGTATTTGTTATGGCCAATTGCATTTATTGCATTGTTCAAGTGGGGTAAAAATCGCGCGAAAGTTGCTCAGGTGTTGCTCGTGGTTGCAGTTTTCATCATGCTCTTCACTGCCGTTGCATACTCCTCAGGCAACGGCGACCGCATCAACTTTTTGTATCTCTCTACCTTGACGCGATCAACTGGCTTACTCCTTGGTGCCGCCGGAGCGTGTTTGTGGCGACCATGGCGCATGGCAGGTATTGCGCAGAGAGGGCGCGCCTCGGCAGCCGACATTCCAGAGCGCACCCTCAGCCTTGCGGCATTGGTGAGTGGATCACTGCTTGTACTCATGGCATTGGGTCTCACTGTTTCTGGGGCTCCGCTCTATCGCGGTGGATTAATTCTCGTATCTCTGTCATCACTCGTTCTCGTCGCGTGTGCGGTTCACCCCAACGCAGTAGGCGTGCAGAAATTTCTTGGTTACGCGCCTCTTGTTGAAATAGGGAAGCGATCCTATGGTTTGTATCTCTGGCACTGGCCAATTTTCCTGTTTACGGACGCGCGGGAATCGGCAGGAAAGTTTTTCATTGCGATTGTCATCACTGCAGTCGTTACAGAATTGTCGTACCGCTGCATTGAAGTGCCCATCCGCAACGGGTTCATTGGGCGGGCGAGAGAAACATTGCGCAACATCAATCACCCGTCTCGTCGCGACATGGTCATCATTGCAAGTAGTTATGCAACGGCAGCCGGAGTGCTCATTGCGTCAGTCAGTATCGCTTTGGCCTTCACCACGCCCATTGACTTATCGGTAGACAACGGAGAAGACGTGGAATTTGGAGCAACCACCACAATTGCCGGGGCAACACAAACCACCGTGAACGGCGTCGTCGCTCCTTCTACAACATTGCCCACCCTTGCTAACCCCATTCGTTTCGTCATTGTGGGCGACTCGCAAGCTAAAGCTCTTGCCAAGAATCTTCCCATGGGCATTGAAAAAACTTTCACCGTTACCGACGGAGGTGTGTCGGGTTGCGGTGTGTACGACACGGGCACCGGCGTTAGCCCATCTATTGACTTCAAGCAATCATTTCAATTCTGTCGAGGCTGGGAAAAGAAATGGACTGCTTCAGTTCAAAAGGCTAAAGGTCAGTTAGCGCTAGTCGTTTTGGGTGCTTGGGAAGTTCTCGACGTTCTGGGTGGTGGAGTCAACTATTCGCTCGGCTCTCCTCAGGCTGACACCTTCTTTAAAACACAAGTGAAGCGTGGCATCGATGCACTTGTTCTTGGCGGTGCAAAGGTTGCGCTTCTTGAAGTGCCGTGTATGCGACCAAAAGATGTGAAAGGTGCTGGCATCCCGCCGCTTCCCGAGCGAGGTGATGACACGCGAACTGCTCAACTCAACAAGTTGCTCCAAGAAGTGGCAAGTGAAAATGCTGCCACAACCACTTTTGTGAAGGGGCCACGTGAGTGGTGCACCAGTTCAATTATCGGCAACGACCTGGGTTATCGCTGGGATGGTGTACACGTATACAAGCCTGGGGCGAAGTTGATTATGGACACCATTGCGCCCTCGCTCCTCGCCATTCCTTTGCAATAGCTGTTAGAGCAACTTGAATGCCGCAATGGCAACGCTCATGAGCAAAGTGTTAATGCCCAGCATCGCCATAAACATGCGATGAGTTTGATGGTTCATTTCTTTGCGTAGATCGAGAAATCCTGCGTTCATTTCTTTGCGCAGGCCGTCAATTTCATGGTGGAGTTCACTGCGTACGGCCGCAAACTCTGTGTTCATTTCGCTGCGTACAGCTGCGAACTCCGTGTTCATTTCTTTACGCAGGCCGTCGATTTCGTGGTGGAGTTGACTGCGTACGGCGGCGAACTCTGTGTTCATTTCACTTCGCACTGCGGCGAACTCTGTGTTCATTTCACTTCGCGTAGCGCTGAATTCAGTGGATACCTCTTTGCGAAGACTTGCGAATTCGTCTTGCATGCCGTTGCGAAGATCTACGAATTCGCCGTGCATGCTGCTGCGTAGAATTCCGGTTTCGTCGACAAACTCTTTGCGCAATTCATTGCGCAACTCAAGCAATGAATTATTGAAACCCAACTGTATGAATTTGCCCAAGGTCTCAAGGTCTTGTTTGGTGGCAAAATCATTCCAGCTAACGGGCGGAAGCAGTCGCATGAGAACAGCCGCAGAGTCGTCACTCATGATGTTCTCCACCTCCTTGTGAAGTTGCCTACGTTCAATTTCACTCACACTCAAAATAACCCCCTTGGCTTGAATCGTCCATGATTTTCTTTTTCTCATGTGTGCTTTGGGGGACACAAACTGGCAACAAAAATCTGCAGAAATCGAGGAAAATGAGGCATCACGCCCTACTGATGGGTAACTTATACGCATGGCTGATTTCTCCCTCCAACTCAACGACGACCAACTTCAAATTCAAGAGTGGGTTCGCACCTTCGCAAAAGACGTCATTCGCCCCGCCGCCCAAGAGTGGGACGAGCGCGAAGAGTTCCCGTGGCCCGTTGTACAAGAGGCCGCAAAAATCGGTTTGTACGGCTGGGAGTTCCTCATGAACAACATGGCCGACCCCACTGGGTTGTCGATGCCGGTCAGCATTGAAGAGCTGTTTTGGGGCGACGCCGGTATCGGTATGGCCATCATGGGTTCGGGTCTTGCAGCCGCGGGTATCGCCGGCAACGGCACACCAGAGCAACTGATGGAGTGGGTGCCACAGTGCTACGGCGATGCAAACGACGTGAAGCTTGGAGCATTTTGTGTGAGTGAACCCGACGCAGGTTCCGACGTTTCCAGCTTGCGCACTCGTGCTGTGTATGACGAAGCAAAAGATGAATGGGTACTCAACGGCACCAAGGCATGGATCACCAACGGTGGCATTGCAAACGTGCACGTTGTTGTTGCAGCAGTCGACCCAGCGCTCAAAGGTCGTGGACAGGCATCATTCGTTGTTCCACCGAACACAAAAGGACTCAGCCAAGGGCAGAAGTACGCAAAGCACGGAATTAAGGCATCGCACACTGCAGAAGTAGTGCTTGACGATGTTCGTATTCCAGGAAGTTGCTTGCTCGGTGGCAAAGAAAAACTCGATGCAAAACTAGCTCGTTACCGCGAAGGTGGCGCATCAAGCGGCAAGCAGCCAGCAATGGCAACTTTCGAAGCAACACGCCCAGCAGTAGGCGCACAAGCACTTGGTGTTGCACGCGCTGCATATGAAATTGCACTCGACTACGCCAAAGAGCGCGTTGCCTTCGGTAAACCCATCATCATGAACCAGGCCATTGCCTTCAAGCTTGCCAACATGGCAACACAAATTGATGCAGCTCGTCTGCTCATTTGGCGAGCAGCATGGCTCTCGAAAAACGGTGGCTTCAAAAATGCAGAAGGCTCAATGAGCAAGTACTTCGCATCAGAGATGTCGGTGAAAGTAACCGAAGAAGCCATCCAGATTCTTGGTGGTTATGGCTACACCCGTGAGTACCACGTTGAGCGCATGCACCGTGACGCAAAGATTCACACCATCTTCGAGGGAACTTCAGAGATTCAGCAACTCGTGATTGCCCGTGCAATTTCTGGCCTACGCGTGGAGTAATTAGCTCTGGTTAACGCTTTCCTGTGCGCTGATACAAGCGCGTTGCGATGGGTGCGAAAATAACAATTAAGAGAATTGCCCACCCGAGCGAGTACAACATTGCGTTTTGCAACGGCCATGCAGTGGGGTCAGGGGTTTCAGCAGGCAGGTTCCCAAAGCGAACACGAACAGCGTGCGTCAATGTCGACACCGGGTTCCACTCGGCAATAGTTTTCAGCACTCCCGGCAAACTGTCGGAAGGAACAAAAGTGTTGGCAATAAAGGTAAGTGGGAAGAGCACGACGAAGGTGGCGTTATTGACTACTTCTGGCGTAGGAACCATCAACCCGAGACACGCCATTACCCACGAAAATGAATACGAGAAAAAGAGCAGCAACGCATAGGCAACCACTGCGTCGAGAACTGAACCACGTATGCGCCAACCCACTGCTAATCCGGCTAACGACATGATGATGATAGACAGCGAGTTGTACACCACATCACTCGCTGTGCGGCCCGCAACAACGGCTGAACGCGACATCGGAAGTGACCTGAATCTGTTGATCAGACCTTTTTGAACATCTTCGGCTAGCCCCGATGCAGTGAACGTGGCGCCGAAAACAACGGTTTGGGCGAAGATTCCTGCGATGAGAAACTCGCGATAGTTGCCACCGGGAATATCAATTGAGCCGCCGAACACATAGGCGAAAAGCAGCACAAACATCAGTGGCTGAATAATGACGAAAACCATTACCTCGGGCACACGCCCGATGCGGATCATGTTTCGTCGGGCAATTGTGGCGGCATCGCGAAGCATTCTGATCACGACTCTTCCTCCTGGGTCTTGCGTCCGGTGAGTTCCATAAAAACATCATCGAGTGTTGGTCGTCGTAGTCCGATGTCTGCGATCTCTACGTTTTGTGCCGAGAGTTCTGCCATTACCGAGCCAAGAGCTTCAACACCTTTAGCAACAGGAATTGAAATGAGTGCATCTTGGTCATCAATACGAATGGCTCCGATTGCGAAGGGTCGCAAGATTGCTTCAACGCGAGGAAGATCTCCAATTAGCGCAAGATGAATATCGAGGTGCTCGCCTCCGGTGCGCCGTTTCAATTCTTGTGAGGTGCCGCGCGCGATGGCGCGACCATGGTCAATCACCACAATTTCATGAGCTAATTGATCGGCTTCTTCAAGGTATTGCGTTGTGAGAATGACCGTGGTGCCAGCATCGACACGTTCACGAATGACATCCCAAAGTTCGCCACGACTTCTTGGGTCAAGACCAGTAGTTGGCTCATCGAGAAAAAGAACGGGAGGGTCGGCCAACAACGCACCTGCCAAGTCGATACGTCGCCGCATGCCACCAGAGAATGTCTTGAGTGGCCGATCGGCAGCTTCGGTGAGTCGGAATCGTTCAATGAGTTCGTTCGCTTTTTGTCGGGCGGCTCGGCGACGCATTCCGTAGAGACATCCGATCATTTCCAGATTCTCGGTCGCGGTGAGGTGCTCATCGACAGCGGCGTATTGCCCAGACAAACCAATGAGGGACCGTACGCGTTGGGGCTCTTTGATGACATCGACACCAGCGACCCTGGCCGTTCCAGCATCGGGTGCGGTGAGTGTGGTGAGAATAGAAACCGCCGTGGTCTTACCCGCACCATTCGGACCCAGTAGACCAAGAACAGAGCCAGTGGGAACAGAGAGATCAAGACCGTCGAGCGCTACAACGTCTCCATAGTGTTTGGTAAGCCCTCTGGCTTCAACTGCGAACTCACCCGTATCGATGTTTTTCGGTGCATCATTCACAAAATGAGCATAACGTGGCAATTTCGAAGGAAGCTGAGCAAACATTTAGTTACATAGTCCGTATCGTAGAATGCCTTATGTCCATTCTTCCTAACGCTGCACACTCCATCGCACTCGATTGTCAACTCGACAATGTGCCGGGCACTCTTGGACGGTTGTGTGCTGCTATCGGTGAAGCGGGCGGAAACATCGGAGCTCTTGATGGTTTCGATGTTCGTGGGCCAGTTCTTCGTCGCAGTCTTGTTGTGCATTGTCGAAATGAAGAGCACCAACATGCAATTGTGGCTGCGGTACAAAAACTTGATGGCGTCACAGTTCTTGATTGGTGGGACCGAACATTTCGCATGCATGAGGCCGGAAAGATTGAGGTCATTAGCACGGCACCCGTGAATGACCGTGATGATTTGTCAATGGCGTACACGCCAGGGGTTGCTCGCGTATGTACTGCAATTGAAAATGATCCACAGCTGTCTCATAAATACACCAT
>JANRCO010000026.1:31763-37051 GCA_030726975.1 Ilumatobacteraceae bacterium | reverse complement strand
CATAAATGACATGTTCAAGAGATGGCACAGCCTCAATGATTTCCTTCAACCGGTCAGTGCAGGAAAAGCTTTTCCCCCCGTACGAGTAGGCATCCGCAGCAAGTAAAACACGAGGTGTGGTTTGACTGAACCGATCAACAACTCCTTGCACGCCAAAATCTGACGACGTTGAGGTGAATATGGCACCGAGTGCTTGAGTGGCGAGGTACAAAACAATGGTTTCAGGCCTGTTGGGCATCCAGGCTGCCACGCGGTCGCCTGCTTGTACGCCGTATTGGCGAAGTGCATGAGTTGCTCTATTCACATCGATGCGCAATTGACTCCAGGTGATGCAGTGTCGTTCGCCAGTTTCTGAAACGTAAACAATCGCGTCAGCTTTGACATTGTCGCGAGGTTGTAAAAAGGTGTCAACGATGTTGAGCAGTGCGTGAGGGAAAAATTCAGTTTCTACAATGCATTCGGAGGGGAAACGAACGGCAGGTTCGCCCGGCGAACCAATGATGCCAGTGGTGTTCCACACAGCTCGCCAGAACTCGTCTGGTTCGCGCAAACTCCATTCCATTGCTTCTTGAAAAGATGACAAGCCGTGTTGTGTAAAAAACTGGGTGAGCGCAAGACCTGATTTTTTTTCATCAGATACTTGCCATATCGGGGTGCTCATGATGCGAAAGGGTACAGCTACTTTGTGGGTGAAGAGAAAGCAGGCAATGAGGTAAGTCCCGCAGTGCGCTCAAGGCTGCTCAGCCAAACATGTTGAAGCGCTAAACCATCGCTCTTCAGGTCGTCCACCATCTGAGAAGTGAATGAGAGCAACTCGGTGAGTTCTCCATCGGCACTCGTGGCAGGAATACCAGAAACGCTGAGCGGTGTTCCCGAAAAAGCCTCGTATGCCCACTGCAGAGTTTCTATTGCCGAGTCGCGCCAACGTGGAGCTTCAAGTCGTTTACTGCGCGGGGGCAGATGGGTGAGCGAAAGAGCAATTTCGTCTGCGCTGCGCAATAAACCATCGAGTTCTCGTTCATAGTGGCCAGGTAGCGATACTCGTCCGCGTGTAATGGCCGACTGCCAGACCGTACGTACTTCTGTGTTTGCGCCCGGGTGAGTTGCATCTAACGAGAGCGCAATGGGTGATCCGCGCAACAATCGACATGCATGATTCCATGAATGCAAAACATTGGTGAATGCATCGGCGAATTTTCCATCGTCGGAAACAAACGGAGCGATGCTTCCGATGCGCCACCCATCGTGAACGAGGCCAATAGGGGCTTCAAAGGGGATCCACCCAGCAACGTTGTTGCCCACTACTTCTGCGACGGTGTCGACATATCGCGGCCACCACTTTTCGGTTGCCTTTTCATCGGAGAATGCACCTTCGTTCAAAAACCAATGAGGCAAGGTATTTCCGCACAGCGTGACCCAGGTTTCTACACCGGCATCGGCAAATGCAGCAGCGTGCCCTTCAAGCAGTTCTAGATGTTTTCCACTTGGTTTTCCTTGTTGTGGAAAAACGTCATTCCACGACAGACGCCAACGTAATGAGGTGAGGCCATGCTCTTTCAGCGCGAACACTTCAGAAAGAAGTGTCTCCACGTTCTGTTCGGGAGAAAAGGTGAGATGAGTTCCAAAAACAGGCACGAGGTGCGTTACATCACGAACGGTGAACGCGTCCAGAGTTCACCGGTGTCGTTGCGGTCGGTGAGAACTGGGTCACCCGTCACCGAACACACTTCAACAGGTTCGGTGAAGCCACGTAACACGAGGGGCTCGTGAGCAACAATGCGCACGCCTTCAGGAAGTTCTTCAATTTGATCGATGGGAATGAGAACTTCAAATGCACCGGCTGCATCGCAGAGTCGGGCTGCAGTATTGACAGCAGAACCGATGTAGTCGTCGCCCTCAAAGAGAAGCGCGTAGCCAGTTGCAAGGCCGATACGCAGGGTGAGGGGGGCACAGGCGGTTGCCGAGCGGCGCTGGAGCTCCATTGAAAAGACGATGGCATCAGATTGCTCCATGGCAACGATCATGAGGCCGTCACCGAGCCACTTTGCAATACGCACACCGCGCTCAGAAGCCACGTCGCGCGCCACCGACCGAAAGGCAGCCAAAAGGCGCCCTGCGGCGTCGTCCCCTTGGGTTTCCGTGAAATGCGTGAAACCGGAAAGGTCGACGAAGATGAAAGTACGTGGCACGCGCATGCACCCCCTAGGTTAGGCGAACTAGGTTGGTTTCATGACCACACGGTTCACCTATTCTCGTTGGGACGGCACTCAAAAGGGCTTTGAGGTCGATGCCGAGTCGCTTTTAGAAGCGGTCACCGACGACCTTTTGTACCATGGCGACGTCAATAGCGCCTTGCGCCGACTCATGCAGCAGGGCCTCACCGACCGCAATGGCGAGCGCATTGAGGGCATGCGCGACATGATGAACAAAATTCGCGAGCGTCGTGAAGAGCTTTTAGAACGTTCCGATCTCGGTGGTGTGTACAGCGAAATTTCCGAGGCACTCGACGACATTATTGACGAAGAGCGTCACAAGCTCGACCAAAATGTTGCCGATGCGCAAGCAAGTGGCGATGAGCGCCGTCTCGATACCGCACAGCAGTCGTCTGTTGAGCATCACCTCGAACTGGAAATGCTTCCGCAAGATCTTGCAGGCAAGGTGAAGGGTTTGCAAAATTACGATTTCCAGTCGAAGGAAGCAGCAGCGCGTTTTGAAGAACTCATGGAAAAACTTCGTGAGCAACTCATGCAGCAATATGTCGATCAGATGAGTGGCGATATGCAAAACATGTCGCCAGAAGATCTACAGCGCACAAAAGACATGATGGCTGCGTTAAACGACATGCTCGATAAACGTGAGCAAGGCGAAGACCCGCAATTTGAAAAGTTCATGAATGAATTCGGCGATTTCTTCCCCGAGAATCCACAAACACTCGATGAGCTTTTGGAAATCATGGCCCAACGCATGGCAGCAATGCAGGCGATGATGAACTCCATGACCCCCGAGCAGCGGGCGCAAATGCAACAACTCTCTGAGCAGTTGTTAGAAGACATGGATCTGCGCTGGCAGGCCGATCGGTTAAGTGAGCGCTTGCAAAACCTCGTTCCGGGTGCTGGGTGGGAGCGTCAGTACCATTTCAATGGCGATGAACCAATGGGCATGAGTGAAGCCATGAAAACCATGCAGCAACTCGGTGAGCTCGACCAAATGGAAGGCTTCATGCGCAATGCCACCACACCTGGTGCACTTGCCGAAGCCGATCTCGACAAAGTGCGAGAACTGTTGGGTGAAGACTCTGCTCGCTCGCTCGAACGGCTGGCAGAACTCACCAAAATGCTGGAAGAATCGGGCTTAATTAACCAAAAAGAAGGCAAATTAGAGCTGACACCGAAAGGTCTTCGGAAAATTGGCGCCAATGCGTTGCGCGACCTTTTTGGAAAATTAGCAAAAGACAAAATCGGCCAACACCAAATGCGCGAGAGTGGTGGTGGCCATGAGCGTCGCTACGAAACAAAGCCCTATGAGTATGGCGACCCCTTCCGTCTCGATCTTCAGCAAACTCTGCGCAATGCAATTCGCCGTCAAGGTGGAGGAACTCCCGTTCAACTCTCTCCAGAAGATTTTGAAATTGAACGTACGGAACACGTCACTTCCTCATCCACAGTGGTGATGATCGACCTCTCCATGTCGATGCCCATGCGCGACAACTTCTTGCCCGCTAAAAAAGTTGCGATGGCGTTGTATTCGCTTATTACCTCGCAATATCCACGCGATTACCTGGGTCTCGTTGGGTTTAGCGAAACTGCGCGCATCTTGACTCCTGAACAACTGCCCCCAGTGTCGTGGGACTTTGCATACGGAACAAATATGCAGCACGGATTTTTACTTGCTCGTCAACTGCTTTCCAAGCAGCACGGCACAAAACAAATCATCATGATCACCGACGGTGAACCCACTGCGCACATCACTCCACATGGTGACGTCTTTTTCAACTACCCACCTGTACGAGAAACAGTGGAGTCCACTTTGGCTGAAGTGATGAAATGCACACGCGACGGAATCGTCATCAACACGTTCATGCTCGATGCCAACGGTGGTTTACGGCAGTTCATTGAGCGCCTCACCGAGATCAATAAGGGCCGCGCATTCTTCACCACCCCGGAAACTTTGGGCGACTATGTGCTCGTCGACTTCATCGAACACAAACGTCGTCTCAGCCGTTCCCGATAGTACATACATACCAAAAACCCCAATAAATGAGCCAAAAACGCGTCTGATGAGTGCAAAAACCCAATAAATACAGGGTTTTTTGACATTGAGCTGAAAAAGTAGACCTTCGCTCCGAGGCGCCCTCGGAGGGGCAAAAACAGCGCACTTGCTTATTTCATAAGGATTTGGCAGAATGACAGCAATGTAATTACAGCCCTGCCATCACTGCATGCCATTTCTGGATGTTCGTGATCTGCAGAGCGGGAGGCAAGCGAATGCAATTCCCAGAAACGGATGAATTGAGTACAGAACGCGGTTGGCAAGATCAGGCCAACTGTCTTGGTGTTGACCCCGATCTCTTTTTCCCTGAAAGGGGTGCTTCTACTCGTGAAGCAAAAGAAGTGTGTCGTGGGTGTGTCGTGCGAGGCGAATGCCTTGAGTACGCATTAGTCAACGGCGAAAAGTTTGGTATTTGGGGCGGGCTCTCTGAGCGTGAGCGTCGTCGCTTGCGTCGTGCTCGTGCTCAAGCAAATCGCCAAGCGATCTAGCAACGTTCACTGCGCTTTTAATAACTCGTCGAAGCGCGCTTCGATTGTTTTGTCAACTCCAATATCGAGTTCGCTCCAGCGGCCGGGTTCAATTTTTGTCAGCGCCTGCATGGGCATGAGCCCCACGAGTTCAGCGCGTGCAATGTTGGCGTATTGAGCAACGATGTCGTATGCCGTATCTACGTTCATGATGTCTACATCTGTGAGATTCATGCTGATTTGTGCACGCCCATCTACTAAAAAGCTCAATGCACGTAGGCCTGGTTGACGAATGTTCAGCACAATCTCACGTGCCGTATCCATAGTGGCATCGGCGAGGAAAAGATTGTAAGCAACTAAAACCTCTCGGACACCTACACACATCGCTCCGGCAGTTGGGTGTGCAGTGCGAGGTCCCACATCGGGGAAAAGAGAAGTCCATGCGGTGCGGCGAATATCGGGAAGCGTGCGTTCTGGTCCGTATAAAAAACTAGGAACACCAAGTTCGTCGGCCGCCCATTGTGCAAATGCATTGCGCTCGTGAATTGCTTC
>JANRCO010000026.1:0-31663 GCA_030726975.1 Ilumatobacteraceae bacterium | reverse complement strand
ATATTGACGACGCACTCAATCACAGGGTTATTTTTATCTCATCTCTCAGCGCAGCGGTGGTAGGTTAAAGGCATGTTCGCATTTCTCCAAGGTCCAGAATTCATCGTCGTTGCTGTTGTTGTACTCGTTCTTTTTGGCGGCACGCAATTGCCGAAGTTTGCAAAAAACCTCGGGCAGGCACAAAAAGAATTTAAAAAAGGTCTTGCCGATGGCCAGTCCGACAAGTCCGGCGATTCCGACTCTAAGTAATGCGTTCTCGCGTTGCTTATGCGGCGCGGCGTTGAGACTTCAAGCGGCGGCGGGCACGTTCACTCATGCCGCCCCACACCCCGTGTTCAATTTGTTCCGATAGTGCGTATTCCAGGCAGTGATCGCGAACTGGGCACGTAGAACAAATCTTGCGCGCCTTGTCGACCCCAGCACCGTCCGAGGGAAAGAAGATGTCGGGCTCAACAAGGCGGCAATTGCCCAGTGACATCCATTCAGTTGAACGATAAGAACCAAGATTGCGCTGGTTTTCATAGTGCTGGATATCGGTTGTGGTCATGGCGAGCCTTTTCTGGGAAGAGAACTTTGGTCGTACAAGGGTTCTGACGCCACGGAGTGAGAAAAAGTTCCCGAGAGGTCATATGGCGACTCTGCGGTATCCTGAGGGCTCCTAGGAGGTTCCCGTGTCCGATATCAATGCCACCCCAGAAGCGCCACGCGCACATGCCCGCATCGTGTATCTCGGCCCTGTTGCTCCCCATTGGGAGGTCTATGGCGACTACGGCGACCAAGCACTCATCGACGAGTTCCGCACTCGAGTGTTGGCCCGTTTAGTGCTCCTCACCCGCGACGACCCGCAATTCCGCCGCAATAGCGAGCGCATTGCCCGCGATGCAGAGCGTGAACTCATCACCATTGAGTGGGACCTCGGCGATTCCGTCAAGCTCTAAACACTCCTAGTGTGCAAATTATCCCAGTAGTCATTTCCCGTTCACTGAGCATTCAGGTAAAACACCTATGACGAAACGGGAACAAACCTACTCTGCGAAAATCGACGACCGTTTTTTTAACCGTGATCTCAGTTGGCTCGCATTCAATGCGCGTGTTTTGGCGATGGCGAGAGAAGAGGGAATTCCACTTCTTGAACGAGTCAAGTTTCTTGCCATTTTTTCTTCAAACCTCGATGAGTTTTTCCAGGTTCGTGTCGCAGCACTGAAAAACCAAATTGATGCAGGAACTTCTCATCGCGGTTCCGACGGGCGCCGCCCACATGAATTAGATCGTGACATCAGCAGCACAGTTCACCGGTTAGTTGCGGAGCAAGAGTCGCTTTTGCGCGAAGAAATTCTCCCTGAGCTGAAAAACAACGACATCGTTTTGCAGCGTTGGGAAGATGTTTCCGCTGCAGAAAAGGCAGTTCTGTCGAGAGAATTTGATCAACGTATTTTCCCTATTCTCACCCCGCTTGTTGTAGACCCAGCTCACCCTTTTCCCTACGTATCTGGGCTGGCGCTGAGCATTGCGGTGATGTTGCGTGACCCTGAAACTGGTGAAGAGCGTTTTGCCCGTTTGAAAGTTCCGCCTCTTTTACCACGACTGCTCAAACTGGAGAACACTCAACATTTCATTCCCGTTGAAGATGTCATCATTGCGCATCTTCCTGCCTTGTTTGAAGGAATGGAAGTCACGAGCGCAACTACCTTCCGCGTTTCGCGCGATGCCGACCTCGACGTAGACGATGAAGAAGCAGAAGACCTTCTTGAAGCAGTAGAAGCCGAATTACGCCGCCGGCGCTTTGGTAGAGCAGTGCGTCTTGAAGTGCGTGACTCCATAGATGACACAGTTTTGCAATTGTTGATTGAAGAATTTGAAGTGGAAGAACACGATGTTTACCAATTCAATCTTCCTCTCGACCTCACCAGCTTGTTTGCCATTAGCGCATTATCAGTTCCCGCATTACGCGACACGCCTTGGCCTGCAGTTACTGCAGGTCGGCTAGCAGCGGCGGGCGAACAAGATCGCTCGATATTCAGCGTGATTCGCGAGCGTGACCTTTTGGTGCATCATCCATATGAAAGCTTTGTGACCTCAACACAGGCTTTCATTGAAGAGGCAGCGAACGACCCGCGCGTGCAGTCAATCAAAATGACCTTGTATCGCACATCTGGCGATAGCCCTATTGCGCAAAGCCTTATTCGTGCAGCTGAACGTGGAGTACAGGTAGTTGCCCTCATTGAGCTCAAGGCTCGTTTCGACGAGGCAGTGAACGTCACTTGGGCCAAGCAACTTGAACGTGCTGGAGTGCACGTGATGTATGGAATTGTTGGATTAAAGACACATGTGAAATGCGCGCTGGTCGTACGAGAAGATGGCGACGGGCTACGCCGGTATGTACATTTTGGAACAGGAAACTACAACTCAAAAACTGCTGGTCTTTATGAAGACCTCGCAATTTTCACATGCAATCCTGAACTCGCATCCGATGCGTCACGCCTTTTTAATCACCTCACTGGGTTCAGCAGAAACGATCTGTATCAGCATCTACTTGTAGCTCCCAATCATTTGAAATCGGGTCTGATTGAACTCATCCGCCAAGAAGCGCGTGCAGGACAAAATGGCTACATTCGTTTGAAGTTGAATTCGCTTGCCGATACTCAAATGATTGAAGCACTGTACGAAGCGAGTGAAGCTGGCGTCAAAATCGACATCATTGTGCGTGGAATATGCGGCATCCGCCCAGGTGTGCCCGGAATGTCGAGCAACATTACGGTGCGTTCTATTTTGGGAAGGTACCTAGAGCATTCGCGCATATATAAGTTCGGTAATGGAAATGGGCCAGGAGCGCCACGATGGTATATCGGGTCCGCAGATCTCATGTCGCGCAACCTCGATCGTCGCGTAGAGGCGCTGGTGCCTGTATTGCAGGAAAAGCATCAACAATGGTGTGAAAAGGTGCTTTCATATCTCACCGATCCCACTGCGCCACACTTTGTACTCAATGCAACGGGCCATTGGGAGCGATCGGGAGACTCTTATGCGTTGCGAAATGCGCAAGAAGACCTCTACAAATGGGCTAAAAATCAACAAGAAGGTCGAAACTCGTCAGCAGGGTATTCTGTGGGCGACGGGAAATAGAGGAGATACAGCTATGGAAGAACTGCGCAAAAGTTTTCACCACGAATTAGATGAAGTTCGGCTCTCACTTGCGCGCCTTGCGGCCTCTGTTATTGAAGCAATTCCTCGGGCAACAAACGTCTTGTTGTCGGGAGACCTTGAAGGCGCCGAGTACCTCATTTTGGCCGACGATGAAATTGATTCGCGGTCTATTGCCCTTGAAGATCGCTGCTATCAATTGCTTGCTTTGCAAGCTCCTGTAGCGGGCGAACTACGTCAGCTCATTTCTATTTTGAAAATGGTGGGTGAAATTGAACGTTCAGCTGACCTCACCGTAAACATCGCAAAGGCGGCTCGCCGTATTTATGGTCACTCGCTCGATCCAAAGTTGCGCGGCATCATTACCAAAATGGGAGAACAAGCTCAGCAGTTGTTTACCTCTGCTTTGCAATCTTTTGAAGAAAACGATGTTGCTATTGCCGGCGCTATTGACGATATGGACTCGTATCTCGACAGTTTGCAGCGCCAATTTGTACAAGCAATTTTCGAGAGTCATGCCGCCGGAAGTATTGACTTGCAAGTAGCTATTCAATTAGCAGTAGTTGCTCGTTTCTATGAACGTATTGGTGACCATGCGGTGAACATTGGTGAACGCGTACTCTTTATCGTGAGTGGATGGCGCCCAGAAAATAAAGGTGCTGCTCGTCACGATGCGAAAACTGCTTACGACGACACCTACGGCATTCCTCTTCCTCATTCCGACAACACAGAGGGCTAGATTTCGTGCTCTTCGTGGGAATCGCCATCGGTCTCATTGTGGGCGCACTCCTTTCACACCAATTTTTTACGCGTCGTGGAGCCAACAAAGCGAACAGTGAATCAATTGAATTTTCCGAAGAACTCTCACCGTCGAATACAGAAATTCATGATGCTGAACTCAATGCGGTACTGAATGCAATTCCTTTAGGCGTGGTGGTGACAGACGAGCAAGGCAATGTTGTTTTAGGTAATTACATTGCTGCAGGCGTGGGTATTTTGCGGCATATTGACGTGTTGGTCGATGAAGCCACAGAACGTATTATTAAAAAGTCTCGTGCAACTGGTTCAGTGGTGCGCGAAACTCTTGAGCTATTTGGGCCACCCCCACGAACGGTGGTCATTGAGGCGATGCCGCTTGAGGGCGACAAATCAATTGCCATTATTGAAGACATTTCCGAGCGGACTCGCATCGATGCTGTGCGCACAGACTTTGTGGCAAACATCAGTCATGAATTGAAAACACCGGTCGGAGCTTTGTCTATTCTCGCCGACACCATTCGTGATGAAGATGATCTGAAAGTCATCCATCGACTTTCATCAAAAATGGTGAAAGAGTCCAACCGCATGGCTAAAACCATTGATGACTTACTGGAGTTGTCGCGCATTGAACTCGATGGTTCAGTGATCCCCGAGCCTGTAAGTATTTTCTCAGTAGTTGCAGAGTCGATAGACCGAATGGCCTATTTTGCGGCTCAGGCGGGCATCGGTATTGTTTCGCAACTCCCCGAAGACGATTGTGTGGTGAAAGGCGATCGACTCCAGTTGGTCTCAGCCGTTTCAAATCTCATCGACAATGCAGTGAAGTACAGCGAAAAGGGCGACAAGGTCACCGTTCGCGTGTCTCCGCTCGAAGAAACGGTCGATGTTTCGGTGAGCGATGAAGGTATTGGAATACCCCAAAGCGATATCGACCGCATCTTTGAGCGTTTCTACCGGGTCGACCGAGCCCGCAGTCGGGGCACAGGAGGAACGGGGCTTGGGCTCTCCATTGTGCGTCATGTGATGAACAATCATGGCGGTTCGGTGAACGTCACCTCACAAGAAGGTGAAGGTTCAACGTTCGTGCTCACTCTTTTGCGTCCTAGCGGTAATACTGCAGTGAACAACATATGAACGCCACCACCACTTCCCATACCGTTCTCGTCGTTGAAGATGAAGAATCATTCGTCGAGGCTTTGCTCGTTGGTCTGAAAAAAGAAGGCTTTCGTGTTGAAGTTGCCCGTGATGGCTTAGAAGCACTCGATATGTTCGATCGTGTTCAGCCCGACATCATTCTTCTCGATGTGATGCTGCCGAAATTTTCGGGCATCGACGTGTGCCGGCAATTGCGCAAAAAATCACAAGTGCCCATCATTATGGTGACAGCTAAGGCTGCGGAAATTGACACAGTAGTTGGTCTTGAAGTGGGGGCCGATGATTACATCACCAAGCCCTACCGCCTACGCGAATTAGTGGCACGTATGCGTGCTGTCTTGCGGCGCGCACCACTCGACCGAGCTGGTGAACTCACAGAAGGCGCATTGCAAGTGGGTGACATCACACTCGACCCAGAACAGCATGAAGTGGTCATTCGTGGTGAAAAAACATCCCTTCCGCTCAAGGAATTTGAATTACTGCACTTGCTATTAGCAAACGCAGGTCGTGTATTGCCTCGTGAAACTCTCATTGACCGCGTGTGGGGGAATGACTATGTGGGCGACACCAAAACACTCGACGTGCACATTAAACGCCTGCGGGCAAAAATAGAGTCAGACCCCGCGAACCCCGACAAAATCATCACCATTCGTGGTCTTGGTTACAAGTTCGAACGCAGTCGTAGCTAACTCACTGCGGCGGCGCTGTGTGCCTAACATGGCATTGTGAGCAGAGGTCGTTCAACTAAAGGTGCTGGCTCAATTGGTCTGCCCCCTCGACCATTGTTTTTCTTGCTCGCGCGAACTCATGTCCTCATGACCGCAGGTGAAGCCGCGATGACAGTGGCACTTGCCAATTCTCTTTTCTTGTCAATGAGCCCCGATGCGGCACGTGGGAAAGTTGTGCTCTTCCTCGCGCTGAGTTTGGCGCCATTTGCTGTGGTATCACCACTCATCGGGCCCGTCATCGACCGCATGAAAGGCGGCAGACGACTCGTTGTATGCCTAGCGGCCTCAGGCAGGGCAATTGTGACCCTTCTCATGATTGGTCGCATCGATTCGCTCACTCTTTTTCCTCTTGCCTTTGCGGCAATGGTGCTGTCGAAGACCTACTCCGTTTCGAAGTCGGCTTTGGTTCCCACCGTGGTGAAATCAGAGTCCGATCTGGTGGAGGCAAATAGCCGGCTCGGTCTCTTAGCTGGTGTTGTGGGCTTTGTCGTCGCCATTCCTGCTGGTTTGCTGCAACTGATATCTGACAATGCACCGTTGTTTCTTTCTGTTGTGTTCTTTATTGGTGCTGTGGTGTCGGCAACACAACTGCCCCGAGGTGAGCGCGTATCGCAAGCCCCACCAACACAAGCGGAACGAGACGAACTACATTCTCCGCGATTGCTGCGCGCCTCGCGAACGATGTGGCTGATGCGCGGCCTCGTGGGGTTCATGTTTTTTCATCTTGCATTTTGGTTGCGCGACCAGAAAGCAGGAACGGTGTGGTTTGGTTTTGCGGTGGCAATATCGACGCTTGCAACGATGGCAGGCAACGCGTTGTCGCCAATGTTGCGTCGTAAGTTGCATGAAGAAACCATGATGCTGTCGGCGTTATTGACGCTGACAATTATTGGTTTCTTCACCACGTATGTTGGGGGAGTCACGGGAGGAGTCATTTTGGCTGCCACCGTGAACTGTGCAGCAGCTATTTGTCGACTCGCCTTTGAGTCAGTTGTGCAAAGCGATGCACCCGACGTCAACCGAGCCCGAGCGTTTGCAGTATTTGAAACTCAAAATCAACTGGCGTGGGTGTTGGCGGGGTTGATACCGGTACTTTTCCGGATCTCTGGCGATGTCGGCTTCGCGCTTGTGGGAATTACAACAGCGCTAGGAATGTTGATTTTTGTGATGTGGGGTCGGTTTTCTATTCGCATTCAAGGCGGGCAAGCCATAGGCCTGGGGCGTCGACCTCGGCGGGGGTAGGGAGAGCCGAGGGGTTTGCAAGAATGCCCAAAAGCATTTCAGGTGAACTGCGTTCAATCACTCCGGCTACAAAACTTTTCCCTCGCGACACCACTGCGCGGGTGTAACGCACGCCGAGAAGATGCTCTACAAAGACATCGGCAGGCGACTCTTCAATGCGGCGCCGGCGAACGGCTTCTGCGATGGCACCTGCTCCACCCAAAACACGTTGGGCAACGGTGTCGACGGTCCAGTCGATGACCCCGACAAGAGTGGCAAGAAGCGCATCGAGTGCTGGCATCATGGCTTCTTGCTCGGGTGAGATGACAGCTCCGAGCATAATTTCAGGCTGCGAAAAAGCATGTTGAAGTGCAGCCATAGGGTTATCGGCGTCAACCTCAAGATGTGTCATTCGTTCAAATGCTGCGGAGGGGTCGGGGCGAAATGCTTTGACGTGCTGCTCTACGGCTTGCAAAAGTGCTTGGCGAATATGAGGAACTTGCAGAACTGCATGAGCGGCGAGTTCGTGAATGAGCACCCACATCCGCATGTCGGCATGAGGCAAACTCCAACTTTCTGCAAAGTCATCGATGGTGCCCGGCACAAGCAAAATGGTGTTTTCGGGGCTGCGTGGTAACAGGAGGTCGTACTGGCCGAATGCTTTTTGAGCGAGTTGCCCAATCATGGAGCCGATGGTCATCCCCAGCAGCGACGGAGCCATCATGCTTGCGAGGTTGCGCATCATCTGCGACATCGGGTCGGATTTTTCTAGGTCAATGTCGGTGTGGGCTCCGGCATTGGAAGCAGACGGTTGGCCGAGAGCTGTAGCAAGCTCGTTGAAAAGTGGTTTATAGGCATTGAGCGTTGAGTGACACCACTGAGCAGGAGTGCAGAATTCATATTTTGCCTGACTCAAAGAGAGCTGCGCGGGGTCTCCGAGTACATCGCCAACGTGCATGACGGCAATAGGAATGAGTTGCTCCATGGCAATGCGAGCAGCGGGGTCAACGTTGGGTTGGCCTCCCTCGGTTGACGTACCCATGACAGCAAACTGCTGAGCGATATCCCAATTGAGCGGACCTTGACCGGCCATTGCTTTCATCATGTCGCCAAAAAATGGCAACCCGCCGAAGGGGTTTTTGCCCATTTCGTTTTCACCCATAGGGCGATGATATGCCTCGTCGAAGTAAAACACATGACGCAGAGATGATTGGGTGGAAGAGGTACGCTGAAGTTGTGCACGGCCCTGTCGACTCCTCGCTCTGGATTGCGGTGACACATGAAGATTTACCCGTAGCTGCTGCGTACGAATGGAGCATTTTGCCCAGCTGCGGCGCGGTGGTGCTCTTTTCAGGCACGATGCGCAACCACGCCGATGGGCGTGATGAGGTGAAGAAATTAACGTATGAAGCCTATGAAGAACAAGCGATTGTTCGTATGTGCGCCATTGCCGAGGAAGCACAAAAATCATGGACTGGCATTGGACGCATAGCCATGATCCACCGACTCGGTGACCTTGAACTGGGTGACAGTGCCGTCATCGTGTGTGTCTCGTCGGGTCACCGCCCCGAGGCATTCGAAGCGGCGCGTTTTTGTATTGATGCGTTGAAGGCATCTGTTCCCATTTGGAAAAAAGAAGAATGGGCAGGCGGCTCCGATTGGGGAACGCGCAGTCAAGACATCGGGAAAGTTTCTTCACCCACAACGGGAAGTGTGTAGTAACAACATGCAAGTAGCAATGTACATTTTTACCTTTCTGGCAGTGCTGTGTGCAGCAGCGCTCGGCACCATACTTTTGCGTGAAAATCGCAAGACAGGAATTTACGATGGCATCGATCATTTTCGGCGCCATATCGACGCGCTATCTCCCGATGCTCGACGCAACGTTGTAGTTCGTGAAATCAAAAATGAGGAATCTGGACAGAGTCGCTCACCGCGCCTGTAATAAGACGTACACTAGAAACACCCATGGCACGCGACCTTGCAATAGACCTTGGCACCGCCAACACCCTTGTATATATGAAGGGCAAAGGCATTGTGCTCAACGAACCTTCAGTCATTGCGGTGAACCGCAAAACAGGCGAGGTGCTGGCAACTGGCCATGAAGCATGGAACATGATTGGTCGTACACCGGGCTACATCGTGGCTGTTCGGCCATTACGTGGTGGCGCCATTACCGACTTTGATATCACAGAGCGCATGATTCGTTTGTTGTTGCAGCGTGTAGGCGTTTCACGTTTTACGCGACCAAAAGTAGTTATTTGTGTGCCATCGGCAATTACGGAAGTAGAACGTCGTGCGGTCACCGATGCGACGCGTCGCGCAGGCGCATCCGATGCGCAGCTCATTGAGCAACCAATGGCAGCAGCAATTGGCGCCGAGTTACCCATTGATGAGCCTGTAGGAAACATGATCATCGACATTGGCGGCGGTACTAGCGAGACCGCTGTGATCTCACTGGGTGGTGTGGTCACTCTTGAAGCAATTCGCGTGGGCAGTTTCGACATCGATGCCGCAATCCAAACCTACGTACGTCGTGAACACGGTATTGCCATTGGTGAGCGCACTGCAGAAGACATCAAAATTCAAATTGGAACTGCCACTCCAATGCCCAATGAGCGTGGCGCGCAAGTGCGTGGGCGCGACCTCGTTACTGGTCTGCCAAAGAACATCATGTTGACCCCAGAAGAAGTGCGTTTTGCTATCGATGAAGTGGTGTCTCAAATTGTGAACTCGGTAACGCGCTGCTTGTCAAAAGTGCCGCCAGAAATGGCACAAGATTTCCTCCAGCGTGGCATGTACCTAGTGGGCGGTGGCGGGTTGCTCCGTGGTCTTGCGCAACGTATTGAAAAAGAAACCGATGTTCCTGTGCGCATGTCGCCAATGCCATTGGAAGCAGTTGTTCTTGGGGCCGGACACTGTGTAGAGAACTATCAAGTGTTGCGCAGCATGTTCATGGGTGCTCGCCGCTAGTACTTAGCGTTGAACGAGTTGCAAAACCTTGCCATCTAAGGTGAGCACGAAAACTTTTCCTTGAGCAGTACTGCGCACCGCAGTAATTGACCCAACGTTGCGCTGCAGGATGACTTGTTTTTGTGTGGATTTTCCACTCGCCCAAATTGCAGTGATACGACCACTGCAGTAATCACCAAAAACAAACCAGTCTTTCCAGGCAGGGAGTTGTGGGTCGCGAACTCGTGTGCCACCTGAAATAGAGCAGCCGGCATCTCCGTGTTTGTACGTGAAAACTGGCTTTTGGTGGGGCTGTGCTGGCTCGTCGGTGTTGTAACGGTTGTTAGCTTCCCAAGCGCTCCAACCGAAGCTGACGTTTTTGCCAGCGCCTTGTGCAGCCCAGGCGACGTTCACCTCTTCCCACATATTTTGCCCAACATCTGCAATCCATAAATTGTTCGACGAGTCGAACTCGAATCTCCATGGGTTACGTAGTCCGCGCGACCACACAGCAAGGTCGTTCGTTTTTTCATTTTTTGCCGTCGGTGAAAGTGAAAGAATTTTTCCTAATGGAGAACTGATCTTTAGTGCCACCCGCTCTGGGTCGCCACCAGAACCACCGTCGCCGGTACCAACGTAGAGCCGGCCTTGTGGGCCAAAAGCGAGACCACCGCCATTGTGGTTGGCGTATGGCTGTTTCACCGTCAGCAACACAGTGCGCGTGGAAACATTCGCAGTGTTCTTTGGAGTCATTGCATAGCGAACTACTTCAGTGTTTCCTTGCTTATTGGTGTAGTTCACGTACATGTATTTTCCATTGGGATGAAATACAATGCCAAGGAGCCCACGTTCTCCGCTTGCCAATGTGCGTTTCCTGAGGTCTAAAGCAATTGTTTTCCTCCCTTTGACGAATCGCTGCACAAGGCCATCTTGCTCAGCAATGTAGATTGCTGAATCGTTCAGGCGCGTAGCAATGTCAACAGGCATCTTTGCGCGAGTAACCGGTACAAGTTTGGTTTTGTTTGTGCTGGCCGCTACTGGCAAAACTTGAAGCAGGCATGTTGCACTCAGCAACGCACCAAGCATGAGCAGTTTTTTAGGCATCGTGATTGATGCGAGTGAGTCCTTCTTGGATCACAGTCACCGCGAGTTCGCCATTTGCAGTGTAAATAGAGCCACCAGCAAGGCCACGTGCATTTGATGTTGAAATGGAGTACTGGTCGTAGAGCATCCACTCATCGGCGCGAAACGGGCGATGAAACCACATGGCGTGGTCGAGGCTTGCCATTTGTACGCCCTTGGAATTCCACGAGAGACCGTGTGGCAACAAGGTGGTATCGAGCAGTGTGAAATCGCTTGCATAGGTTGCGATACACGTGTGCAACACAGGGTCATCGGGGAGGCGTCCGTCGGCACGCATCCATACGCGCTGCCCGAGCGAAGGGTTTCCTTCACGAGCGAAAGGGTCCGAGTCGACATAGCGCAGGTCGATGGGGCGTGGGCGGTCGTACCACTCACCGATGATGTCTTTGTACGGAGCCATGCGCTCTTTGAAGTCGGGGAGTGTTTCTGGGTCGGGGATACCTGATGGAACTTTAATTTGATGGTCGGGCCCAGGCTCAACAGTGTGAAACGAAGCTTGCAAGTTGAAAATGACCTTGCCGTGCTGAATGGCAACTACGCGGCGCGTGGTAAAACTGCGGCCGTCGCGAAGGCGGTCTACTTCGTACAAGATGGGTTTGCCAGGGTCTCCGGGTCGCAAAAAGTATGCGTGAAGCGAATGAACTTGGCGGTCGGTCTCGTCAACCGTGCGTGCGGCTGCAACAAGAGCCTGACCAGCAACTTGACCACCAAACACTCGCTGGCGATTTTCATCAGGTGATTTCCCACGAAAAATATTGACCTCAATAGGCTCGAGATCTAACAGGTCGACTAGGTCATTAAGTGAGGAAGTCATGTACCTCTATGTTGCCACTTTTCGAGGCAAAAAACTCCGCTTATTTCTGAGAAATTGTCACTCGTCATCCTGATCTACAGTATGCACATATGGAAAACACTCAAACTTCATTTCCCAAAGGGTTTCTGTGGGGCACAGCCACTGCTGCACATCAAGTGGAGGGTAATAACATCAATAACGATTGGTGGGAATGGGAACACCGTGCTGATACGCCGTGTATAGAACCGAGCGGAGACTGTTGCGATCAGTATCACCTCTACCCGAGTGACATCAAGCTCATTGCTGATCTGGGGTTGCAGGCGTATCGCTTCAGCATTGAGTGGTCGCGTGTAGAACCAGCCGAAGGCGAGTTTTCACAGGCAGCTTTGCAGCATTACAAACGTGTCATTGCCTCGTGTTGGGAAAATGGGGTGCAGCCCATCGTGACCTTGCATCATTTCACAACACCACTGTGGCTAGCTGCACAAGGCGGTTGGGAAAACCCTCGCGCTGCAGATCTTTTCGCGCGCTACAGCGCAAAAGTCGCTCAATTTCTCGGCAATGATGTTGCGCGTTGGTGCACCATTAACGAACCAAACATGGTGTCCACGATCGGATATCTCATTGGGCAATTTCCCCCGGGTAAACGCAGCAAATCATCAAGAGATGCTGTTAATGCAGTTTTCTGCGACGCACACTCAAAATCACGCGATGCAGTGAAATCTATTTCTTCTGCACCCATTGGGCTCACGCTGGCAATGGTGGAATTTCAAGTTGATGCTCAATCTGACAACCCAGATGAAATTGCACTGGCACATGCAAAACGTCAACAAGGTTTCGATGGCCTTGAAACATGTTTCTTGGAAGCTGCTATTGGTGATGATTTTTTTGGAGTGCAAACCTATACGCGAGAAAGATTCAACGCGCAGGGGCGGATGAAACCAGACCCCGATGCTCAACTCACCATTATGGGCTACGAGTACTATCCCCAAGCGTTAGAAGCAACCATTCGTCGTGCCTATACCGAGACACGAGGAGTGCCCATCATGGTCACCGAAAACGGTATCGCGGTCGTGAACGACCAAGAGCGTGTTGAATACGTCAACGAGGCATTGCGCTGTGTTCTGCGTTGTATTGCCGATGGCATCCCGGTGGAGGGGTACATGTACTGGAGTTTGCTCGACAATTTTGAGTGGGCCTATGGATACGGACCAACCTTTGGCCTTGTTGGGGTGAATCGGGAAACACAAGAGCGGTACATTAAACCAAGTGCTCGCTGGTTGGGAGAAGTTGCCCGGGCAAATGCACTTTTGCCTCTCGCGTAGCGCCAAAAACGGGCTACCATTTCGTTTGTGTCATTACTTCCTTTAAACCCAGATGAGCTCTTGTCCACCACGCGCGCAGTACGTAAGCGTCTCGATTTCTCGAAGCCCGTTCCCGACGACGTCATTCGTGAGTGTGCAACTGCAGCCATGCAGTCACCTTCGGGAAGCAACATGATGACCATGGGGTTCATTGTGGTGAAAGATGCTGCGAAGCGAAAAGCAGTGGGCGATATCTACCAACAGTGCTATTCCATGTACAAGTCAATGGACGGTGTGTATATCGGCTCCATCGATAAGGGTGAAGCCAGTGCAAATGATCAGCAAAAGCGTTCTGCCGACTCAGCCGACTTCTTGGGTGAGCACATGGGCGAAGCACCAGCACTCATCATTGGTTGCACACAAGGCGCTCGCCTCGATGGTGCTCCAGCAATGATGTCGGCATCGATGCTCGGAAACATTTTGCCTGGCATGTGGTCATTCATGTTGGCAGCACGTGCGCGTGGTCTCGGCACCGCATGGACCACCGTGCACCTCATGATGGAGCAACAAGTAGCCGACATCTTAGAGATTCCTTTCGACACCGTGCAGCAAGTGTGCTTGTCGCCATTGGCCTACACCAAAGGCACCGATTTCAAAGCTGCTGCTCGACCACCAGTCGACAGCATCTTGCACTGGGACCGTTGGTAATTCACGCCAATCTGCGTCGCCATGCAGTGGCGGCAAAAGGGTTCATGCCAGAAGAAGAGGGCGATGCGTTGTACGACGCTGCCGTTTCGCTTGCTTCGCTCATTGCTCGTGCACCCATGCTTGAAGTGGGGTCGTATTGTGGCAGGTCTACCATTTGGTTGGGTGCTGCTGCTCGCGAAAACAGCAGTGTTCTTTTTGCAGTCGACCACCATCAAGGCAGTGAAGAAAACCAGCCAGGGTGGGAGTCGCACGATGTCACGTTGGTCGATGCACATACCGGCAGGCTCAATACGTTGCCCACATTTCAACGAACCATTACCGATGCTGAGCTCAATGATGTAGTGATAGCGGTTGTGGGGCACTCGCCGACGGTTGCCCAAAGCTGGACAACGCCGTTGAGTTTCTTATTCATTGATGGTGGGCACGGTGTTGAGCCCGCTCGCGCCGACTATGCATATTGGACACCACACGTGATGCCGGGTGGTTTGTTGGCAATTCATGATGTGTTTCCCAACCCAGTCGATGGTGGCCGTCCGCCGTATGAAGACATTTACTTGCCTGCACTTGCGAGTGGGAAATTTGTTGAAGTCAGTGCAACGGGAAGTTTGCGAGTTTTACAGCGACAGTAAGTGCCGGTTTCCTAATCGGAAAAACCGTCGAGCATAAACAGTCGAGCACCAGGCGAAGTGCCAGCGATGGCATCGGCAGCCAAGATAATTGCAGCACCTGTATAGGCAGTGCATTCATCTTCCGGAAATGAGATGAGTTGTGGGTGCACAATGCCAGTGAGATACGACCCTTCGCTGGTGCGATGTGGGCGGGTCCATAGCAAGAGCTTTTTTGCTGTATCTAAATCGCCAATTGCAGCGTAAGACAGCGAGCATTCAGCAGTTTCGGCTGCAGTAACCCATGGTTCGTCGCTTACACAGCGCACTCCCAGACCTTCCATGACGAAAGTGTCGTAGAACATCGCAAGGCGATCTTTTGCTTGAACAGATTCTTTTGCCCCCGTGAGAATGGGGTAGTACCAGTCCATAGCAAAACGCTCTTTGGGTTCAAAAGCATGCAAGGCGGTGCGCACTATATCGTCGATGATGTCGGCAGCGCGCAAGTAAACATCGGCGTGGTCGTCGAGAAGTGCAGCAACCATCGCACCACATCGCAGTGAGTGTCGAATAGAACACGAGCCAGTGAGAAGTGCGTAGTCCCACGGGGACTCATCAACTTCTTTTGCCCACAGAATTGTTCCATCAGAACGCCGCATGGACAGCACCCATTGCAACGCAGCTTTTGCTGTTGGCCAAAGTGAGTGCAAAGTCTTTTTGTCGCCAGTACACAGCCAGTGATGCCAGAGTCCTGCAGCCATGTATGCGCACACGTTGGTATCGAGTTTTGCTTCTTTCACACTCCCATCGGAGTGGTAATAGTTATGCCACGAACCATCGCTGCGTTGCACATCGGCAAGCCATTCATACGCACGGCGCGCCTCGTGATGCAGCCCGAGGGTGTCGAGTGCCATTGCTGTTTCCACATGGTTCCAAGGGTCGCAGTGCCCGCCGGCATTCCACGGAATCATTCCGCTCGGCAGTTGAAGACGAGCAATTGACTCAGCAGTGAGTGCGAGTTCGTCATGTGAAATGACACCGGGAATATTGATGGTGTGATTCATATTGCCCGCGCATGGTCGTGAGACTTTTGGGAGTACACCACATAGCTTTTCCCCAGAATGGGGCTCAGAATGCGCTCTGCATACTTGGTAGACACCGGCCGTTTCATGATGTCCCACTCGAGAAATTTCTTATACGCCTGAACGGCTTTGTGCTCTTCATTGCGTGGCCCAACAGCACAGCGCAACCACCAATAGGGGCTATGCAGTGCGTGTGCATGATGTTGACTCTTAATGGTGAGTCCGGCTGTACGTAGTTTCGCCTTCAACTCTGTAGCGCTGTAAATACGAACATGGCCACCCACCGATTTTGGTGCGTAGTACTCGTCGGAAAGCATCCAGTTGATTTTTTCTGGCCACCATGTGGGAACGGTGACACCGAGTATTCCGCCTGGTTTCAGTACACGATACAACTCGGCAATTGCCGCCGTATCGGCATGAATGTGTTCAAGTACTTCCGATGTGACGATGCGATCGAATGTGTTGTCGGCAAAGGGAAGTCGTGTTGCATCGCCACGGAGGCATGCAACAAATTGGTCGGCTGAAATTTCGCCAGCCTCTGCCATTGCGGCAAAGGTGTTACGAGTAGTAACCACTTCGTCTGATGCGTAGTCGAGAGCAACCACCTTTGCGCCCAGGCGAGCAGCTTCAAATGCATGCCGACCAAAACCTGCTCCTGCATCGAGAAACAGGTGTCCGGGTTGCAGCTGAAGTTCAGAAAATTTCAAGGTAAGCATTTTTTATTTACCACTTCGACTTCTGATGCGGTTGTGTGGCATGTCGAGTACTTCGCGATATTGCTCAACGGTGAGTTGTGCGCAATGCTTCCAACTCCATCTGCTTGCAACACGCTCACGACCTGCAAGGCCAATGCGCTCACGCAAGGTTGCGTCGTCGAGGCCGCGTCGAATTGCTGCAGCCAAAGCGTCTGCGTCGCCTGCAGGGCACTGGAGCACGGTTTCGCCGTCTGTTCCTGTGACTTCAGGGAGCGCGCCACCATCGGTAGCAACGAGGCAAATTCCGGTGCTCATTGCTTCAATAGCGGGGAGGCTAAAGCCTTCATAAAGGCTTGGAACAACAGCCAATTGAGCCTCTGCATAGAGCTCTACGATGCTCTCGTCGCTGACGCCAGAGACAAAGTCGATTGCATCGGTGAGGCCAAGAGACGCAATGAGGTCGGCGCTGTGTCCTGCTTTTGGTTTTCCAATAATGGTGAGGCGTACATCGCGTTCGGTGCGGAGTTTGGCGAGTGCCTCCAACAGGTATGAGAGACCCTTCAGTGCAACGTCGGCAGATGCGGTGGTAATGAGTTGTCCGGGTTTGCGTTGCACTTCAGGAAGTGGACGAAATAGTTCAGGGTCAACACCCACCGGTACTAAACGCATGCGGTCTTTGCTCACACCCATATCGGTGTGGATGTCGTTGATGGAGTTTTCGCTCACGACAACAATGCGCGGCATTTTGGAGGCAACTTTGCCTTGCATTTCCACAAATGAATACCAGCGACCAATACCGAATCGCTTGTAGCGACTCTTTGTGTGGCTCATCTCTAACTTGCGATCTTTGGTGATGGGATGATGCAAGGTAACGATGGTGGGAATGATCTTCTCAATCTTGAGAATGTCGGTGCCCAGGCATTGATTGTCGTGCACTAGGTCGAAATCATTCACTCGTTTTTTCAATTCGCGATATGCGCGCATGCTGAAGGCCTTGGGTTCACCAAAAGTACCTTTCAGGAATTGGGCAGCTTCAACGATGTTGGGGAGATTGTTGAGCTCCCAATACGCGGGGAAACGACCGGGGTACTGGTCGTTGAAAATATCGAGGCTCGGCAATTGATGAAGGGGAACGCGAGGGTCGAGGATGGGGTAGGGCTGTCCGCCAAATACCTCTACATGGTGACCAAGGTCGACCAAAGCTTTGGTGAGGTGACGGGTGTAGACGCCTTGACCGCCCACGTGGGGCTTTCCACGGTAGGTGAGGTATGCGATCCGCAGCGGGCCATGGGGGTCGGCCGAAGGTTTCATAGGCGGCTCATGCTACCGCCTGGTAGGTGGACTCAGCCCGAGGTGCGCGTTCGGCCTGTGCGCTGATGGCGAATCAGGAGAAAAGCAAAACTCAACAAGAGATAAATGATGATGGGGGAATCGCCTAAATACGAATACCAGGTACGCCCAGTACGTAATTCAATGTCGGCAATTTCTACGCGACGTTCGCTGACCTTTGACCGTTGTGAGACATCTCCACTAGGAGAAACAAATGCTGAAAAACCTGTGGGTGCTACTTGCACAACAGAGCGGCCAAACTCAATAGCGCGTAATTGAGACGATGCAATTTGTTGAGATTGCAAAAGAGTTCCTCGATATGAAGAACCGTTGGTGGGGTTTTTAATAATTGATGCTCCGCGCTCAATACCTTCATTCACGCGACCACCAAAAAAGATCTCCCAGGAAACAGGAGTTGCAAATGAAACTGAGGAAAGTGAGTCACCGCTAATAGTGGGACGAGAAAGTGGAATCACACTGACTGCAGGTGTCTTGCCTTTAATTGCGTCGTAGCGCACTTGATGAACTGGTGCGCCGAGTGCCTCTAAAAAACCTCGCATCGGAATAAACTCACCGAAGGGAACGCGTCGCACTTTTTCATAACGGTCAATGATGTCGCCTGCTGGAGTGACAACAACTTGAGCATTGGCAAAGTTATCGGGTGGCACGTCGTCGGTGACGCCGATTGATATTGGGGCATTGAGTCGCTTTGCTTCACTAGCAATTTCTTTGGCTTCACGCGAGTTGGCGAATGTAGGTACGTCAACAACATTTTCTGGCCATATCACCACATCAATTTTCTGATCGGGAGACAGCGTCTTTGTGGCGATGAGATGGCGCAACACAACGTCGCGTGGGCTGGTGTTCGTGGCCCGTGTTCCTTGTGGTCCTCCACCTTGCACGTATGCAATGCGTAATTGAGCTTCGTCAGGGAAACTATTTCCTGTGGGGGCAATGGCAAGTAGCAATACGCCAATAGCAATACAGGGCACAACAAGTCGAAATTGATTGAAAAGAAAGATGGAAAATTGCCATACGAGATACGACACAAGAAGTGCGCCGCCAATGCGGCCAAAACTGGCGAACCACGTATGTGATTGCGTCATTGCAAGAGTTGCTATAGGTGCGCCACCAAATGGCCACGAAAAGCGCAGAGCCTCAACGAGCACATGCGCTGTTGGTTGTAAAAAGCGCCGTGGTTCTCTGCCGAATATCAATAGTTCAGCTATGCCATGCAGGCATGAAAAAAAGATGACGGTGAAGAAGTAGCCAGGGATCGAGATGAACCACATCCAGGCCAAGGTTGGGAAAAACCAACCAAGACCAAGTGAAAACCCTGCAACAAATGATTGTCGAGCGGATGTGGCTTTTTGTGAAACTTTGTAGAAAATGCCAAGACCAATGAAAACGAAAGGCCACCATCCCCACGGTGGTGTTGCGAAGGCAATGCAGAGGCCGGCCACCATGCTACGTGCGTTTACAAATCGCCTCGGTAATTTCACTGTTTCTTCTTTGGTGTGAATTTAACGAGGGTTGCTGTTACGACGTAACGCAGCTTCGTGGAGTAGATGGGATGGCAAGCAAAAATGGTTGCGATGGATGCTCGCGTTTGTCGCGTAATCCAGACATCGTCGGGCTTTACAATTTGGCGCTTGGTTACTTCATACTTGGCAACGCCTATTGACGTATGGAAGTAAATGGCATCGCCCAGTGCGATTTTGTCAATTTTAAATAGCGGACGGGTATGACTTGTGCGATGACCAGCAATAACGGTGTTCCCAACGTTGCCGGGCAGAGCAGTTTTCGGCCAGAGCCCAAAACCTTTAGCCAGAGGTGCATCGCCTATTCCCAAATGCAGTGGTGCAGTAACGCCAATTGAAGGGATCGATATCTTTCCGAACCTCTTGAGCGATGGGGCAATAGATGCGTGCGTTGGCGATGAAGAAGGAAACGCGAAGAGTGAAATCAACAATGCTGCAACAACAGATTGTCGTGTAAAAACCTTCATACGAAACTCGCGATAATTTTTTGGGCAGTTGCGACACCTTGCTGCACGCATGACGGAACACCAATTCCTCGGAAGCTGGCTCCCGCCAAGTGCACCTGTGGCATTTTCTCGGCGAGGTGTTTTTCGATGTGCTCAACGTGGGCAACATGGTGTGGGCGGTATTGAGGAAAGCTTTCTTTCCATCGGGTGATGCGTAACGCTGTTGGCTCAAGGTCAACAAGAAGATGGCGCTTGATATCTGCAAGAACAAACGAAGTGAGTTCTTCATCGGAATGTTCGTGGAGTGGCATTGCGTCTCTGCCCAGTGAGATTCGCAGAATTGCTGAATCGGTGGTATTCAAATGCGCCCATTTTTGTGAGGCGAATGAAACAGCAGTAATGAATCTTTGCTCAGGTTTCGGTACGAGGTAGCCACTGCCGCTGGCATTTCGTGGAAGTGATTCTTTAGGTACAGCAAGTGCAACCATCACCACTGAAGCGTGCGAGCTCTGCGCAAGAACTTGTGCAACTTGCGGTGCTGATTCTGAAAAAAAGTCAGCTGAATGTTTGGCTGGAGAGCACACAACAACGTGGCTCGCGGAAAGGGTCTCGCTTGTTCCATTTGCGGTGACGTGAACGGAGTACTTTCCATTGCCGGAAGCAGGTTCTATCGAAGAAACGTGCGAGTTCAGGCGAACGGTGCCACCAAGTTTTTCGACAGCCTCATGAGTTGCCTTTATTAAGGCGCCCATGCCAGCGAGAGGAGCACCAAAAACTGGAGTAGCAGCAACATCTGCAGCGGGTTTGGGCATGCGACGAGCGGTGAGTAAAACGCTGCGGTTACCTGAGGTAAGAGCACTCAACTGCGGAACCATTTCGAGGGAAAAGTGATCGGTATCGGCTGCGTAGATGCTGCCGACAAGGGGGTCGATGAGCATGTTGTGTACTTCGTTGCCAAACCGCCGACGCATGTAGGCACCGATGGAGTCATTCGCCACAGAGGTTTTGGGTAATACGAGGTCGAGCGCCGCACGAAGTTTCCCTCGAGGAGAAATCAACCGAGAAGTAGCGAGCGAGGAGAGTTGTGTTGGGACACCAAGAAGGAGGCCAGCAGGCAGACGATGTAAACCATTGCGCCATACAGAAGCGTGCCCAGAAGTGGGAGAAGTGAGGTGGTTGCCTAATCCAACATCTTTTGCAAGCTGTGCAGCAAAGGGCACTCGCAACAAAAATGCATCTGCGGCCTCATCGACATGCGGGAGGCCTGCAAAAGGAGACGTGCGGATGACACCACCCGTGGTGGGCTGAGACTCAAGAAGTGTTACACGAAGATGTGGTGCGGCAGTGAGTAAAGAATGAGCACATGACAGACCTGTAATGCCTGCGCCGATGATGACGACATGGTGTTCAGCTGGGATGGATTCTTCTGGCATTTTGCCTTAATTCATTGATTGGCTGTATGCACGCGATGAGCAAGTGCATTCATAATTGCTCCATTGTCATTCACACATTCAGTACGCGCAAATGCGAGCCCATGCTGCTCGGCGCGGTGCGAGGCCTCAATATCGAGGTCAAAAAGCACTTCAAGATGATCTGCTACAAAGCCACATGCACTCACGAGTACACCTCTAGCCGGAGTGGGTTGCGTCGCTAGTTGGTCGATGACGTCGAGAATGTCGGGCCCAATCCAGGGTTCTGGCGTGCGGCCAGCAGATTGCCAGGCAATTGACCACTGAGTATTTTCCGTGAGCCCAACTTTTGCAGCAACAGCGACAGCGGTTGACCGCAACTCGGCGGGGTACGGGTCGCCGGCATCAATAATGCGTTGCGGAAGCGAGTGGGCAGTAAAGAGCACGTGAGTTGCGGCCGGCATCGCTGCCAATTTTGCAGACATATCGGCGGCAAGAAATTCAATGAAAGCCTCCTCGGTTGCCCAGCTAGTAATGCCCACGACAGAAATGCCGTGAGGCGTTGCTGCTGCTGTTGCGCGATCGATGTATTGGCCAATGCTGAATGAAGAGAAGTGTGGAGCCAAAACAAGAGCAACAATTTTTGTGAAACCTTCTTGTGCAAGTTGCTGCACAGCGTCTTCAATCATGGGAGCCGCGTGTTTCAGCCCCAAAGCCACGTGGTAGGTGTTGGGAGCAATATTGTTGAGAGCAGTTTGCAAAGCATCGCGCTGAGCCTCAGTAAGTGCGGCAAGGGGTGACAAACCACCAATGGCTTCGTATCGCGCAGTGAGGTCGTTCAGTTGCTCTTCGGTAGGCGGGCGACCTCGACGAATATCGGTGTAATACGGCAAGATCTCTTCGCGACTGCGTGGAGTGCCGTATGCCATGAGAAGTACTGCTGTTTTGGTGTTGCTCATTGTGCTGTCCTTTTATGAACATGTTGCACGATGGCGTGCAGAACATCGGGGTTGCACTGCGGTGTGACACCGTGACCCAGGTTGAAAATGTGTCCGGGGTGTTGCGCATTGCTTGCAAGAACTTCATCTGCTGCTGCAAGAGCTGGCTCGACGCCTTCAAGGACACGATCGGTATTCAGGTTTCCTTGGAGCACAACATCTGCACCTAGTCGTGTACGCACATCATGCAGAGAAATGGTGGCATCGATACCCATAATTGAAGCGCCTGCTTCGTGCATGGCTTCAAGTAAGTGAGCACAGTTCACACCAAAGTGAATGCCGGCAACTTCTGGGTGCAAACGTGACAACTCAGTAAATACATTTTTGGTGTGCGGAAGAACATATTTCCTGTAGTCGTCAACCGTGAGTGCCCCCACCCAACTATCGAATATTTGAAATGCCTGTGCGCCGTGTTGAATTTGTGCCGAGACAAGTGCAATGGCGTGCTGACTAAGTCTTTCCATGACGCTGTGCCACAACACATCGTTGTTGCGCATCATGGCAAATGAATTTTCGTAAGTTCTGCTCGGTCTTCCCTCAATGAGATAACTCGCAACGGTAAACGGAGCGCCAGCAAAGCCAAGAAGTGGCACTTCTAGTTCTTTCACCAACATGTCGATTGTTTGCATCACGTAATGCATGTCGGTTTCAGGTTCAAGGGCGCGCAGTCGAGCGAGGTCGTCGTTCGTGCGCAGCGGAACAGGTGCTACTGGGCCAGTTCCTGGCGCCACGTCGATGCCAAAACCAACAGCATGTGAAGAAACCACAATGTCGCTGTAAAGAACTGCAGCATCAACTCCGTATCGCCGTACGGGCTGCAAAGTAAATTCTGCTGCAAGCTCAGGTTTTTTGATTGCATCTAAAATGCTTCCTTCGCCGCGCAAGGCTCGGTATTCAGGAAGGCTGCGACCCGCTTGACGCATAAACCACACAGGTGTGTGCGTTGCGCGTTCACCACGGGCAGCTGTAAGAAACGGAGAAGTAGGTAGTGCTGTCATGATTGAGCGCAAGTGGATTGACAGGTAATGAGGAGCACCTAGACAGGTTACCTGCGTTGCTGTTGCGTACGAAGTTGAGCCTCAATTCGAGCAATACGGGTACGCGCCTCTGGATGAGAGGAAAAGATCTTCTCGTGCCACTGTTTTTTCGCCAAGCGCAGAGTGCGCGAATCTTGTTGTGCATCTTGATGAGGAAAAGTGAATCGGGAAAGCGCAGCAGACAACTGTTTCCCAAAGCCGAGTGTTACAGCACGAGCGTCGGCCTGGAACTCGGCATTTTTTCCCACAATATTGTTCAAAATGTGAGCACTCAGAAGTGAAGCTTGGAAAATCCACGCGGTCGCGGTGAACAAAAAAGTAATGAGTTTGCTGGGAATGCGGAAGTACTCATGACGTGGCACGAGAGCGTGCTCAATGCGAAGTGCTGTTCCTTGAAGAAGAAATCCGAGACGTGCACATGCAATGATGGGCAAACTCAGCCATTGGCCAATTGATAATGCAACGGTATGTGCACCAAGGTGGTGACTCATTTCATGGGCAACTACACCAGAGAGTTCCTCGTCGCTGAGGTGCTCCACTGCTGAAGAACTCACCACAAGAATGTGCCCGCCACATGCGAATGCGTTGATGTCGTCGCTCTCATCAATTGCAACAACAAAACGTGGAGTATGGAGTCGAGCACTCTGGGCAACAATCTTGATGAGCGGGGTGAGCCGAGCTGTTTCCTGTGCATTTGGTGCACGAGTTCCAAGAAGACGCACGACAAACAGTCGCTGTGCAGGAAGAAAAAACATCAGGCCAGCACCGAGTGCAACCACACTATGAAAAATGAAGAAATTCACCGAAACAATGTGTGAGAAACACCACCAGAAAATTGCCGTAGAAACAAACCAAGCGGGAAGCAGTGCAATAACGGGAATAACGGCACTGAAGGCAGATGATTCCACCGATTTTCTTGGTTGCCGCATAGTTCTAGGCTAGACGCGAAGGCAAGCAATTCAGTGAGACGATCTACACTGTGCAAATGGCAACTCATGAGGTAATGGCTGGCGCAGAGGCGTGGTCTCATCAAGGAACTCTCACCACAGGTGTTTTGGTAGTGCACGGATTCACGGGTAACCCTGGTTCCATGCGGGGCCTCGCTGAGGCGTGTGCTTCGGCTGGCTTTCATGTTGAAATGCCACGACTCGCCGGGCACGGAACCGACATTGAAGATATGTTGCCCACAACCTGGAGCGATTGGTTGCGCGATGCCGACACCGCTTACACCATGCTGGCGTCACGTGTTGAAAAAGTAGTGGTGATGGGTTTATCGATGGGCGGAACACTCACCTTGTGGCTTGCATCGCAGCGCCCAAGCATCGCAGGCATTGTTTGCGTGAACCCTGCAGCTCAGGCGATGCCTGAAGAAATCGTGAGTGCTATTGATGGCATGTTGACTGAGGGCACAGAAGTGATTCCGGGTATTGGAAGCGATATAGCCGACCCTGACACAACGGAAAATGCGTATTCCGGCACACCCATTCGTCCACTGCTTTCCTTTATTGCCGACGGGCTTAAACCACTGGCGCAGCGTTTGCCGGAAATCAAAGTGCCGTTGTTGCTTTTCACATCAACTCAAGATCACGTTGTTAGCCCGGCCGATAGCGATTTCATTGTTGCAACGTACGGTGGAGCGGTTGAACAGGTGAAATTAGAACGTAGTTATCACGTAGCTACACAAGACTTCGACAAGCAAATCATTTTTGATGGTGCGGTCAATTTCGCTTTTGCTGTGGCAGAAAGTTAACTCAGTGTTTTCAACATATTTATGGGCGAGTATACCGATCCCTTCTTCTGGAACGTTAAATCTCGGGCCTTTACTCTTGATCGCTTACGGTCTCATGATTGCACTTGGCGTAGTAGTTGCTGTGTGGTTGTTGGGCAAGCGTGTTGAAGCTCGCGGAGTTGCCACAAGTGAAGATATTGGTTCCATTGTCATGTGGGCAGTTCCTGCGGGCATTGTTGGAGCTCGTGCGTATCACGTGGTCACCGATTGGTCGCGTTTCTCCAATAACTATGGAGACATCGTCAAGGTGTGGCAAGGCGGCCTTGGTATTTGGGGTGGCATTGCGCTGGGAGTTTTTGCAGGCATGTGGGCAACTCGCCGCAAAGGTTTAGATGTATTGCTTGTTGTTACTTGTGCTGCTCCTGCATTAGCTATTGCCCAAGCGATTGGTCGTTGGGGAAATTGGTTCAATCAGGAACTCTTTGGGAAAGCCACCACTTTGCCGTGGGGTCTTGAAATCAGTGCCGACAAAACGATGAGCGCTGGTTTTCCCGTGGGTACTACTTTTCATCCAACATTTCTTTACGAGTCACTCGGTTGTGCTCTTTTGTGCTTGGTGTTGCTTGTGGTCGATCAGAGAGTCCCACTGCGACCCGGGCGACTCTTTTTTGTGTATAGCGCGGGGTACACCTTGATGCGATTTTTCATTGAAGGTTTACGCATTGACGACGCCCATCAAGCGGGTGGATTGCGGCTGAATCAGTGGGTTTCTCTCGCAGTCTTTGTTGTATCTATTGGCTTTTTGATACGTGAGGCGCTCTGGTATCGGCGTAGTGAGCCTGACCCGTCTAACGTTCTTCCTTATGGCGACCTCCAATAACTCAGCAGTAAACGACACAGTTCTTCTTTCGCACCCTGCCCCAGGTGTAGCGCTTCTTACTCTGAATCGCCCCGATCGACTCAATGCTTGGAACGGTGAACTCTCCGAGCGTTATTTCACATTGATGGATGAATGTGTAGCAAACGATGAAGTACGTGTACTTGTTGTAACGGGTGCTGGAAAAGGTTTCTGTGCAGGCGCCGACATGGATGCATTGCAATCAATTGGCCAATCATCTTCGGGTGGGTCAAACGCAGGTGCAGAATCAGCAGCAGGTGGTCGCTTGCAGTCGTACACAACAACTATTCCCAAGCCAGTCATTGCTGCAATCAACGGTGCATGTGCAGGAATTGGCATGGTGCAAGCGCTGATGTGCGATGTGCGCTTTGCAGCAGCTGGGGCAAAGTTCACCACAGCATTTGCGCGTCGCGGGCTCATTGCGGAGTACGGCATGAGTTGGTTATTGCCACGTCTTGTTGGCACAGCAAACGCTCTCGATGTGTTGTTGAGTGGGCGAGTGTTTCTCGCCGAAGAAGCGCATCAGATGGGAATGGTCAATGGAGTGGTTCCTGGCGACCAGTTGCTTGCTCACGCAGTTGCCTACGCCAGCGACTTGGCAGCATATGTCTCGCCGACCTCAATGAAGGTAATGAAACAACAGGTATATGCCGACACCACTCAGGCCATCACAGAATCTGAACAGCGTGCGCTCGTACTCATGAAGGAATCGCTCACCCGCGCCGATTTTAAAGAGGGAGTCGCCAGTTTCATGGAGAAGCGACCTCCTCAATTTGCTCCTGTTACTCGGTAGCATTCACTCTTGTGTCTGAACGTCTCTCTGCCGCCGATGTAGCCAAAGTGGCACGCATGGCGCGTCTCAATATTTCAGCCGCCGATGTGGAGCGCTACACGCAACAACTCGACGGCATGCTCGATCATTTCGCCGACATCGACAATTTGCAACTTGCCGATGTTCAGCCCATGACCCAGCCCTTCACGCTCGTCAACGTTTTGCGTGCCGATGTTGAACAGCCCTGCCTCGACCGCGAAGAAGTGCTGGGCGCGGCGCCCGCAGCAGAGCAAGGTCGCTTCCGCGTTCCTCCATCTGGAGGCGAAGATGAGTAACTTCAGCACAGCTACCTCTATTGCTCACAATGTTGCAAGTGGTGCACGGTCTGCTGCTTCTGTTGTTGAAGAGCATCTGCAACGCATTGGCCAACGCGAAGAAGAAGTGCATGCGTTCAACTTGGTCACAAGTGCAGAAGCTCGCAAGCGCGCTGCCGACATTGACGCACGCATTGCCCGCGGTGAAAATGTTGGGCCACTCGCTGGTGTTCCCATTGCACTCAAAGACAACATGTGTACCCGTGGTGTTCCCACCACATGCTCGTCGAAAATTCTTGAAGGCTGGAAGCCACCGTACAACGCCACCGTTGTCGACAAACTTTTTGCAGCTGGTGCAGTGTTCGTTGGTAAAACAAACCTCGACGAATTCGCAATGGGTTCCAGTACAGAAAACTCTGCATTTGGTCCTACTCGTAACCCACTCGACACTTCGCGTGTTCCGGGTGGCAGCAGCGGCGGTAGTGCAGCAGCAGTAGCTGCAGGCTTTGCCGCAGTTTCTCTTGGCAGCGATACCGGCGGAAGTATTCGTCAACCAGCTGCACTATGCGGAGTTGTTGGCGTCAAGCCAACGTACGGTTTGGTCAGCCGCTACGGCTTGGTTGCTTTTGCCAGCAGCCTCGACCAAATTGGTCCGTTCTCGCACAGCGTTGCCGATGCAGCTCTCCTCACTGAAGTTATTGCTGGTCATGACCCCATGGATTCCACAAGCATTCCCAAGCCTGCACCTTCTTTGGTGTCAGTTCTTGGCCGCGGGGTAGAAGGTATGCGCATTGGTCGCGTTGCCGACCTGCCCGAGGGTGCCGACGCCGATGTGCTTGCTCGCCTCGACGCTGCATTCGTTGCGCTCGAAAAAGCCGGTGCCACCATTGTCGATGTCAAGCTTCCTTCGTTGTCGTATGCGCTCACCGCGTATTACCTCATTGCTCCTGCAGAAGCGAGCAGCAACCTTGCTCGTTACGACGGCGTGCGTTACGGCAATCGCGTTGCAGCAAACGATATGAACAACATGTATGCCGATACGCGTGCAGCAGGTTTTGGCGATGAAGTAAAGCGTCGCATCATGCTCGGAACATATGCATTGTCGGCTGGTTATTACGACGCGTATTATGGCAAGGCCCTCAAAGTGCGTCGACTCATTTCCAACGACTTTGCGGCGGCCTACGCGAACGCCGATGTCATTTTGACTCCTACGTCGCCCACGGTTGCCTTCCCATTTGGCGCAAAAACCGATGACCCTCTCACCATGTATCTGTGCGATATTTTCACCATTCCCACCAACTTGGCGGGGCATCCTGCAATGAGCGTGCCATTTGGTACTGGTCAGGCAAACATGCCAGTTGGCGTGCAAATTTTGGCACCCACATTGGGTGAAGAAGCAATGTTCAAAGTAGCCGCAGTGTTGGAGAGTGCAGCATGATCGACAATGGCTTGCCCGAAGGTTGGGAACTTGTTGTTGGGCTCGAAGTTCACGTAGAACTTGCCACCAAAACAAAACTCTTTAGTGGTTCACCAAACCGTTTTGGTGACGAACCAAACACCAACATCGACCCAGTAACGCTTGGTTTGCCAGGTGCATTGCCTGTGCTCAACCAACACGCAGTTGAACTAGCAATGCGTATTGGTCTTGCGCTCAATTGCACTGTGAAGCCAAGCACGTTTCACCGCAAAAACTATTTCTACCCCGACTTGTCGAAGGCGTATCAAATTACGCAATACGACGAGCCACTCAACGTCGATGGCTTTCTCATGTTGCCGGGCGGTGTGCGCATTGGCGTAGAGCGCGCACACATGGAAGAAGACACTGGCAAGTCAACACACTTCGGCGGTGCTGGTGGTCGTATTCACGGAAGTGATTACTCTCTCATCGACTTCAACCGCGCTGGTGTACCACTCGTAGAAATTGTGTCGCACCCCGATGTGCGTACTGCAGAACAAGCACGCCAATACGTCAATGAGTTGCGCGCCATTCTTGTAGCTGTTGGTGCAAGCGATGCCAAGATGGAGGAAGGCTCCATGCGTTGCGATGCCAACGTCTCGGTACGCAAGTACGGGGCCGAACTCGGTACGCGTTGTGAAATCAAAAACGTCAACTCGGTGCGTTCACTTGGCAAAGCCATTGAGTACGAAGCTCGCCGACAAATTGATGTTTTGGAAACCGGTGGCACTATTCGTCAAGAAACACGCCACTGGGATGAAACCGATGGCCGCACGCATACATTGCGCGCCAAAGTAGACGCCAACGACTACCGCTACTTCCTCGAACCCGACCTCGTGATGCTTGCTCCCGATGCAGAATGGGTAGAACGTGTTCGCGCTGCATTGCCGGTGTTGCCAGCTGCTCGTCGCACCAACTTGGCCGTGTTGACCGGAGTCGACGAAGACAGCGAAGCAATTGCAGTTGTTGTAGAGCGCGGGCAAGACACCTATATAGAAGAGGTGAAGAACTCCGGTGGCGACGCTGGGCGTGCTTTGGTATGGGTGCAACAGTCGTTTGCTGAAGAAGGCAACGCACCACGTTTGCCCGCCAAAGATCTTGCTGCTCTCACCGTTCTCGAACGCGATGGCAAGCTCACGGCAACTCAAGCAAAAACTGTTCTTGGCGACATGCTCGAAGCTGGTGGGGGAGACCCTGCAGCAATTGCTGCTTCAAAAGGTTTCGAAGCACTCGACACCAGCGTCATTGAAGGTTTTGTCGATGAAGGTATTGCTGCTCAACCCGATGCATGGGCGAAATATTGCGCAGGCGAAGAAAAGGCAATGGGTGCACTTGTTGGCACCATCATGAAACTCAGTAAAGGTAAAGCCGACGGCAAAGTAGTCACCGCAATCTTGCAGCAACGGCGAGGCAGTTAACAATGATTCGCCGTCTCTCGCTTGTGGCGCTTCTCGCATTGGCATTAGCAAGTTGTGGTGGTTCAACGCCCAGTGCGTCGAGCCCATCATCCCCTTCGCCAACGGAAACGATGGCGAGCATCACCACAGACGCTGCGCCGGCTGATTTTGGGTCCTCATACATAGGCACGCCAACGGCCTTTTGGTTTTGGGCGCCATATTGAGGCACCTGCAATAGTGAAGCCCCCTCGGTCGAGGAGGTCAGCAAAAAATGGGCCGGCAAGGTCAACATTGTTGGTATTGCTTGGAACGGCACGCAAGGTGAAATTGATGAATTCATTTCACGTCACGGTTTAACTTTCCCCAACGTTCGCGATGGCGATGGTGAAATTTTTGCCAGCTTTTCGGTTGCCTCACAGCCCGCTTGGGTGTTCCAAAGTGCAGCAGGTGAACGTGTTGTTGAGTCACGAGCACTTCCTGAAGATGACATTAATTCGCGTTTAAATGCCATTTTGCAGGAATAGATAGTGACCATAGGCACGGCTTAAAAAGATAATATCTATTTTAGAAAAAAACTTCTAGTTATGACTTGAAGGGGTGTCAGCCGCACATTAGGTTGACGGTCATGCTTTCCCCTCATCCGCGAAATGTTCGCCGCACCCGTCTCATGAAACGCGGTATCCCCTTGCTGGCGATACTGGGTCTGGTGGCTTGCGGGGGAAGCAGTTCATCGACGCAAGACACCGCCGTTGCTCCTGAAAACTCCACCGCAACTGGCGAAGTGTCATACACCGAATTCTGTGCATCAGCCGATGCCAACAATTCAAAGCTTCCTCAAATTGAATCAACTGATGATGCTGCAGCAATCACCACCAAGATCAATGCACTTGCTGCAGCATTGAGCGATACCGCGAGCAAGGCTCCTGCTGAAATTAAATCTGCTGCCGACAAAGTTGCAGCAGCTGCTCAAGCAATGGCCGACTCGCTGAAGAGCGACCCATCGCTCGACTCATTCGATGCAGTAGTTGCAAAATATGCAACACCCGAAATTGATGCTGCAACTGAATCTATTAACAAACTCGTTTCTGAAAAATGTGGAGCAACCAAATGAAATCTCGTGTAACGAAATGTGCCATCTTGGCAATTGCTCTGGTAGCAGTTGCTTCGTGTGGCGGTTCAAGTTCCGATGAGTCGGGTACGCCAACAACTGTTGCGAGCGTGGAAGTGTTAGATACAACCACGAGTTCTATTGGCAGCAACACAGATACTGAAGTAACGACGGCAACTACTGTTACTGCAACCACCGCTCCTGCCGGCACTTTGCCTCAGAAGGGATCAGCTGTCACACCGACAACGATCCTTCAAGTGGCCGCTGCAGCGGTGGTCACCGACCCGGGCAACTTTCAAGCAACGTACTTAGCAAGCAACAACGCACTTGGCGCACCGCGCCCAACTCTTCCAGCAGAAGCATCACTCGCCACTAATGCTTCGCGTGCGGTGAGTGCTTCGTTGAGTACCGATTCTGTACTCACCATTACCAATGCCGCGTGGGTAGGAACAACTACTCCGATGACCTTGCGTTGGACCATCAGCACCACATCGTCTGGTTCATTGGTATGCGACAACTGTGCATTCTTAACAACCAGGGCAAAGACCATTATCAAAGAAGTCACCTCGCAAACATTGAAGGGTTCAGGAATCAAGTCCATTCGTGGCCTCGACCCAACCTCTTCGCGAGTGGGAGCTTTCCTTGGCAATGGTTGGGGAGCAGAGTTCATTTTGGCTGACCAGTCAAACGATTCTGCCGCAACAGGAAACGCAATTCGCGACTTCCTGTTGTCGTGCACTGGTACCACCGCTTCTACTTGCAAGAACGTCGCTTTGAAAGTTGCCGAATTGAAGTGGAAGAACACACTCTGGTCAACAAGCGACTGCATTTCGGCTTTGCGTAATGGTGGCCCAAGCCAGTTCATCGATGGAATTACTACTGCACTGACCGGCGCTAATGCCGACACTGCCGCTTTTATTAGGTCGCAGGCGGCTCTCGACCG